>NZ_QETH01000015.1 GCF_003105115.1 Flavobacterium sp. HTF | reverse complement strand
GGAGCGATTTTATTCCGAATTTCGGGATAACAAATATGTGAACAAATTTCTGTAAAAAAAAATAATTTGGGGTCTAATTTTATAAAAAAATGTTGTAAGGAAACTTTTAAAAGCTAATTTTTTTTAATATATAAATAATGAAAAAACATCAAACTCAAATTCGTGTTCGTTACTCAGAAACCGATCAAATGGGCATTGTATATCACGGAAATTATGTTCCGTATTTTGAGATAGGACGCGTGGAATGGCTTAGAGATAAAGGGATTTCGTATAAAAGCATGGAAGAAAGCGGTATTGGGCTGCCAATTGTTTCGATGCAGATTAATTACAAAAAATCGGCGCGTTATGATGAGCTTTTAACCATTTGCACGACTTTCAAAAGTCAATCATCTGTCAAGATTGAATTCGACTGCGAAATCTATAACGAAGCAAATGAGTTATTAACAACTGCAGTGTTTATTTTGGTATTTATTTCATTAAAAACGGGTCGTCCGACAGCACCTCCAAATTATATTTTGGAGTTGTTTAAAACGTTAGAATAATTGTTAAATAATGATGTGATTTAATAGTAAATTATATCATTTTTATGTCAATTTCAAACATTAAATCAAAAATGTCGAATATCATTTCGGCATTTTTTTTTCGCGTTTTTGTCACAATTTTACCAATTGGCAATCCTGAATTTTCATCAATTTCCATTTCCTGAGAAATGATGTCCAGTTTCTTTTCTTTGATCACACGCATTACTTTATTCATGTTTTTGTAATCAAAAGAGATTAAAAAATGTACATCAATTGTTTTTTCAACAATCTCAGAAATCTCAAGGGCCATTTGTGCGGTAGTTTTATAAGCGGCAATTAACCCGCCAACACCCAGTTTGGTTCCGCCAAAAATCCGAACGACTACTACCAAAACGTTGGTTAGCCCAAAAGATTGTATCTGGCCATAAATTGGCGCTCCTGCTGTATTGCTGGGTTCGCCATCATCATTTGCCCGGTAAGAAACTTTTGGTGCAGTTCCCAACTGGTAAGCATAGCAATAATGTACAGCGTGTGGGTGTTGCTTTTTTAAAGTTTCGATAATCGGTTTTACTTCTTCTTCGCTTTCCAGGGGAAAAGCATACCCAAAGAATTTGCTTCCTTTTTCTTTAAACAGCACTTCTTCAGATTCAGAAGCTATAGTCTGGTACGTATCGTTATATTCCAAAAGTAAATTTTAAAGTATTTTTTTCTCAAATAAATCGACAACATCTTCTTTACCAACTTGTAAATTCCATACATGAAACCCAAGTGCAGCAGCAGAATCTGTGTTTTCTTTCTTGTCGTCAATAAACAAAGTGCGTTTAGGAGACAGTTCGTGTTTATTGATTAAATATTTAAAGGAATCAGGATCTGGTTTTCTTTTTCCGATTTCAAATGAAAAATAAACCTTTTCAAAACATCGGTAAAAATCACTGTAAAAAGATATTCCGGTCTTGTTTTCAAAAGTTTCGATATGAATAGAATCGGTATTACTTAGTAAAAACAAACGATATTTGCCCGAAAGCATTTGCAGGAACTCTAAACGATACAAAGGAAAATCGGCCAAAACGGCATTCCATGCATCCAGTATGTCTTCTTTAGAAGCATTTGGAAGTTGTTTTTGAAATCCTGCCAAAAAATCATCATGCGAAATTTCTCCAACTTCAAACAAAAGATTCAAACGGTCCAGCTCAGAATTCCACTCTTTCATGCCTAATTTCTGCAATCCCGAAATCGTAGCCTGTTTATCTAAATTGATAAAAATATCTCCAAAGTCAAAAATTATAGTATCAATCATGATTTCTAATCTGTATTAATTCGTCACCTGCAATATTGATTTTAGATAAAATTTTCCCGGAAAGTATTGGGGCTTTTGTTCCTTTTTCAAAAGAAATATTTCCTTTAAAAATTCGGGCTTCATCCCAAATCTTCTGATTTATAAAAATTTGTAAAGTTTGCAATCCACCCTCTATGATAACTGACTGAATCTCATTTTGATATAAAACTTCTAAAATTTGTGGAATTATATTCTGGTTAAAATCTATTACTTCAAAGATAGTGTTTTCTTTTTCGCTGACAATTTCAGATTTTGTAAATACAATTGTTTTAACATTGTCATCAAAAACAGCGCTGTTTTCAGGAATTCTGCTATTTTGATCCAAAACAACTCTGACAGGATTATTGCCACTCCAGTCCCGGACATTTAATTTCGGATTATCATCAATAACGGTTTGTGTCCCCACTAAAATTGCCTGTTCCTTGCTTCGCCAGTTATGAACCAATTGTCTTGAATAAGTATTGGTAATCCAAACCGGTTTTCTGTCCTGATCGTTTTCTTTTTCGGGTGCCAGAAATCCGTCGAGACTTTCTGCCCATTTCAATATGATGTAAGGGCGTTTTTTTTGATGAAAAGTAAAAAACCTATTGTTCAGTTCGTTGCACTCTTCTTCTAAGATCCCGACAATAACATTAGAGCCGGATTCTATTATTTTTTTAATTCCTCTTCCGGCTACTTTTTCATTAGGATCGACTGTCCCTACAACAACGTTGGGAATTTTATGCTCAATGATAAGATCACAGCAGGGAGGTGTTTTTCCAAAATGACTGCAGGGTTCTAAGCTGACGTAGATAGTAGCTTTTTTTAATAACGACTTATCTTTTACAGATCGTATTGCATTGACCTCTGCATGGGGTTCTCCAGCTTTTTTGTGCCAGCCTTCGCCAATGATTTTATCCTTATAAACAATTACACTTCCGACCATTGGATTCGGATAGGTTGTTCCAAAACCATTTCGGGCCAGTTCAATGCAGCGTTTTATATATTTCTCATGTATGTTCACAATGCAAAAATAAGTCATTTTTGAGTTTTTGTGCCAAAAGTTGCCCGGATAGTTGTGAAACAATCCAAATTGTTATGAAACTATCAAAAAAGTATTTTTATTTTTGTATAGATATAATGTAATGAAGGAAATGGAAAACTGGATTATCAGAAGAATTAAAAGAGAAGACAATCAGGCTGTTGCTAAATTAATACGATCAGTTTTTGATGAAATGGAAATTCCTAAAGTAGGAACTGCTTATGCAGATCCTTACCTGGATTTGATGTATGAAGAATACAACAAGCCTCAATGTGTCTATTTTGTTGTAGAAAGTGAAGGTCAGATTATCGGTTCTGCCGGAATTGCGCCTTTGGAAAATGGAGATCCGAAAATTTGTGAATTGCAAAAAATGTATTTTTTACCTCAAACCCGCGGCTTGGGAATAGGAAGTGTCATGATGGAAAAATGCCTTAAGGAGGCAAGAGATTTTGGTTTTGAAAAATGTTATATCGAAACAATGCCGTTTATGCATGCGGCTCAAAAACTCTATAAAAAATCGGGTTTTGAATATTTAGATGCACCGATGGGATGTACCGGGCATAATTCTTGCCCTGTATGGATGCTGAAAGATTTACAAAACGAATTGTAACAAAACTTGTTTCTGTAATACTTATTCGTGGATTGCAATTGGCTTTAGCCTAAAATTAATGCTCAAATACCCAAAATGAAAATCAAACAATATCGCACTCAGTTTATACAGGAATTGTCACCTTTTTATGATGCCTATGAAGCGGAAAGTTTCTTTTACCTGATTCTGGAAAATAAACACAGGTTAAGACAAATTGATCTTGCGTTAAATCATGAGCTGACTTTTAGCAAGTCTGATTTTGTGATATGGGATTCTATTTTGGAAAAATTAAAGAAAGAAGTTCCTATTCAGTATTTATTGGGGAAAACCCATTTCTATGGTTTGGAATTCGATGTAAACGAAAATGTTTTGATTCCGAGGCCGGAAACCGAAGAATTGGTAGAATGGATTATTAATGAAAATTTAAACACTGACAAAACTCAGAAACTTAAAATTCTGGATATTGGAACAGGAAGCGGATGCATCGCAATTTCATTAGCTAAAAATCTCCCAAATGCTGATGTATATGCAATTGATATTTCTAAAAAAGCATTGGAAACGGCTAAGTGGAATGCCTTAAACAACAAGGTAAATGTTACTTTTATGTATAAGGATATTTTAGAACTAGAAGCCTTAAAGTGCAATTTTGACATTATAGTGTCAAACCCGCCATATGTGCGTAATCTGGAAAAAGCAGAAATCAAAAAGAATGTGCTTGATTATGAGCCACATCTGGCACTTTTCGTAGATGACAACGATGCACTGGTTTTTTACAGGAAAATTGCTTTACTGGCACAGAAAAACCTGTTAGAAAAAGGACAGCTGTATTTTGAAATTAACCAGTATCTGGGCAAGGAAATGGCCGATTTACTGGAGGAAATGAATTTCAAAAATATAGATTTAAGAAAAGATATTTACGACAATGACAGGATGATAAAAGCTGTTATTTAGGTTTTCAGTCAATAGTTTTGATTTCAAATCTGGCGGCTGAAAACTAAAAATTATTCATAACGTAAAGCTTCAATAGGATCCAGTTTTGAGGCTTTTATTGCAGGATATAAACCTGAAACAATTGCTACCATAAAACTGGTTGCAAAAGCTGCAAAAATAGCTACCCAGGGAATGACAAAACTAAAACTCATTGCCGAAGCAATGGCAAAACCAAGAAGGATTCCTAATACAATCCCAACCAGTCCACCGATCTGACCAATCAGCAAAGTTTCAATAAAAAACTGAAAAGCTACTGTTGTTCTTTTAGCGCCCAATGCTTTACGAACCCCAATCTCACGGGTACGTTCGGTAACCGAAACAATCATGATATTCATTAAAGCAATTGATGATCCTAAAATTGTAATAATACTGATTACCCATGAAGCCCAGCCCAAATATTTTGTAATTCCGAGAATCCTGTTTATTAAATCATCGCTTCGGCCCACACCAAAGTTGTTATCGCGCACCGGACTCAGTTTACGAACTCTTCTCATTACGCTGGTGGCATTGTCAATGGCTTCGTCCAGAAGTTCTTTTTTAGCAACCATTACACTCATGGTATAATTAATGTTTGGTGCTGTAAATAAAGACCTGGCCACCTGAATTGGAATCAGAACACGTAAATCCTGACTGTTTCCAAATGTTGAGCCTTTTTCTTTTAAAACTCCGATAACTTTAAATCGGGCACCGCGAATTGAAATTATTTTATCAATAGGATTAACATCTTTTAATAAACCTTTTTCAAAATCTGATCCGACAACGCAGGAATAAGTGTTGTTGTCAATATCAAACTGATTAAAACTTCGGCCTAAATTTATTTCTAAACCGGAGTTGCTTATAAAATGTTCGTCAACGCCGAGAATTGAAATTTCAGGATCTGTTTTTTTGTCCAGATATTTAACTTCGGCAGTAGAAGTAGCGGTAAAAGAAAGGGAAGTTTCTGTAAAAGGATACTTGTATTTGTTTTTAAAAGCAACGGCTTCAGGATACGATATAATCGGATTTATGATTTCGCGTTCATTTCCGCCACGATTTTTCAGGTTGTTTTCGTATTGGTTGATATTAAAGGTATTTGCTCCCATTGAAGCAAAATTGGTAGAAATCGTGTTTTCTAATGCCGTTACAACAGTCAGGATTCCGACAAGGGCAGTAATTCCGATAGCAATAATTAAAACGGTAAGAATCGTTCGCAATATTTGTGTTTTGATGGAACCAAACGCAATCCGGATATTTTCTTTGAATAATTTTAGCATCATGACCAATTTGTCACGAAAATACGGTTTTTGTTACAACTTTGTTTTTGAACTCGTATTATTTATTTTAAAAAGTAAGATATTTGCAAACTTAAATTAAGTCGAAAGTTGGAAAGTCATAAAGTCGAAAGTCTGAAAATCCAACAGTCTAAAAGAATCAGAAATAAATTAATTTTAAATGTTTTAAGTTTTAGCTCTCAAAGAAATCTAAAATCTAAAATCAACAATCTAAAATAAAAAAAATGGCTTCAAAACCAAGCATTCCACAAGGGACAAGAGATTTTTCACCTGCAGAGGTATCAAAACGTCAATATATTATTCAAACCATAAAAAGTAATTTTGAGAAATTTGGTTTTCAGCCAATCGAAACACCTTCGTTTGAAAATTCAGATACCTTAATGGGGAAATATGGAGAAGAAGGGGATCGTCTGATTTTTAAAATATTAAACTCGGGTAATTTTTTCTTCAATAAAACAAAAATTGAATTACCGGAATCTTTGGAACAACTGCAATTAAATTCTGCGGAAACAATTGATATTAATCAAAGAATAGAACTGAATAAGTTTACAGGAAAAATTTCTGAAAAGGCTTTACGTTATGACCTGACTGTTCCGTTTGCAAGATACGTGGTACAACATCAAAATGAAATTGAATTTCCTTTTAAAAGATACCAGATTCAGCCTGTCTGGAGAGCAGATCGCCCGCAAAAAGGACGTTACAGAGAATTTTTTCAATGTGATGCTGATGTTGTAGGTTCAAAATCATTGTGGCAGGAAGTAGAACTGGTGCAATTGTATGATACTGTTTTTACCTCCTTAGGTTTAGAAGGCGTTACCATCAAAATCAACAACAGAAAAATATTATCTGGCATAGCTGAGGTTATTGGTGCTTCGGATAAATTAATCGATTTTACAGTTGCTCTCGACAAACTGGATAAAATTGGAGAAGACGGCGTTAAAAAAGAAATGATTGAAAAAGGAATTTCTGAAGAAGCTTTGGTAAAAGTACAGCCGCTTTTTAGTTTCTCAGGAACTTTTACAGATAAAATAAATCAGCTTTCAGAATTATTGGCTTCATCAGAAGTTGGAATGAAAGGGGTTGAGGAACTTAAATTTATTTGCGATAATGTTGCCGTTTTAGGATTATCAACAGCGATTTTAGATCTTGATGTGACTTTGGCCCGTGGACTAAATTATTATACCGGAGCTATTTTTGAAGTTGCGGCACCCAAAACGGTTTCAATAGGTTCTATTGGCGGTGGCGGAAGATACGACGATTTAACGGGTATTTTTGGTCTGAAAAATATGAGCGGTGTCGGAATCTCATTTGGCTTAGATCGTATTTATCTCGTTTTAGAAGAATTGCAATTATTTCCTGAAACTGTAGCGGCGACTTCAAAAGCAATATTTATCAATTATGGTGACAAGGAAGCTTTATACGCATCACAGGCGATTCAGAAATTGCGACAGGAAAATATAAAAGTAGAATTGTACCCTGATAATGTAAAAGTTGGAAAGCAATTTCAATATGCAGATAAACGTTTGATTCCGTTTGCTGTAATTGCGGGAGATCAGGAAATTGCATCGAATTCCTATTCTCTTAAAAATTTAGTAAGCGGAGAGCAGGTTTCTTTGGATTTTGAAGGATTGAAAAATGCTTTGTTAGGTTAACTGTTTGAAGCGAAAGTTTTTACCATAGATCGTACGGATTTAAAGGATTTTCTTTTAAATCTCTGCATGAAATAGTTGGTGGGGAAGAAAAAAAACTTTTAATTTGCCGAGCTTACTTACGGGCGTAGTTCAAGGGTAGAATAGCGGTCTCCAAAACCGTTGATGGGGGTTCGAATCCCTCCGCCCGTGCAATAAAATTTTTTTTTACCGCAAAAGGCACAAGGATTTTATTTAAGATATTTTCAAAAAAACAAAAAGTTCGCAAAGCTAAATCAGTATAAAGCTTTGCGAACTTTTTCTTTTTTAAAGCCAGGAGTAAAAATCTTAGCGTTCTTTGTGGTAATTTTTTTGTCAAAGGCATAAAAAAAAGCTTCGACTGAAATAGACGAAGCTTTTTTTAATATAAGGTAAACTTGAATTAATAATTATTTATAAAGCCGAGGCTAACCCTTAAATTCAATTTTGACAGGTAACAATTTAGTTTCCAATTTGGAATCCAAATATACTACAAACTCAAACGTAATAGTCTTAAAATTATACTAAATTTTTAAAGTGTATTTTTGTTTTTAAAGTGCTCAATTTAAATATAGTGACAATTTGACATTTTAAAAGTTTTGGCAGTACTTTTGCAATCTAAAAGAAAGAATAAAAATGAAGTTTAAAAATATTTTTAAAAATAAAAGTAATATGACTACGGAAAATACAGAATTCGATCAGGAATTAGACGATGTAACGTTAGAGAACAATGCCAACGGTGAGCAGTTAATTGTTGAAGAATTAAGTGTTGAAGAGCAACTGGCTCAAGACTTAGCAAAAGAAAAAGATAAATTCTTGAGATTATTTGCCGAATTTGAGAATTACAAAAAAAGAACTTCAAAAGAGCGTATTGATTTATTTAAAACTGCCAATCAAGAAGTTTTGTTAGCAATGCTTCCTGTTTTGGATGATTTCGACAGAGCTACTGTAGAAATCAATAAATCGGATGATGAGAATTTGAAAAAAGGAGTAGAGTTAATCCATGAGAAACTAAAAAGTACTTTAGTTGCTAAAGGTTTAGAGCAGGTTGAAGTTAGAGCAGGTGATGCTTTTAATGCCGATTTTGCTGAAGCAATTACTCAAATCCCTGCGCCTTCTGATAAATTGAAAGGTAAAATTGTTGATGTTATTGAAAAAGGATACAAATTAGGAGACAAAATTATTCGTTTCCCTAAAGTGGTTATCGGAAACTAAAAATGCAAATAAAATTCTGAAAGCCAATTCTTTAGTTTTGGAGTTTGGAATTTATAATTTGGAATTTAAACCTAATTATGAAAAAAGATTTTTACGAAATACTTGGCATTTCAAAAAGTGCCGATGCTGCCGAAATTAAAAAGGCGTACAGAAAAAGCGCGCTAAAATATCACCCTGATAAAAATCCGGGCGACAAAGAGGCAGAAGAAAACTTTAAACTTGCGGCAGAAGCTTATGAAGTTTTAAGTGATCCTAACAAAAAAGCCAAATACGATCAATACGGACATCAGGCATTTGATGGTTCAGGAGGATTTGGCGGAGGTCACGGCGGTATGAACATGGATGATATTTTCAGCCAGTTTGGTGACATTTTCGGAGGCGGATTTGGCGGTTTCGGAGGCGGAGGCGGAGGTCCTCGTCGTGCAAAAGGA
Source organism: Flavobacterium sp. HTF (assembly GCF_003105115.1). GTDB lineage: Bacteria > Bacteroidota > Bacteroidia > Flavobacteriales > Flavobacteriaceae > Flavobacterium. The sequence continues at coordinate 74,291 of NZ_QETH01000015.1, read as the reverse complement.
AGTAATCTTAGAATTAAAGTTAAACTGACTTTAGAAGAGATTGCAAATGGAGTAGAGAAAAAAGTAAAAGTAAAACGTAAAGTCCAGGCAAAAGGAGCTACATACAAAACCTGTACGACTTGTAATGGTCAGGGTCAGGTGATGCGTGTTACAAACACTATTTTAGGAAGAATGCAATCTGCATCTACCTGTCCAACTTGTGGTGGATCCGGACAAATTTTAGATAAAAAACCTTCTGAAGCAGATGCTCAGGGAATGGTGGTAGAAGACGAAACAGTATCCATAAAAATTCCTGCAGGAGTTGTTGACGGAATGCAGCTTAAAGTTTCTAACAAAGGAAACGATGCACCCGGAAACAGTATTCCGGGAGATTTGATTGTTGCTATTGAAGAATTAGAGCACGAATTCCTGAAACGTGAAGGAGAAAATATTCATTTTGACCTGTATATCAGTTTTCCTGAAGCTGTATTAGGAGTTTCTAAGGATATTGAAGCAATCAACGGAAAAGTTCGTATTAAACTGGAAGAGGGTATTCAATCCGGAAAAATCTTAAGATTAAAAGGAAAAGGTATCCCAAGTATTAATGGCTACGGAAGCGGAGATTTATTAGTACATGTAAATGTCTGGACTCCAAAAACATTAAATAAAGAGCAAAAGCAATTTTTTGAAAATGCCCTGAACGACGAACATTTTGTTCCGAGCCCTGAAAAATCAGAAAAATCATTTTTCGAAAAAGTAAAAGATATGTTTTCATAACCGGACTTTTTCCTAAATGTTAAAATAATTTTAAAAAACCCATCCTTAGTTAAATATAGGATGGGTTTTTTGTTGAATAGTAAAAAGTTTTGCTTCTAATTATTTACTTTTACACACGCAGGCCACAAAAGGCCAAACTGACGCAGAAAATTCTAAAAATAGCATGAGCAACTTACTCGAAGTACATAAAGTCGTAAAACAATACGGTGACTATGTAGCGCTTAACGAAGTTTCATTAAATGTTCCGAAAGGAAGCATTTATGGACTATTAGGTCCTAATGGAGCTGGAAAAACTTCTCTTATCCGAATTATAAACCAGATAACTCTGCCAGACAGCGGTGAGGTAATTCTGGATGGAGAAAAATTACAGCCCAAACATGTACAGACCATCGGATATCTTCCGGAAGAAAGAGGTTTGTACAGCACAATGAAAGTGGGAGAACAATGTCTTTATCTGGCGCAGATGAAAGGGCTTTCTAAAGCGGAAGCTAAAATACAGCTGGAATACTGGTTCGACCGCTTAGGGATTCAGGGCTGGTGGAACAAAAAAATCCAGGAACTTTCTAAAGGAATGGCGCAAAAAATCCAGTTCGTGGTTTGTGTTTTGCATAAACCAAAGCTGTTGATTTTTGACGAACCTTTCTCTGGTTTTGACCCGGTAAATGCGAATATCATTAAAGACGAAATTTTAGCCTTAAAAGAACAAGGGGCAACTATTATTTTCTCAACACACAGAATGGAAAGTGTTGAAGAACTTTGCGATCATATTGCGCTAATTCATAAATCAAATAAACTGATTGAAGGTAAAGTAGGTGATGTAAAACGACAGTTTAAAACCAATAGTTTTGAAGTTGGAATCCTGACAAACAATGTCGAAGGGCTGATGTATGATATTACGCAAAAATTTACCGTTTCACAGGCTAATTTTAAAACACTGAATGATGATTTAAAATTAAATATCGAAATCGGAAATGCTGCTCCAAATGAATTACTTCATATTTTGACACAACGCGGACAAGTAACCCATTTTGTAGAAAAGATCCCGAGTATAAACGATATTTTTATTCAGACTGTTACTGAAAATAAAAATTAAATTCCAAAAATTAAATTCCAAATTCCAATTTTAGAACGTATTAAATTGAGATTTGGAATTTGAAAATTAAATATTTATGAGCATCATCTCGCTAATTATAAAAAGAGAATTTATTGCCAAAGTCCGCAATAAATCTTTTGTGGTCATGACCTTTTTAAGTCCGTTATTGTTTGTGGCAATTGCAGGGTTTATTGGGTATTTGAGCTCAATGAAAGCTGAAACCAAACGAATTGCAATTCATGATGAAACAGGTTTGTTTGCAGAAGATTTTGTAAAGCTCAACAAAAAAGACGCAGAATATAAATATGTGAATTTGTCTGAAATTAATGTGACGGCATTAAAAGACAGTATCGCTAAAGAAAATTTCAGCGGATTATTGGTGATTCCCAAAACAAATAGCGAAAAGGATCTGGAATCAAAAATTGATTTTATCTCCAATAACAGTCCAAGTATTTCATTTATTGAAAACACACAGGATGTAATAGCTGCAAAAATCACCAAAATCAATTTAGAAAAAGCAAAGCTTGATACTTTGTCAATTCAGAAAGCACAGGCCAATGTAAACATTCATCTGGCAAAAGCTTCAGGAGAAGAAAGTCTAAAAGGCCTAAACGAAATTAAAATAGGAATTGGGGGCGCATTTGGTTATCTTATTATGATGTTTATTATCATTTACGGAAACATGGTAATGAGAAGCGTCATAGAAGAAAAAACAAACAGGATTATCGAAATTATTATTTCGTCTGTAAAACCATTTCAGTTAATGATAGGTAAAATTGTCGGAACTTCCCTTGCCGGATTATTACAGTTTACAATTTGGGCGATTATAGGTTTGGGACTCATGTTTGCGGCTTCATCCTTTTTTGGTGTAAATGTTGGCCCGACGGCTAGAATTTCACCGGAAATGATGCATTCGGCTCAACAGGAACTATCTGGTTCAGCACAAATGTATATTACTGAATTATGGAACCTGCCTATTGCCAGTATCTTAATTGGTTTTGTGGTTTATTTTATCGGAGGATACTTTTTATACAGTTCGTTTTATGCTGCAATTGGAGCAGCGGTAGATAACCAGACAGATTCACAACAATTTCTTTTGCCAATCATTATGCCGCTTATTTTGAGCGTTTATATTGGATTTTTCACTGTAGTGAATGATCCGCACGGAACAATAGCTGTGGTGTTTTCGATGATTCCGTTAACATCACCAATAGTAATGCTGATGAGGCTTCCGTTTGGAGTGCCGTGGTGGCAAATAGTGATTTCGGTATCATTATTGTTTGCAACCTTTTTCCTTGTCGTTTGGTTTGCAGCAAAAATTTACCGCGTCGGTATTTTAATGTACGGCAAAAAACCAACATGGAAGGAATTGTATAAGTGGCTTAAATATTAATTTTTTGAAGGTGCTAAGGTACTAAGGTTCTGAGATGCTAAGATTTTAGCTTCTTACAGGAAAACCTTAGAACCTTAGTACCTTAGAATCTCAGAACCTTAAAAAAAATGAGTAAAATACTAATTATAGAAGACGAAGCAGCGATCAGAAGGGTTTTGGTAAAGATATTATCAGAAGAAAATGATACTTATCAGGTAGATGAAGCTGAAGATGGCGTTGCGGGGCTTGAAAAAATAAAAAACAACGATTACGATTTGGTTTTGTGCGATATCAAAATGCCAAAAATGGACGGTGTTGAGGTTTTAGAAGAAGTAAAGAAAATAAAACCTGAAATCCCTATGGTAATGATTTCAGGGCATGGTGACATGGAGACAGCCATTCATACCATGCGTTTGGGGGCTTTTGATTATATCTCAAAACCGCCAGATTTAAACCGATTGCTGAATACTGTCCGTAATGCTTTAGACAAAAAGCAATTAGTAGTTGAGAATAAAATCCTCAAGAAAAAAGTCAGCAAAAATTACGAAATGGTTGGCGAAAGCGAAGCGATCAATCATATAAAAGTAATGATCGATAAAGTAGCTCAGACTGAAGCCAGGGTTTTGATTACGGGTCCAAACGGAACCGGAAAAGAATTGGTAGCACATCAGTTGCATGAAAAAAGCGAACGTGCAAACTTTCCTTTAATTGAAGTAAACTGCGCCGCCATTCCGAGTGAATTAATCGAAAGTGAATTGTTTGGTCACGTAAAAGGAGCTTTTACATCGGCAGTTAAGGATCGTGCAGGAAAGTTCGAAGCGGCTGACAAAGGAACTATTTTCTTAGATGAAATAGGTGACATGAGTCTTTCGGCGCAAGCCAAAGTATTACGTGCTTTGCAGGAGAGCATGATAACAAGAGTAGGTGCAGAAAAAGACATAAAAGTTGATGTTCGTGTTGTGGCTGCAACCAACAAAGACTTAAAAACGGAAATTGCCGAAGGTCGTTTTCGTGAAGATTTATACCATCGTCTGGCCGTAATTTTGATTAAAGTTCCGCCATTAAACGAAAGGCGTGATGATATTCCGGCACTGATACGACATTTTGCAGAGAAAATTGCTTCTGAACAGGGAAATGTTGTCAAAGTATTTTCTTTACAAGCCATAAAATTATTGCAGGAATACGACTGGACAGGAAATATCCGTGAACTTCGAAATGTAGTGGAAAGATTAATTATCCTTGGAGGAAATGAAATCTCAGAAACGGATGTAAAAATGTTTGCAAGCAAATAATGCTTCGCGCTCTAGGCTATAAGCAATAGGCTTTAGGCTTTTAAAAATTATAATATTTCAGCTTATAGTCTAAGGCTTATAGCTTAAAGCATAAAAAAAAATGAAACTAAAAAAAATAAACGAGAAACTACAGGACGCATTAATAGAAAATGGTTTGACTGAAGCAAATATGCTGCAACAGGAAACTTTTGCAACCATAAAAAGCGGTGCTGACTGTATTGTTCTTTCTCCGGCAGGAAGTGGAAAGTCTACTACAATTGTGCTCAATGTAATTCAGCAACTGGCAGGAAGAGTAGAAGAATCTCCAAGGGCTTTGATTATTGTAGAAGATAAAAACAAAGTTCTGGAAATGGTTGAGCTTTTTGCCAAATACGGAAAATATACTAATCTTGAAGTTTATGGTGTACACGATAAAGGAGATATGGATTATGATAAAAATTATATTTCAACCGGAATTGATGTTTTAATTGGTACTCCAAATAAACTCAACGATATGTTTACAACTGCAGGTTACAACGTAAATCGTTTGAAAATGTTTATCCTTGACGATGCAGACCCTATTTTGAAATTACGCCACGAAACCAAAATCATGCGTATTTCTAACAGTATTGCCAAAGTACAACGAATTATTTTTGCTGAAGAATTGACAGAGCGTATTGAAATTCTGGCAGACAAAATGCTATTGGAACCTTTTCTTTTTGATATGGAAGAAGAAGGAGAGGATGAACTTGACGAAGAGGAAGATCAGATTGAAGAAGAGTAAATCGGAATGATTATAAAATTTGGATGGAAATAGTAAAAACGGTTAAATTTTTAATGATTGTACTCTTAGCATTTTTTGTCGCTATTTATATTTTGATTATTTCTTATGTGTATTTCAATCAGGTTGGAATGGTTTTTCAGAGCGCATCACTTCCAAAGAATTATCAGTTTGATTATAAACAGCAATATGAGGAATTAAACATCAAATCTTTTGATAATGTAAATCTAAATGGTTTATTATTCAAAGCAGAAAAATCAAAAGGCCTGGTTTTTTATCTTCATGGAAATGCAGGCACTTTGGAAACTTGGGGAAGTATTGCTAAAATTTACACTGATTCAGGGTATGATATCTTTATTTTAGATTACAGAAGCTTTGGAAAAAGTGAAGGAGAAATTAAGAATGAAGAACAGCTAAATAAAGATGTAGCAATTGTTTACAAAAATTTATGCCAAAGATATCCTGAAAATAAAATCATTATCACAGGTTATTCAATCGGTTCAGGGCTGGCTGCCGTTTTAGCATCTCAAAATAAGCCAAAAGCCTTGATTTTGCAATCTCCTTATTATAGTTTTAGTGAATTATCAGGTAGCAGAGTCCCGTTTTTTCCAAATTTCATGAAAAAGTTCCGTTTAGAAACCTTTGAATATCTGCCAAAAATTAAAGCGCCAATTTATATTTTTCATGGAATGGAAGATCAACTCATTCCTTTTTCAAATTCAGTTCGCTTAAATAAATTATTGAAATCTGATGGCCATTTCTATCCCTTAAAAAATCAGGAACATATCGGGATGAATGAAAACCAGGATTTTCAAAATCAGTTAAAAATAATATTGCAATAAAATAATTATAAAAAATAAAATGTTATGGGATTAATGAAGGTGTTTTCAGGAAGCGAAATTTTAGCCATTGCTTTGCAGGGAAAATTAGAAAAAGCAGGTGTAGAAACAGTAAAAAAAGATAATATTCAATCGGCCAGACTAGGTGGTTTTGGGCAGACCGATTTAGCCGTTGAGGTTTTTATTCAGGAAACAGATTTTGCAAAAGCAAATCCGGTTATTGAAGATTTCAGAATGAGTATCTAATACAGTCTGAAGTCTGTGTTTTCAGTCAAAATGACTAAACCCGGATTGCGACTGAAAATTAAAAAGAATGCAATACAAAATGCTGGTGCTCGACATGGATGATACCTTGTTGACAGACGATCATAAAATTTCAGATTTAAATAAAAAAGTACTTCTTGAAGCACAGGCAAAAGGAGTTTATGTTGTGTTGGCTTCCGGCCGCCCAACATCTGCCATGACAGCTTACGCTAAAGAACTGGAACTCGATTTAAATAATTCTTATATCATTTCGTTTAACGGCGCTGTAATCAGCACTGTAAAAGATGATCTTGTTTTTTTTGAGCAAAAATTAACGGTAGAACAAATCCATGATTTATACGATTACAGTGTAAAAATGAAAACACATATAATCACTTATCTGGATGGTGAAATTATCAGTGAAACCGATTCTGAATATATTGATGTCGAAAAAGATATAACCGGATTGCATCATCGTAAAGTGGCCAGTTTTAAAGAAGCCGTTGACAGGCCAGCCGTAAAATGCATTTTACTGGAAGAGCCTTCTTATTTGAAAGAAGTAGAAAAAGATTTAAAAACCGCAATGCCTCATTTGAGTGTGGCCATGTCAAAACCTTTTTTCCTGGAAGCAGCCCAAAACGGAATTGATAAAGCGAATAGTTTAAAGCTTTTGGCCGAAAAGCTAAATATTCATCAGAGTGAAATTATCGCAGTTGGTAACGCCGGAAATGATCTTACAATGATAGAATATGCCGGACTGGGAGTTTGGGTTGATAATGTAACCCCGGAATTGCGTGACAGAGCCAATTTAATTGTAGCATCCAATAATGATGACGGAGTTGCTGAGGTTGTACAACGTTTTATTTTAAATTAATAATGAAAAAGCCAATTGAAACAGAGCGCCTGATCTTAAGGGAAATCCTTCCTTCAGATGCCGATGGAATGTTTGAATTGGAGTCTAATCCAAACGTGCATGTTTTTGTCGGAAAGAAGCCGGTAACGGCTATGGAACAAAGTATTGCTTATATTGAAAATATCCAGCAACAATATAAAGATTTCGGAACAGGCCGCTGGGCCGTTATCCTCAAAGAAACCAACGAATTTTTAGGCTGGTCAGGAATTAAGTTTATCAACTACAAAATTAATAACCATCAGAATTTTTATGAACTCGGTTATCGTTTTATTGAAAGATACTGGGGGAAAGGCTATTCTACAGAAGCAGCAAAAGCTTTTGTACAATATGCTTTTAAGGAAATGAAGGTTGAAGCTCTTTATGCTTACGCGGATGAAGGAAACGAAATTTCGCGAAAGGTTTTGGAGAAACTGGGTTTTCGTTACATAAATTCTTTCGAATACGAAAACGAGATGGAAGTCTGGTATGAATTAAAAAATCCAGGCTTATAAAATTACTAAGAAGTGTATCCCAAATCTTTTTAAACTTCGTTAAGATTTAAAAAGATTTGGAAAACAGCCCATAGTATCTAATTCTGAAAAAATCAGGATTTATTTTTTAGCTACAGAAACAAAATATTTATTTCCGTCACCCATAGTCAGTTTAACGCGTTCGTCACAAAGATCAATTGCGAAATTTACGCTTTCATAACAACTGCAGGTAGTGTTTTTGTCTTTAGACATTTCAGTTTTACAGTTATTATTTTTGAAAGTTGCCAATTGTGGAGTGTACAAACTTACTAAGTCAGTTGAAGCTGTTACTAATGAAATGATGCTTGCCGAATTATTATTTGTAATTCTATATACAATTCTGTCTGTATAATTTACTTCATTAACCACTACTTTACGGATGTAAGTATAAGCAGTTGAGCCTTCGCCTGGTTCTTTTACTTCAAACTTGAAACCAACTGCACGAATAGCAACATCAAATTGTTGCTGCGAGTTTAAACTTGCCCAAGTCGTTAAAGTACTAATAGAAGGAAATGGATTTGCGGCTGGAGTACTAGTTTGCGCTTGCGAACTAAATAAGGTTAAAAACATCAAGCAGATTGTGGGTAAAAATGCTTTCATAAAGTGGTATTGTATTATAATTTTTGCCTACTCTCTTTGGTTTTCGGCTTTCCCATTTCATTTTGTAACACAAAACAACAACATAACGAGTAAAATTCAAAATTGTTATGTCTGAATTATTAATTAATTAACCAAAGCTATTTAAAATTCTCAAATAACAATCATTTCAACTAAAGAATTTTGACAAAAGTAAATGTAAGAATATTTTAATTTAAAAAGTAAAAAAACGTATTTAATCGATAAAATTTGCACTTAATCGATTATTTTGTCATTTTATTCTTATTGATTATGCTAACTGATTAGAAACCCGAAGTTTGTTTTGCAGAAATTCCAGCTAAAAATACATTTTTTTTGCATCTAAAAAATTTATTTGCCTTCAAAATATCAGTACGAAGTCGCTTATTGCCTTTCTTTTACAGAAATTTGTTTGTAAATTTGCAGCCTTAAATTTTTTGACAACGATTTCATTGATTTAAGATACAGTATGGAAAATAGAAAAAAAGTTGCCTTTTACACTCTGGGTTGTAAACTGAATTTTTCAGAAACCTCTACAATTGCCAGAAACTTTAATGACGAAGGTTTTGACCGTGTCGATTTTGAAGATGTTGCAGACATCTACGTAATAAATACCTGTTCGGTTACCGAGAATGCCGATAAACAGTTTAAGCAGGTTGTAAAAAAAGCAATGAAACTCAATGAAAAAGCCTTTGTCGCTGCTGTTGGGTGTTACGCACAATTAAAACCGGAAGAATTGGCGGCAGTTGATGGTGTCGATCTTGTTTTGGGTGCTACCGAAAAATTTAAAATTACCGATTACATACATGATTTAAGCAAAAATGACATGGGTGAAGTGCACTCATGTGAAATTGCCGAAGCTGATTTTTATGTTGGAAGTTATTCCATCGGTGACCGTACTCGTGCATTTCTAAAAGTACAGGATGGTTGTGATTATAAATGTACTTATTGTACAATTCCGTTAGCAAGAGGAATTTCAAGAAGTGATGCCCTTGAGAATGTTTTGCAAAATGCTAAAGAAATTTCGGCACAGAATATCCGTGAAATCGTTTTAACCGGAGTAAATATCGGAGACTACGGAAAAGGGGAGTTCGGAAACAAAAAACACGAACATACTTTTCTTGATCTGGTTCAGGCTTTGGATAAAGTCGAAGGAATCGAGCGTTTACGAATTTCATCAATTGAACCCAATTTATTGAAAAACGAAACTATAGATTTTGTTTCAAAAAGCAGGACTTTTGTACCGCATTTTCATATTCCGTTGCAATCAGGAAGCAATGATATTTTAAAATTAATGAAGCGCCGTTACTTACGTGAAGTTTATACAGAACGTGTAAACAAAATTCGTGAAGTAATGCCACACGCCTGTATTGGTGTTGATGTAATCGTTGGATTTCCGGGAGAAACAGACGAACACTTTTTAGAAACGTATCATTTCTTAAACGAAATGGATATTTCATATTTACACGTATTTACGTATTCAGAAAGAGATAATACAGAAGCTGCCGAAATGGATGGAGTTGTCCCGGCAAATGTTCGTGCAAAACGAAGCAAAATGCTTAGAGGTTTGTCTGTGAAAAAACGTCGTGCTTTTTATGAAAGCCAGTTAGGAACAAACAGAACGGTTTTGTTTGAAGGTGAAAACAAAGAAGGATACATTCACGGTTTTACGGAAAATTACGTAAAAGTAAAAGCTCCATGGAATCCTGAATTAGTAAATACATTACAGGAAATCAACTTAACAAAAATAGACGAAGACGGAAGTGTTCGTTTAGAGTTTTTGAATAAGCTTGCAGAAGCTTAAAAAAATATACGCAGAGTATTGTCATTCTGACGAAGGAAAATCACAAAAGAAATTCCGAACAGAATATAAAAACAGAAAAGCCTCTTTTTTATAAAGAGGCTTTTCTGTTTTAAAATAATTACTCATTATCCTGCACCACCAATTTCAAAGAATTAATGTAATCCGTATCAAACTCAATAACACGAATTTTTTCAGGATTAAAACTTAATTCCCCTCCAAACTGACCGCGCATATCTATAAAGTTGATTGTCAGTTCTTCGTCATTCAATTCTAATAGTTTTCCTAAATAAGCAGATTTTGATGATTTTTTAGCAATTTGAAAAATGCCATATTTTTCAGAAATGTAATTTATAATTGTTGCCAGATCTTTAATAGGAATAATGTCCTCAGAGTTGATTTTTAAACCTTTTAACCGAATGATTTTTTCGGTAAAAGCCAAATCATGATCTCTGTTTACTGCCTGGATATTTTTATTTCTCAAGATTACAAAACCGTCCAGAATAAAATCTACCGGATTATTACGAAGTAAAATCCAGTCGTCTGAATAATCAATCAGGAATCCACTGAACACTTCTTTTTTATCCTGAAATTCTATTTCGACCAATTGTCTTAAATATTGTTCCATAGTTTTACATGTTAAATCTCAATTTTTAAATTCCAAATTCCAATCTATAGCAGTTTGGAATTTGGAATTTAAAAATTTGGAATTTGAAGTTTATTTTTTAAGGATTAGTAGACCAGATGCTGCTGTTTTTAATGAAAACCCTGCGGTTTAATTTTAACTGGGCAACAATTAATTCTGCCATGTCTTCAGATTGCATTACTTTTTCGGGATTACCGTCTGTCAGGTTTAAATCTTTTGCCATATCTGTGGCAACGGTGCTTGGAGTTAAGGCTGTAACACGAATATTGTGTTTTCTCATTTCCTGCATCAGTGAATCCGTTAAGCCCAAAACAGCAAATTTAGAAGCACTGTAAGCACTCGTCAAAGCATTTCCGTTCAATCCCGCAGTAGACGAAATATTGATAATATCCCCGGTTTGTCTTTCGATCATGTTCGGAATAATGGCGCGTGTCGTATAATACGTTCCCATTAAATTTACCTGAATAATTCTTTCCCAGGCTTCTGGTTCCAGTTCTAAGAATTTTCCAAAAGAAGCGATTCCGGCACTGTTAATTAAAATATCAATAGTATTAAATTCGGCCAGAGCTTTTTCTACAGCCGTATTGATAGAATTAATATCCGAAACGTCAGCAGACAAAGCCAAAGTTTTCACACCCAGTTTTGCCGTTTCTTCTGCCAGTTGATCAATATCGCTTTTAGTTCTGGAAACTAAAATCAGGTTTACACCTTCTTTTGCCAAAGCAATTGCCACAGCTTTTCCAATTCCTTTTCCTGCACCCGTAATAAAGGCGTTTTTATTTTTTAAGTCGGTCATGATTGTATTTTTAGAAATGCAGAAAGCATCATTTTAAGTCATACAAAAATAAGCTTTTGCAGGATAAAATGATGCTTTGAAATGTATTCTTAATCTAAGTTTAACAACTTTGGGTTATTCTTTCAGAACCATGTCGATACACATTACAGCTCCTAAAATTAATTGTCTTAACGAGCTGTCAGCGGGTACAGTTTCTTCAATATTCAGAACATAGTTATCAGCACTTGTAAAAAGTTCTTTACCCATTCCGGCCCATTTTTTGGTTACCTGGGCAAGTTCTTTGTTTTCATGCGAAAATTTAAAATCCCATCCGGTCCATTTTCCCTGAAGTGTTGCAACCGGTTTTTCATTTTTGTCAAGGATATCAAACTTTCCGCCTATAGAAAAGAATTTTTGTTTGAAAGTTCCAACCAGACGATCTTTTTCATCCAGTACTTCAACAGTTGACCTGAATATCGCAATGCCCCTTCTTACGGTTATTAATTTCTCGCCAGAAGCGGTTGTGATTTCAACATTAAATGGTGTTGCTCTTTTGTAATCTGTAAATCGAAGTATTTTAGTAAAAAAACCAAGATTGTTTTCTCGGCAGTTCATGATTATCTGATTGGTTTCCGGGTTGTAAATATCGTAATTGTTTGCAGCTTTAAACATTCCGACATGTTCTTTTACTAAAAATAGATTTTGGCTTAAAATGGGATTCATACGTGTGTAAAATTAATTTTTTAGAATAAGACCCAAATGTAATAAAATATTTATTAATTATATTGCTTGGAAGTTTCAACAAGACGAATAAATTCTGCTTTGTAACCTTCGTCATCGTTTGAATTTCCTTGTCTTGCTAATCTTACAATTTCTTCAGAAGATTTTTCGACAATCAATTTTGAATCTCTTAGTTTCAATCCAAACCAGGCCACTGCAGAACTGAATTTCATATCATCACTAGCCTTATCCAGAGCAACCGATTTGTTGTCGATTACCTGAACCATTTCGATGCTTTTTTCTCCATCAGGTTTTTTATAGCGGAATTTGATTGTTGCCAGTTCATTGCTGTAATTATTAGAACCTGTTTCTGTTTTAGTATATTTCAAATCATCCGGCTGCTCGGCTAAATAGCTGCTTTTTGTACCTGCCGGAATAATTTCATACAAAGCTGTAACAGTATGATTACTTCCTAATTCTCCCGCATCAATAGCATCATTTTTAAAATCCTCTGCGCGGAGTTTTCTGTTTTCATAACCAATCAAACGATACGCCTGTACTTGTTTTGGATTGAATTCAATTTGAATTTTTACATCTTTCGCGATAGCAAACATAGAACCTTTGAATTCTTTTCCTAAAAAACGGTTTGCTTCCTGAATGTTATCGATATAAGCATAATTTCCGTTTCCTTTATCTGCTAAAATTTCCATTTTGCTGTCTTTGTAATTTCCCATTCCGTAACCTAAACAAGTCAGGAAAACGCCTGTTTTTCTTTTCTCTTCAATTAATGTTTCCATATCAGAATTAGAGGAACTTCCAACGTTAAAATCTCCGTCTGTTGCCAGGATTACACGGTTATTTCCGCCTTTAATAAAGTTTTCTGCTGCCGTTTTATAAGCCAGTTCGATTCCCGCGCCGCCTGCAGTGCTTCCGCCAGATTGTAATTTATCTAATGCCTCAATAATTGTTTTTTTCTCGTCTCCGGAAGTTGGAGGCAAAACCATTCCGGCAGCGCCCGCATACACCACAATGGCTACTTTGTCTTTTGGACGTAATTCGTTTACCAGTATTTTTAAAGATTGTTTTAGTAAAGGCAGTTTATTCATCTCACTCATTGAACCCGAAACATCAATTAAGAAAACAAGGTTGGAAGCAGGTAAATTTTCAGTTGGAATATTTTTTCCCTGTAAGCCAATTTTCAAAATTTTATTATTTGCATTCCAGGGCGAATCGCTTACTTCTGTATTGATTGAAAACGGATGTTCGTTTTTTGGCTGTGGATAAGTATACTTGAAAAAATTAACCATTTCTTCTACACGCACCGCATCTTTTGGCACTTGCTGACCGTTGTTTAAAAATCGTCTGATATTGGTATAAGATGCATTATCAACATCAATAGAAAACGTAGAAAGCGGAGCTGTTTTTGGACTTTCAAAAGCATTTTCAACAAAAGTATCATAATCTTCCTGAGTCGGCTCGGCAGGAATTGGCGTAATATTTAATTTTTTGTCTAATTCTTTTTCCGAAAGATTTTTATAAAGCTCGTTTTTGGTAGAGATTACAACAACGCCATTTGAAGCTTTGCTTCCGTAAATCGAAGTAGCGGTATCATCTTTCAGCACTTTTAAATCTTTGATATCATTCGGATTAATTTTTGCCATTTGACTGGCTTTAACAGGAACTCCGTCAACAACATACATGGGTTCATCTTTTGACAAAACAGTGGCAGTTCCACGTATTACAACACTTTGACTTGGTGCATATGCCATATTGTTTGTAACAACACTGTTTTGAACCTGAACCCTTGTCACTTTTCCTTTAAGTGCCTGTGAAATTTCTCTTTTTTCTTTTCTTCTTTCAGCACGATCATAACTTCGATTTTCATATTCCGAATCGCTTGTTCCATAACCAACCACTACGACTTCATTTAAAGTTTGCTGTGCTGAACGCAATTGTATATTAATTGTATTCGAATCCTGTACTTTTTGTCTTTGTGTATCATAACCAATATAGCTGAAAACCAAAAGATCTCCTTTTTGAGCCTGAATACTGTATTGGCCATCAAAATTACTAAAAGCTGTAGCTTTAGATCTCTGATTGAGAATATTTACGCCTGGAACTGGCTGTTTTGTTTCATCTGAAATGATTCCTGTAATAGTTCTTTCTTGTGCCAGGCTTACGAAACATATAAGCATAGCAATGGCTGATGAAATAAGTTTTAGACTTTTCATGATAATAAAGTTTTAGAATTAATGTTCGGGTTTTGGCTATTTCTTCAAAGCCGGTTTTCCTGTTTTTGTAGTAATGATGACAACTCCTTTTTTCCCTTTTTCACCATATTTTGAAGTGGCTTCAAGATCCTGTAAAATGGTTATCGTTTTTATTTCCTGTTTATTCAGAGGTGCGTACGGACTCGTTGGGTTTTTGCCAAACAAATCATTTTCAGAATAATAAATACCGTCGATGATATATAAGGGTTCGTCCAGGATTACCAGGGACTCGACATTTTCCGGATTAAGATTAGGAAGTTCTTCCTGCATCATTTTATCTCGTTTGGCATCATCGGTGTGGGCCATCGCATTTCCGTTAAGAATAACCAACGGGGCACTTTTTTTAGTTCTTAAAGATTCATTATCAGAATCTGCAATTCGATAAAATTCTTTTTTGGCAGATTTTGCAGATTCATAAGTCAGAGCTTTGTCCTTTGTAATAGAATCTTTTTCGGCTTCATATCCGTAAGATACTGATGGAGCAGAAGCAGACTCATTATAAACAATTACTGGAGATGGCTCATAAGGTAACGAATTGATATTTGGACTCTGGGTTACATGAATTGCAACCGGAGGCTGCTGCTTAATCTGATTATTCAGGATTTTTTCGGCTTCTGTTTTTGAAACTATTCCGGAATCTTCAGAAGTTGCAATTTGATCTTTCTGTGAATCCGTTTTTTGAATTGCTTCTTTCGGAGTTTCACTATTCACAACTTCATTAGAATTTTCAATGTTTGATTTTTTTTCTGTTTTTAAAAATTGGGAACCCACAGAAATGATTAATAAAAGAGAAGCCGCAATTGCAATTTTTTTCCATAATGCAATTGTTTTTTTATCTTCTTTTTTGTCCAGTTTTTCTTCAACACGTGACCAGACTTTTTCCATTCCGGGAAAGTCTTTGAACTCCGCATTTTGCGAAGCTTGTTTTATTTTATCGAATAATTTATCTTGATTGTCCATGACTATTTCGCTTTTTGATAATACAATTTATTAACCAGTTCTTTCAGTTTTGTCTTTGCGGCATTCAATTGTGATTTTGAGGTGCCTTCGGAGATTTTCAGCATTTCGGCTATTTCTTTATGTCCAAAACCTTCTATAACAAAAAGGTTAAAAACAGTTTTACAGCCATCAGGAATGTGGTTTAATAAATTAAGTAAATCTTCTTCTTCTAAAGTGTTAAGTTCGTCAACAGAGGGCTGCGAAAGCAGTTTTACGTCGTCGAGATACATATTGAAGTTGGTGTTTTTTTTAATTGATGCCAAACAATGGTTTACCGTTATTCTTCGTGCCCATGCTTCAAACGCATAGGCTTCTTTTAACTGGTCAAGTTTGGTAAAAATGGTAAAAAACGAATCGGCCAGCGCTTCTTCAATTTCTTCTTCCTTTTTTAAATACCTTTTGCAAAGGCGGTACAACTTTGGCGCCATGTATTCGTACACCTGACGCTGGGCATCGCGGTGCATTTTTTTACAATTTGCTATTTGAGTTTCGTTTATCACAATGATGGTCTTTCTTATATAGAGAAGCAAAAAGATAAAAAGGTTGGGACGAAGATGAAAAAAAGTTGTTTTTTATTTTTGGTTATCTGTAAATGCGCTTGCTTAATTTGCGTATGTACTTGTAAATTAGTGCTTAAATTACTTTTCGAAACAAATATCATTATAAAATTCTACAATATCTTTAAGATTTTCAAAAAGCCATTTATCTCCTTTTAGTTTTTTGACGATAAAGTCGCAGTCAGTAAAATATTTGGAAGTGTTTTTTCTCCATGCATTTAGAATGCCGCAATTTAAACAAGTTGGATATTTATCGTTTTCTTTTTTAACATAATACAACTCTGGAAGTTCCTTCATATTAAATACTTGTGGTTGCATTTGAGAATTCCTGTTTAAATTGGAACCTGGATTATAGTAAGTAAGAGGTTGTTCATCAAATGGATTTGTAAACAGATTATTGTAATCTGAACCTAGTTTTTTATATAGAGTAACTTCACCTTTAACGATGGTTTCTACCAATGTGGGTTTACTACCGGAACTTATGATAATGTATTCAAAAGTCCTTGTCATGTCAAATCCGATGAATGTAATTTTTTTGACAAATTCCGCATCCCATGTATCGGCTTTGTCTTCAGGAGCAACTTTAAATTTTATTTTATTAAATTTTAATGCGGCAAAGCCTTCAATAGAATCTCCGTCTTTAAAGTAAATTATAGCTTCCTGCGTTTGGGAATAAATTGAAAAACTGAATAAGAATAAAGCGATTATGGTGATTTTGTAAATTTGCCTCATCAAAGGAATATATTTAAAAAATTTTGTGAATCTCCGTGATAACTTTGAGATTCTCTGTGTTACAATTATAGTTTTACCGCGAAGATTCGCAAAGACGCAGTCCCGAGGCTTCGGGAACAAAGATTTATTTAACCGGCAAAGTCAATTTAAAAATCTTAGTTTCCAAAAGATCTGTGTCATTATCTTCGCAAAGCAAAAACTCTATTTTATTGTTTTCTTTTTTATAGAAAGTCAAACCTTCAAACTTATTGGATGAGGTGATTTTTTGGGTAAAATCAATTTTCATTGTTTTCAGATCGATTCGTCCGATGAAGCTTCCTAAGATTTCGCCGTCATCATAAGTAGATTTGGTGTCTTCGGCGGTTGAAAGAAAATAGATTTTATCTTCGACTAAAACAGCATCGGTAAAACTGGAACGAACGCCTTTTATTTTTGGCAGTTTGTAATTGGTTGCTACCAGGGCAAATTCTTCGCCAAGACTTTTGGCATGAATCGTAAAAATGGTGTTTTTGTTTGAAATTCCGTTTCCACGATTGAACAGGTACCAGTTTTCTCCATCAAAAATAGCACCTTCCAAATTAAAATCTTCCGGTTTTATTTCTCCGAAACTTTGCATCAGAGCATAAATATCGGTCAGATTATTTTTTTGTAAAACGGTTTTGTTTTTCAAATCAAACTCAATCATTCTGTTTCGGTTTTCGGTTGAACCCGAACCAAAAACATAAAGTGTATCGTTGTGATGTGTCAAAGATTCAAAATCCGGTTTTAAGTTTTTTGGAATATTTTGAGTCGGATTATCAATTAAAGGATGTTGGTTTAATTGCTGATTCTGCATATTGTATTCGTACAGAAATCCGCTGTTGTCGCCAATAATATAAAGTGCATCATTATTATAAAATAATCCTGATGCCGAACCGATTCCGATGATTTGAAATAATATTTCTAATGTGAATTTTTCCATGAAATGATGTTTTGAGAACTAAATCTAATGCTGATTGCAATAAAAGTATTACAAACAATAGCAATTCCGATAGCTATCGGAACTCGTAAAATTACTATATTTATAATATAAAAAATGAAAAAGATATGAAATCGATAGATCCGAATGATTTTAAAGTTGTCAAAAAAGTGAATCTCAAAAAGATTTCAACTTTATTAGATATAAAAGCCGATGATGAAGAAAAAGAAGCAAAATTAGATAAAGTTCAGGCAAAACTCAGCGATTTGCAGGAAGTGATGTATGCCTATAATAAATACAGTGTTCTGATCTGCCTGCAGGGAATGGATACTTCGGGAAAAGACAGTCTGATTCGCGAAGTTTTTAAAGAATTCAATCCGCGTGGAGTAGTGGTGCATAGTTTTAAAACGCCAAACTCTACCGAACTGGAACATGATTATTTATGGAGACATTATATTGCACTTCCTGAAAAAGGAAAATTTGCCATTTTTAACCGAACACATTACGAGAATGTTTTGGTGACACGTGTGCATCCTGAATTTATTTTGGCCGAAAATTTACCCGGAATAGATTCAGTTGACGATATAAAACCAAAATTTTGGGACCGAAGAATTGACCAGATCAATAATTTTGAAAAACATATTGCAGAAAACGGAACCATTATAATGAAGTTTTTTCTGCATCTGAGCAAAGAAGAGCAGCGCGAAAGATTATTACGTCGTCTGGAAGAAGGAAAACACAATTGGAAATTTTCTCCCGGAGATCTGAAAGAACGTGAGCACTGGGATGAGTATCAAAAATATTATGAAGAAGCCATAAACAAAACTTCGACAGAAAAGGCCCCTTGGTATGTTGTTCCTGCAGATGATAAAGAAATGGCGCGATATATTGTAGCCAAAATTATCTGGGAAGAGTTACAAAAATATACAGATATACAACAACCTGAACTTGACAAAGAAATAAAAGACAATTTTGAAATGTACAAGAAAGAATTGAGAAAGTAATAAATTAGATAATTATATACCAAATAAACCCGACAGGTTTTTAAAACCTGTCGGGTTTGCTATTTATGTTTTTTCTCTTTTTAAAAAATAGATTTATAAAGAAGAATTGAAAAAGTAATAAAAAAACCAAACCCGACAGCCTATGAGCAACTGCCGGGTTTTACCAAAAACAAAAGAATAAAAATGAATGTATTTTTACAAGTCAAAACCATAGGCAAGACGTAATGCTACCTGATCAGTTTTGAAATCGTGATAACCTTCGTAACGTACACTAACATCAATGTATTTGTTAGCATATCCAATTCCTGGAGCCCATAAGAAAGTAGTTTGATCGTATCCGTTTGTAACAGCGAATCCTGCACCAACCTCACCTAACACATAAAACTGATCTTCCCAGATAAAAGCTTTAAAACCTGCTTTTGCCGGAATAAATCCAAGATCTTTTATGTCATTTCCGTTTGGATCGTCTCCATTAAATAAATTTGTAAATCCTGTAGTCAGGGTTAATGATGTTCTTTTAGACAAATCGTATTGTAAACGAACGTCTCCCCCAAGTGACCAGTCATAATCACCGTCTGTTGGTACACCCGCATTAAGTCCGAAACCTAATCTAAATCCCTGATCGTAATTTTTAACTTCTGTGTCCTGAGCGAAAGTTGTGTTGGCGTATAAAAAAGCAATAAATGCTAGGCTTAAAAGTTTTAATTTTCCTGATTTCTTCATGACAATTTTTTTTGAATTATTAATAATGTAAAAGTAGAATCTAAGTCTTTGGGCTTCGTTATATAATTTTTATGAATTGTTATATAATCTCAGGTTCTTGACGAATTCTTAATTTTTGCTTATATTTTTAATAATAGAATAGAATTCAAAGCTTCTAAGTATCTTTGTCGGCTCAAAAGCATACAAATTGAATTTAGCCCAATACACAAAAGAGTTTTCATATAATTTAAGATTAGCATATCCGGTTATATTAGGAATGGTTGGCCATACCCTGATCGGAATTGTTGATAATATAATGGTAGGGAAATTAGGAAGTACCGAACTTGCAGCTGTTTCTTTAGGTAACAGCATGATTTTTATTGCCATGTCATTAGGAATTGGTTTCTGTACCGCAATAACCCCAATTGTAGCCGAAGGTGATGCTCAAAAAGATGATGCCAAAATACGTTCGGCATTTCATCACGGTTTATTTTTATGTGTAATATTAGGATTACTGCTTTTTGGAATAGTCGTCCTGGCAAAGCCTATAATGGAAATGCTGGAACAGCCTGCTGATGTTATTGTACTGGCAAAACCATATCTGGACTGGGTTGCTTTTTCATTGATTCCTTTAATCATGTACCAGGGATACAAACAATTTGCAGACGGTCTTTCGCTGACAAAATATTCTATGTACGCCATGATTATGGCAAACGTTCTTCACGTGGGAATCAACTATATGCTGATTTACGGAATATGGTTTTTTCCGAAAATGGGTATTATAGGTGCGGCACTTGGGACAGTGATTTCAAGGATATTTTTGGTAATGTTCATGCATATTATGCTTTCAAGAAGAGATGATTTAAAACGATTTTTTCAAAAATTCAGTTTTAACGAAATCAGAAAAGAAACTATTAAAAAGATTATTAGTATAGGATTTCCTTCTGCCATGCAAATGCTTTTTGAAGTGGTATTGTTTACAGCCTCCATATGGCTTTGCGGTAATATCGGAAAAACCAGTCAGGCTGCCAATCAAATTGCTTTGAGCCTTTCTTCGCTAACATTTATGGTGGCAATGGGTTTAAGCGTAACTTCCATGATCAGAGTGAGTAATCAAAGAGGCCTTGCAGATTATAAAAACCTTGTAGTTGTGGCACGTTCCATTTTTTTACTTGCCATTATAGTAGAAGCTTTTTTTGCCCTTACATTTATAGTTTTTCATAATTATTTGCCTTACCTGTTTTTGAATATGGAAAATGGCGGACAGCTTGTGGATAATACTGAGGTAATAAGTATCGCAACAAAATTACTTTTGATTGCTGCTGTTTTTCAGATTTCAGACGGAATTCAGGTAGTGGTTTTAGGTGCGCTGCGAGGCCTGCAGGATGTAAAAATACCGATGTACATTACGTTTGTTGCCTATTGGGTAATTGGTTTTCCGATTTCCTATTATTTGGCAGAATATACACAGCTAAAAGCGCAGGGCGTATGGATCGGGCTTTTGGCGGGATTAACTTCCGCAGCAATATTCCTGTATATCCGTTTTCATTACTTAACAAAAAAATTAATCAATAATTCATTTCCAAATAATTAAATTTGGAACTTAAAAAAATAAATTAATATGGAATTACCTAAATTTTTACTTGGAGATAATACTGATTTTCCAGACGATATCTTTATCATTCACCTTGATTATCCACGTTTTATAATCAATTTAAAAGATGATGAAGTGGAGTTTCTGGAAGAAGCTGAAGATCTTGATGAAGCTGAATTAAATGCAGAAATGGAAGGTTTAATTGAAAAAGCTAATGAATTTTATGACCGCGAAATAAATCGTTACGAAGAGTAATTTTTTATTTTAAAACTGTTTTTACACTTTAATACCTTTAAATGAAAAAATTTAGTTTTTTAAAACCTGTATTTAATTTCATAGCAATCGGATTGCTAATTACTACCCTGAGCAGAATATTTTTATTCTTTCTTTTTAAGGACAGAGTAGTAGAGACACCCAATTTCTGGTATATTTTTCCAATCGGTCTTCGAATGGATTTAATATTACTATGTTATTTGTCTTTCCTTCCTTTTCTGCTGATCACTTTTCTACCGAACAAATGGATTAAGGCGACCAATAAATTTTTGGTAATTTATAGTTTTCTATTCCTGTTTCTGATTCTTTTTGTAGAATTGGCTTCTCCGGATTTCGTAAAACAATACGACACGCGTCCGAATAAGATTTTTCTGGATTATCTTATCTATCCGAAAGAAGTAGTAGGAATGCTCCTGAAAAGTTATATGACTTCTATAATCGCAACATTCGTGATTTTGGGAGTTGTGATTTATTTTGCGTTCAAAAAAGGGAAAAAACTTTTCTATACTACCAGTACAGAATATAAATTCAGGTTAATTGTTTTTCCATTCATTGCGTTTTTATTGTTTTTCGGAGCACGCTCAAGTCTTACTTCCAAACGGCCGATTAACGCCAGTAATGCTGTTTTTTCTACCGATCAGCTGACCAATACGTTGGGGTTAAATTCATTTTACACAGTTGCTTTTGCAGCTTACTCGATTAAAAATGAAGGAAACACCAAAATGTACGGTAAAATGGATGAAGCTGAAGCAATACAACGTGTAAAAAAATACATGATGGGGAGACCGTCTGATTTTACAGATGCTGAAATCCCGTTTTTGCATGTGCAACAGCCAGATACAGTGGTAAACAAACCGTATAATCTGGTGATCTTTTTGCAGGAAAGTTTAGGCGCAGAATACGTTGGGATTTTAGGCGGAAAACCATTAACTCCGGAATTTGATAAATTATCAAAAGAAGGATTATTGTTTACCAATTTATATTGTACAGGAACAAGAAGTGTACGTGGAATCGAAGCAGTTGTAACAGGATTTTTACCTTCACCTTCAGAAAGTGTTGTAAAACTTGGAAATTCACAACAAGGATTTTTTACGCTTGCCGATGCCTTAAAACAAAAAGGATATTCAACCAGTTTTATTTATGGCGGAATGGCGAATTTTGATAATATGGGTTCATTTTTCAACGGAAATGGTTTTCAGGATATCGTAGACCAGTCCGATTTTGAATCAGATGGAAATAAATATGCTTTCAAAGGAACATGGGGCTACTCGGATGAAGATTTAGTGACAAAAGCAAATAACTATTTTAAAACCAAAGGAGACAAACCTTTCTTTTCTTTGATGTTTTCGACTTCAAATCACGAGCCTTTTGAATATCCGGAAGGAAGAATCAAACCTTACGATAAAAAAGCGGCAACAGTAAATAATGCGATGAAATATGCTGATTTTTCGATTGGAAAGTTCTTTGAACTGGCGAAAAAAGAAGCGTATTTCAAAAACACGATTTTCATTGTAATTGCAGATCACAACACAAGGACTTACGGAAAAAATTTAGTACCCATCAATAAATTTCACATTCCCGCTTTAATCATGGGACCGGGTGTTCAAAAAGGGTCAGTTTACAGCAAACTGGCAAGCCAGATTGACATTCCGCCAACATTATTAGGTTATTTGGGAATTCCGTTTGAAACTCCAATGGTAGGAAGAAATTTAAATAAATTAAATCCGTCTGTTCCGGGAAGATCAATTATGCAGTTTAATGATATCAATGCATTCAGGGTAGAAAATCAGGTGGTAATCATGCAGCCAAATTTAAAACCATTGCAATTTGAAATCAAAAATGATACAACCCTTATTCCTGTGAAATTAGACGAAGAATTAGCTAAAGATGCTTTAGCGCACGTTATTACAGCAGGAAATTTGTATAAGGAGAATAAATATAAGCTTAGAAAAAAATAGATTTTGCCATATATAAGTAATATAAGAGAATTTAAGTTTTAATGGGTGCCATTTAAATGAAAAACATATATTAATTATATGGTATAAAGAAAAAGATAAGGTTAGAAATTCTGTAAAGAAATACCATAATCTTGTTATTCTGAGGAACGAAGAATCTTCGTAAGAAACTCCGCAAAGTTAGGCTTTTCCTTGTCGATTTTGCAGCTAAGATTCTTCGTTCCTCAGAATGACAATACTGTGTAAATATTTTGGAGATAAAACTTTGTCACTTTGAACCTTTGCTACTCTGTCCCTCTATTAAAATACAATTTTAATAACTCCTGCGCAGCTGCAAAAGGTGAAATTTCATCATTTTGTACTGCTTTTTTATTTTGTTCCAGTTCTGAAATTATTTCAGGCTGATTGTAAAAGTTGTGTTTTAATTGTTCATTGATCGTTTCCATCATCCAGAAATGATTTTGTTCTTTTCTTTTTTCCTGAAAGTATCCGGTTTGATTGGTCATTTCAAAATAATCAGAAATAGTTTCCCATATTTCAGAAATTCCCTCTTTTGTAATAGCACTGCAAGTCGTGACTTTTGGCTGCCAGTTTGATTTTTTGGGAGGAAATAAATGCAATGCCCGGTTAAACTCCAGTTTCGCCTGATTTGCTTTTTTGATATTATCGCCATCTGCTTTATTGATGACAATCGCATCCGCCATTTCCATAATACCGCGTTTTATGCCCTGAAGTTCATCTCCCGCACCTGAAATTTTTAGCAATAGAAAAAAGTCAACCATACTGTGAACCGCAGTTTCGCTTTGTCCGACACCTACGGTTTCAATAATAATTGTATCAAATCCTGCAGCTTCGCATAAAATGATCGTTTCACGGGTTTTTCTGGCAACACCGCCCAAAGTATCTCCCGAAGCACTCGGTCTTATAAAGGCATTTTCATCTTTTACCAGTTCTTCCATTCGGGTTTTATCTCCCAAAATGCTTCCGTGCGAAAGGGAACTGCTGGGATCAACCGCCAAAACAGCAACTTTTTTGTCCAGCCCGGTAAGGAACTTTCCGAAAGCTTCAATAAAAGTACTTTTTCCAACGCCGGGAACACCTGTAATTCCGATCCGGATCGATTTTGTAGAGTAGGGAAGACAGCCTTTTATAACTTCGTTTGCTTTTTCAGCATGTTCAGGGTTTGTGCTTTCTATTAAAGTAATAGAGCGGCTTAATGCCGTTCTGTTTCCTTCAAGAATACCGTTTATCAATTCTTCTGCTGAAGGTTGTTTTTTCCTGTTTTTCTGAATTTGACTGATAGCAGAAATATTGGTGATTTCAGGAGGTGAAATTCCAGCTTTTTCATGCAGACTGCTTACTTGTTTTTTTGAACTCGACAAAACATATTTTTTGGTTACGTAAAAGTACAGAAAACAAAAACAGTTTCAAAAAGTAAAGTTAGCCACGAATTACACTAATTTGTTATCCCAAAACAAATATAAGTTTGCGAAAATTAATGTAATTCGCGACAAAATAATTTTTTAAATTGATTAAGAAGGCTAATTACCAATAGCTAAAAACTTAGCGACTTAGTAGCTTAGAACCTTAGCAACTTGATTAATAAGCTGCCGTAAATCTTACCTGATGGTGTTTTGGGTTTTCTGCTTCATCAGCAATTACAACCGCTAAATCCTCTACAGACAGAATACTTCTTTGTTCATCATTAAAAACCGGATTTTCTAAGCCTAAACGGTAGTTTCCTGTTCTTCCGGTTGTGATTCCCGGATGCATTTCAAAAGCAGGGCTAAAAAATGCCCAGTCCAGATCTTTTTCTTCTTTTAGAATATTCAAATAATCTCTGGCAGCACTGGCACCTGCATGATATTCTTTTGGGAAATCCGGAGTGTCAACAGCCTGTAACCCCGGAGCAACAAATAAACTTCCGGCACCACCGATGGTGATAAAACGTTTTACACCGGATTTTTTTACCGCTTCCTGAATTGCTTTGGAACCTGCAATAAAATCATCATAAATGTTCGGGTTTGTCCATCCTGAGTTATACGCAGAAATCACAACATCATTCCCTTTAATAGCTTCTGCCAAAGCATCTATGTTAAAAATATCTGCACTTACCCAATTTACATTTGATGAATCTTTTGGATTTCTGGCAATAGCAGTAATTTCCTGATTTCTTGAAGATAATTCGTTTAAAATAGCTGAGCCTACAAATCCTGTTGCTCCAATGATTGCGATTTTCATAATATATAAATTTATTTAGTAATAAAAAATGTTACAGTTTTGGTTAAAAAAATAGTTTCAAAATTGATTCGAAAAATCTTCCAAAGAAATACATTCCAGTTGGGCACTGACTTTTTGGTTCATTTCACTATATAAAGCTTCCAGATTCTGATTGATTTTTTTTCCAACAGGACAATCAGGATTGGGTTGATTTTTAGCAAAACCTAAACCGATGGTTTCAAAAGTCATTTCAAAAATTTGCTTTAAAGTCAGATCAGCAGCATTTACGGCCAATTTTGTTCCGCCATTTTTTCCTTCTTTACTTTCTACAATATGATGCGATTTTAAGTTGGCAATTTCTTTTCGAACCAAAACCGGATTTAGATTAATGCTCCCCGCAATAAACTCCGACGACAAATAATCGTTTGGAAATTTATGCAGCAAAGTAAGAATGTGAATCGTTATGGCAAATTTACCTGAAATCATACTGTAATAAAATATGTTACAAATATACTAGGTTTTATGACACAAAAAATAATTTTAACGTTTTTTTGTTTTTAATATTTAGTCCTTAGTGATTAGTCCTTAGTCTTAGAGTGGGTAGTTTCTGGAAGTAATTGAGAGTATTTTACAGAACTTAATGAATCTTCTTTTACACAAATTTACTGATAACGAAGTACTAAAAAACTAACCACTAATTACTAGTGACTAATTACTAGTAACTAACCACTAATCACTAGTAACTAATCACTAAGTACTAAAAATAAATAGCTACTTTTGTCATGAACCATTGATATGAACAACTTTATTTTAATATTCTTCTTTCTGTTTTTAGGTTTGCTTCTGCAGAAAGTAAAACAATTTCCTATCCATATATATAAGGTTTTAAACAAAATTGTCATTTACATTTGTTTACCGGCGATCACCTTATTTCACATTCCAAAAATAAGATGGAATAATGATTTACTGTTTCCGATAGCATCGGGCTGGATCACTTTTATACTGGCTTTTATATTTTTTCATTTTTTAGGAAAACGACTGGGCTGGTCTAATAAATTGATTGGCTGTCTGATTCTGACGGCAGGATTAAGCAATTCTTCGTTTCTTGGATATCCCATAATTGAAGCTCTGTTTGGAAAAAAAGGGTTAGAAACGGCTGTTTTGGTAGATCAGCCCGGAACTTTTGTAGTTGTTTCCACTTTGGGCGTTTTCGTTGCCGCTTTTTATTCAAAAGGAAGTCCTGATACTTTTAGCATTTTAAAAAAAGTGCTTCTTTTTCCGCCGTTCCTTACTTTTGTTTTTGCCTGTCTGATGAATATTTTTCAGTTTGATTTTGATGAAAACCTGCAAGTTGTTTTATTGAAATTAGGAAGTTTTGTAACGCCATTGGCTTTGCTTTCTGTTGGCTTACAGCTTACGTTTGACCGAAAAAGCAAACACTGGAAGTTTCTTCGCCTTGGGCTTTTTTACAAATTAATCCTCGCACCCTTTATAATTTTAGTTTTATATGTTTTTATTCTGAAACAACATTCTGAAGCGATTAAAATTACACTTATGGAAATGGCGATGGCTCCAATGATTACAGGTGCAATTCTGGCATCGACATATGGTTTAAAGCCGAAATTAAGCAGTATGATGATTGGTTTCGGAATACCGGTTTCTTTTATAACACTTGCTATCTGGTACTTTGCTGTCAGTTTTATTTAGCCTAAAATAGTAATTAGATAGAGAAAATAGAATTTAACGTTTTTTTTGAATTTTGATTGTTTTCTTAATGCATTTTTTAGTTAATTTTAGAGGAACTAAAAAATATAAATTATGTCAACATTAAGATTAGGCGATATAGCTCCGGACTTCCATGCAGAAACCACACAGGGACCAATTAATTTTCATGAATGGCTTGGAGATTCATGGGGTGTTTTATTTTCGCATCCGGCAGATTTTACTCCTGTTTGTACCACTGAATTAGGAACTGTAGCGAACTATGTTCCGGAATTTAAAAAGAGAAACACAAAAGTGATTGCACTAAGTGTAGATGGTTTAGCTTCTCACCTGGAATGGATTAAGGATATTAATGAAACTCAGAATACAGAGGTTAATTTCCCTATTATTGCAGATGAAGATAAAAAAGTCGCAAATCTGTATGATATGCTTCATCCAAACGCAAGTGATAAATTTACGGTTCGTTCTGTTTTTGTTATCGGTGCTGATAAAAAAATCAAATTAACGCTGACTTACCCGGCTTCTACAGGAAGAAATTTTGACGAATTACTTCGTGTTATCGATAGTTTGCAATTGACGGCAAATTACAGCGTTGCTACTCCGGCAAACTGGAAAGACGGAGAAGATGTAGTGATTGCTCCGGCGATTCCGGATAGCGATATTCCGGCTAAATTTCCAAAAGGGCATACTCCGATTAAACCGTATTTGCGTATGACACCGCAGCCGAATAAATAATCTTCTTTTAAGTTGCTAAAATATTAAGCTTCTGAGATTCTAAGTTTTTTAGAATTTCAGAAGCTTTTTTATTACTTAAAACCAGCTAGGTTTTAAGCGAGGAGTTCATTTTCTTTTTATCACCTACAACCCAAAGGATATCGTTTTTTTCGAGAATCAAATGTGATTCGGGATTTAGGATTCGGTTTCCGTTTCTTTCGATACCAACAACCATTCCTCCGCTTTTGGTCCTAAACTCACCAATACTTTTTTGCATAAATTCTTCGTCAGAAATCTCCATTTGACGTAATATTATTTCAGGGTCCTGAACCGCTTTTGCTGTTTCGGTTTCGTTTTGAATAAGGTATTTGTTAAATTCCGTAATCTGGGCGTCGGTACCGATCACACAAATTTCGTCTCCCGGAAAAACACGTTCGGTCTTAATTGGAATAGAAATCATAACATCCCCTCGTTTAATATAAGCAATATTGATTCCCATTTGTTCACGTATACGGAGCTCTTCTAATGTTTTTCCTGCCAGATTAGATTCTTTTCCAATATCAAAAAAAGACATGTGACCATCCCAGGGCATTAAATTTGCATATCGTCGGTCGATTTTTTTGTTTTCGCGATCGTTGAGGTTTTTCAGAAAGTGATTTTCAATTCGGTGATATTGTTCGTTCAGTCTTTTTGGAAATAGCTGATAAGCTCCAATGGCAATAATCAGGGCTATAAAGGCTACCAAAGGCGAAAAGAAAATATTCAGTAAAAATCCAACAAAGAATAATCCAAGACTCATTCTGATCAGGATCAGCATCAATAAGGCACCCCTGTATTTGCGTTCTTCCCATAAAGATTCCACTTCTTCGACTTTTACACGACGTAATGATAATGCCCATAAAAACGGTGCAATAGCAGCAAGTGTGATCAAAGCGGCCAATGTATTGCCAAATCGTGTATCGGCAACAAGCGGAGCCACAAATTTAGAAGACAATAAAATAATCGCCGTGATAATAATGGTATGAAGTATAATCTGGGTTATAGACGCACGAAATACCAGTTGCCACGTACTTACCGATTTGATGGCTTGTGCATTTACGCTGTAACGATTGATATTTTTGACCCATTTTTTGGGCATTTTTTTTTCTAAAACCAAAGCAAATGCTTCTGAATATTTAATTAAGAAAGGAGTTGTAAAGGTTGTGATAGCAGATACGGCAACAATAATCGGGTATAAAAAATCGCTGGTTACTTTTAGTGTCATTCCTAAAGTGGCAATGATAAAAGAGAACTCGCCAATCTGTGCTAAACTCATTCCGGTTTGTACCGATTGTTTTAACGGCTGACCTGAAAGTAATGCCCCAATTGAAGAGCTGAATGCTTTTCCGAAAATAGTTAAAAGCGTAATAATTAATACCGGAAGGGCATAGGTAACTAAAGTTTCCGGGTTGATTAACATTCCAACCGATACGAAGAAAACAGCACCAAATAAATCTTTTACAGGCTGAATTAAATGCTCTATTTTTTCTGCCTGAGTAGTTTCTGCAATGATAGAACCCATTATAAAAGCTCCTAAGGCAGGAGAAAACCCGACATTGGCAGCAAACATGACCATCATCAGACAAAGTGCTAACGAGATAATCAGTAACATTTCGTCAGTTAAAAGATGTTTGGCTTTCTTTAAAATCGTCGGAATAATAAAAATCCCTCCTAAAAACCATATAATCAAAAAGAAGATTAATTTTAAAACAGATTGTAATAAAGCCATTCCTGAAACCTGGTCACTAACTGCAATTGTCGATAATAACACTAGCATTAAAATAGCCACAATATCTTCGACAATCAAAGCGCCAAAAACGATTCCGACGAATTTTTTTCCTTTAACGCCGAGTTCATCAAATGCACGAATAATGATGGTTGTAGAGGAAATAGAAAGTGTTGCCCCAAGGAAAATACTGTCCATTTTTCCCCATCCCATCCATTGCCCGACACAATAGCCAATAAAGGTCATAAAGAGGATCTGCGTAATTGCCGTAATCGAAGAAGTGCCGCCTACTTTTACTAATTTCTTAAAACTAAATTCCAGACCAAGACTAAAAAGCAAAAAGATTACACCGATTTCTGCCCAGACTTCAACGCTGTGCATATCTGATATCGAGGGGAAAAAATCAAAATGATTTCCGGCAAGAAAACCGGCAATCAGGTAGCCTAAAACCAAAGGCTGCTTCATTTTTTTAAATAGGAGTACCGCAATTCCGGCGGTCATCAGAATTAATCCAAGGTCGCTGATCAAAGGTTGTAAATGGTGTGTAGTTTCTGCAGCGGCGTTTAAGGCAATCATAAAGTGGTATTTTTGTTCAGGAGCTTAACCAGCTTTCTGATCAGGCTTTACTTAAAAATCAAATTTTAAGAAAAAGCTTTTCATTTCAAATGAAAATTCAACTGATTTTTATCAAAATAAAGATCTGTGAAGTAATCCGGCTAGTTTTGCTCAAAATAATTAATAAAAAAAGCTATCCCGATAAAGATAGCTTTTTTTGACAAAATATTTTAGGTTTTATTTAAATTCCTGTGTAATTAGCAGGAGTTATTTGCATTAATTCGGCTCTGATGGCATCAGAAACATCTAAAGTCGCAATAAAATTGTGAATTGCTTTTTTATCTATAGCTTCGTTTGTTCTTGTTAAACCTTTTAGGGCTTCATAAGGATTTGGATATGCCTCACGACGCAAAATAGTCTGAATTGCTTCTGCTACCACTGCCCAGTTTCTTTCTAAATCTTCGGCAAATTTAGATTCGTTAAGCAATAATTTATTTAAACCTTTTAGTGTCGCTTCAAAAGCAATAATAGTGTGGCCAATAGGTACGCCAATATTACGAAGAACTGTACTGTCTGTTAAATCACGCTGTAATCTCGAAATTGGCAGTTTAGCTGACAAATGTTCAAAAATAGCATTTGCCATTCCTAAATTTCCTTCAGAATTTTCAAAATCAATCGGGTTTACTTTATGCGGCATCGCAGAAGATCCGATTTCGCCCGCTTTGATTTTTTGTTTGAAATAATCCATTGAAACATAAGTCCAGATATCACGGTCTAAATCGATAATGATATTGTTGATTCTTTTTAAAGCATCAAAAAATGCTGCAAAATGATCATAATGCTCTATTTGTGTTGTTGGAAAAGAGTGTTGTAAACCAAGATCAGTTTCAACAAATTTATTTCCAAATTGTTTCCAGTCAATCTGAGGATACGCTACATGATGCGCGTTGAAGTTTCCGGTTGCTCCGCCAAATTTAGCAGCAAACGGAATATTGAACAACAATCTCATCTGTTCTTCCAAACGCTCTACAAAAACCAGGATTTCTTTTCCTAAACGGGTAGGAGACGCCGGTTGTCCGTGTGTACGCGCCAACATTGGAATGTCTTTCCATTCTGTGCTTAATTCTTTTAATTTAGAAATCAAAGAAATTAAAGTTGGCATATAAACCTGCTCAAAAGCTTCTTTTGTAGAAAGCGGAATTGCAGTGTTATTAATATCCTGAGAGGTTAATCCGAAATGAATGAACTCTTTGTGTTGAGATAAACCCAGTTTTTCAAAAGCATCTTTAATAAAATACTCAACGGCTTTTACATCGTGATTGGTAACTTTCTCTGTTTCTTTGATCCAAAGGGCATCTTCAGTAGAAAAGTCTTTGTAGATGTTACGCAAACTGTCAAATAAATTTGAATTCACATCTTTTAGTTGAGGTAACGGAATCTGGCATAAAGCAATAAAATATTCCACTTCAACCAAAACACGGTATTTAATCAGGGCTTCTTCTGAGAAGAAAGGTGCTAATGAAAGAGTTTTATTTCTATATCTTCCGTCGATTGGCGATATAGCATTCAATTCGTTTAGAGTAGTCATTGTTTTGTTGTTTTTTCGAAAGGTGCAAATATAAGGTATTGTTAAAACTTCTGAAAGCTAGTTAGAAGTTATTATGCCTCTATATTGTGATTTAAATTGTGGTTTTGAAGATTTTATCCCAAATCGTAAAATAAAAACCATAATTGCGAGATTCGTTTTTGTGGTGATTAGAATGAAATTTTGTTGTTGAAATCCATTTTGTAAAGTAGTTGTTGTACCAGAAATGTGGAAAAATATCGGTTTTTAAGTGACCGAAAATTCCGTATGATAAATTTAAAATCAGATAAATAATAATACTAATATAATTGAGTTCTAAAACAGAAATCAAAAACAGCCATATAAAACCAAAACCAAAAGTTTCTACCGGATGAAGTACAAATAAACTGTAAACGCTGGTCTCTACATGGGTGTGATGAAGTTTGTGGATAGGATAAAACCATTTTAAATGATGTACCAGATAATGGAAACAAAACATAAAAAAGTCCATTAATAAAATCAATAGCAGAGTATCTAAAATCAGGAAAATAGCAGAAGGTGAAAAATCTATTTTCAGAATTCCGTAAAGATATAATTCATATCCCAATAAGGTTATAAAGGTATTGCAAATCACTGTTGAAACAAGCCATTTAATATCAGTGCGATGAAGTATTGTATTTTCAGGTTCCAGAATTTTTCCAATTAAAATTGAAAGATAAAACAATGCTGCGTTTTCAATCAAAAAGAAAACAAACAACACAAATAAATTGTACTGAGATAAATAGGTTAACCAGCTTTCAAAAATCATTTTATCTGTTCTAATTCAAACAATCTTTCTCTTAAATCGGCAACTCCTGTCGAGGCAAATTTGGCAATTGTTTCTACTTTGTTTCTAATATTCGGAATAGAAATAGGTTTTGGGTCAATATAAAAAACCGGAGTTGTAGCCGGAGTATACGAAATAAGTCCCGCAGCGGGATAAACCTGTAATGAGGTTCCAATCACTGCAAAATAATCAGCAGTTTCTGTAATGTCAATTGCTTCTTCCAGAGCAGGAACTTCCTCTCCAAACCATACAATATGCGGTCGCAGCTGATGTCCGTTCTGATCAAAATCGCCTGTAAATAAATCATCTGACCAATCCAGAATGAGGTTTTTGTTTTGTGTACTTCTTACTTTCAGTAATTCGCCATGCAGATGCAAAACTTGTGTACTTCCTGCACGCTCGTGCAAATCATCTACGTTTTGCGTAATAATATGTACATCAAAATTATTTTCCAGTTCGGCTAAAATCTGATGCCCCAAATTCGGCTGCACTTCTTTGAGCTGTTGACGTCTTTTGTTATAAAAATCTAGTACCAAATTCTGGTTTTTATGCCAGCCTTCCGGAGTGGCAACTTCCATTACATCATGACCTTCCCATAAACCATCACTGTCGCGAAAAGTTTTTATTCCGCTTTCGGCACTGATTCCGGCTCCGGTTAAAATGACTAATTTCTTTTTCATGCTTATTTATTAAAAGATAAAAATAGCAATTTATGTATTCAATCCTACAGAAAAGATAAGACTTACGCGACAGGTTTTTGTTTTTTTAAGAGAAATAAAGCGTAGTTATACTTATTGTTTAGACTTTGTAATTTATTTAGTTTTAATATTATATTAAATAAAAGAAATTCTGAAATGATTTTAATTCAATTTACAGGTTTGTCGGGTTCCGGTAAAACTACTTTAGCCAAAAATGTAGCGCATTTACTGTCAGCAAGAGGGCACAAAGTAGAAGTTGTCGATGGAGATAGTTACAGAAAAACACTTTGCAAAGACCTGGGATTTTCAAAAGAAGACAGACAGAAAAACATCAAACGGCTTTTTAAGCTCGGTCAGGAATTTGTTCAGTCAAATGTGATTGTCTTAATGTCAGTGATTAATCCTTACGAGGATTTGAGAAATAAATTGAGTCAGCACAAATTCGTAAAAACGGTATTTCTGGATTGTTCTATAGAGAGTCTTATCAAAAGAGACCCTAAAGGCTTGTATAAAAAAGCACTTTTACCGGATGAGGATATCAATAAGATTAAAAATTTTACCGGAATTAGTGATGTCTACGAGATTCCCCTAAAAGCCGATTTAGTAATAAGAACCGATTCAGAATCAGAATCAGTTTCAACAGAAAAACTTTATTCTTTTATTCTAAACAGTTTAGGTGATACAGCTGCTTTTGAAACTGCCTTTTCAAATACGGAAAACATCAATCATCCACTTTTGCACTGGATTCCCAATAAATTAATTGAAAAAGACGATAAAATATATTTTGAGTGGATTTATTTGGGAGAGAAAAGATATTTGGAGCCATTTTTTGAAGAGACACTGTCAAAATGCCAAAGCCATTCCGTTAATTCCAAAAGATTTAAGGTTGTAAGTACTGCGGAAAACCTTATTGACTGGGCCGCTCAATTGACTTCTGCCGACTTAAAGGCTTTTGTATTTCATGTTTCGCGTTGCGGCTCCACAATGCTTGCGCAATCTTTGGCCGTTTCCCCACAAAATATAGTGGTAGCAGAAGCTCCGATTATTGATCTGATTTTGAGGAGTAAGGCGTTTGATTCTGCCAAAAAAAGAGATCTTATCAAAGCGGTAATCAGGATCTTAGGTCAAAAACGATTCCCGGATGAAAAGAATTTAATTATAAAACTGGATTCCTGGCATATATTTAAAACGGCCGAATTACGATCCATTTTTTCGGAGTTGCCTTTTGTGCTGCTTTACCGAAATCCGGTTGAGGTTTTAAAATCCCATTCAAAATTAAGAGGAATGCATATGGTTCCAAATCTGCTTCCGGCTGATGTTTTTGGGCTTAGTAATCAGGAAATTGACGAAATTGACTTTCATCAATATGGTGCGGTTGTTCTTGAGGAATATTTTAAGGCCTACAATGATTTTTCTGAAAAAGACCCAAATGTTTCAATATACAATTATAATGAAGGAATGAAAACCATTTTAGACCGGTTTCTTACGATTATAAATGCGGATTATTATATCGAAGAAGTAGATCAAATGTACGAGCGTCTGAAAAAGCACTCTAAAAATGAAAAAAGTGCCTTTACGGGAGATGTTTTTATAAATGAAAAATTACCGATTGATGTCGAAAAGGTAAATTATTTATACAAAAGGCTGGATGAGAAAATAACAGGACAGTTAGCCGGAAGGAGTTAAACACTACTTTATAAACAATTCTTTTTTAGTATTTTTGCGGCAAATAACACCAAAAATGACTGATTTAGATTATCTCGCATTCCTTGAAAATATATTAACTGACAACCGTAAAGAAAAGTTTCTGAAAGTTTTAGCCAATCGTACCAAACATTTTACAATTGCTGTTGAGGATGTTTTTCAGATGCACAATACAAGTGCAGTAATGCGAAGCTGTGAGGTTTTCGGAATTCAGGAACTTAATATTATCGAGCAGCGTTATGGTAAAAGAATCGATAAAGAAATTGCAATGGGTGCTCAAAAATGGGTAGATATCAATCAGTTTGATTCGATTACCAATTGTGTTTCGACTTTAAAAAATCAGGGGTATCAAATTATTGCTACTACACCTCACGAAAATGACTGTTTGCTCGAAGATTTTGATATTACAAAACCAAGTGCCTTATTCTTCGGTACAGAACGTGACGGACTTTCTCAGGAAATCTTAGACAAAGCCGATGGTTTTCTAAAAATACCGATGGTAGGTTTTACAGAAAGTTTAAATATTTCAGTTTCTGCAGCAATCATCATTCAAAACCTAACCAACCGTTTACGGAATTCAGATATAAAGTGGCAATTATCAGAACAGGAAATCCTTGAAAAACGTCTTGCCTGGGCAAAAAGCTCGATTAAAGATATTAAGCGAATAGAAGCCAGATACTTTGAGGAAAATCCCAGATAAAGTTTTTTTAAAGATACTAAGATTCTAAGGTTCTGAGATTCTAAGAGAATTAAACTTAGTATCTCAGCATCTTAGAACCTCAGAACCTTTAATCTATTTTTTCAGAAAAAGAATAAAGCCTAAAACACTGACGATTAAAATAGACAGCGCCGCTAAAACTGTTGCCAGGTCACGGATATTTTTTCCTGCCCAGTCCATAAATAAAAATTTATGCAGGATGGCAAAAGAATACCCTTCTACTTTATCCGAAGTTGTAACAACTGCCGCCAGTCTTGACGTTGCTGTTTCAATAAAATAGGATGTTTTCTCCGGAGTGTCATAAGTCAGTTTTATAACCGGAAGTCTTTTATTGACAAAGCCATATTCCCTGCTTTCAAAATCAGTCAGAACTTTTGATTCTGCTAATTTTACGTTTTCCAGAGCTGGATGAGGTTCTTCACCAGAACTTACGTCCATTTCGCAACAAGCTCCTTTTGGCGTACCGTCTGTAAAATAGTACGCTAAAAATTCTGCGTATTGTAGATCAATATCTGGCACAATTTGATTAGTGGCTGCATTAATATAAACTACTTCTGATTTTGAATCTTTTTTATTCCATTTAGAATCGCCTGTTGGTTTTCTGAATTTTCGAGTCTCTTTTTCAGTCAGCTGACAACGATAATATATAGTATCGTTTAGCATTATGATGCCGATATTTTCAAAACGGTTCCAGTCCAGATTCAGATTATTATTGGCAACCGGAATTTCTTTGGTCGAAAATGTAGGTTCATAAACCATCTGTGACAAAGTATAAGGCGACCATTTTGTGGTAGCGTGATAAGCACCGCTAAATGCGAATGTCAGCGTAAAGAGCGAAACCCAGATCCCGATTTGGCGATGGTATTTTCTCAATCCTTTTTTGGGTTGTGCACTATCGGTTTTCTTGAATTGTTTCCACAGCAAACCATAAATTAAAATCCCGCTCAAAGCAGAAAATCCAATAACCGACAACAGGAAAATCATAGTAATAATCCGGATACTGTTGTTCGTAATGGCATCCATAAAAGACCAGTTATGAAAAGTATCAAAGAACCAGATAAAAAACTGTCTTGATGCCGGATTATATGTAGCCAGCTTACCGGATAAGGTTTCAACATAAATCTGCATCGCATCGGGGCGGTCAAAACTTAATTTATAAACCGGTAAATAACGATTCACATATTTATATTGCGAAGTAAATTCGGTAACAACTTCAATCTTTTTTACCGGACTTTTTTGATCGTCAAGAAAATAACGCGAAAGCCATTCGGCATATTTCTGATCACCGTTTTCCAGTTTTTTACCATTTGAAGCATCAAAATACAATAAATCACCGGGAATCAGTTTTACCTGATAGTATGTTGCATTGTTGAAAGAAACGATTCTGAAGTTTTTAAAATCATTGATGCTGTTTTGCTTTAAAACTTCCTGAATCGAAAACTGCAGCTTATTTTTGTCAATAACCTGCTGTTCTATTTTATCGTGAGCGATTTCAGGTTTAAAAAAATGTGCCATAAACGGATGCATCAAACCTGATAATGTCCAGAAAATAACCGGAATTATAGTAATCAAACCAATAACACGATGCCACTTATACATGTGC
This sequence comes from Flavobacterium sp. HTF, assembly GCF_003105115.1. Taxonomy (GTDB): domain Bacteria; phylum Bacteroidota; class Bacteroidia; order Flavobacteriales; family Flavobacteriaceae; genus Flavobacterium. Next base: position 36,824 of record NZ_QETH01000015.1, on the reverse strand, counting down.
TGCTTGATTTTTTTAATGAATTTGGAATCCTTCTTTTTAGAAATCTTTTTGTTTTTTTCTTTACTCATTGCTATTTTTTTAATGAAAAATTATACTGGATTCCAAAAACAAAAGTTCTCGGTGCTGCTGCGGTATAAGTTGGCTGTGCACCCGTTGTATTGGCTCTGGAAACATTATAAGCATATAATTTATCTGTTAGGTTCAGTACATTTCCGTAAATCTCAATTTTCTTCCACTGATAGCCAATTCTGGCGTTAAACAAATTGTATCCGTCATATTTTACCGTATTGATTTGATCCTGGTAATAACTTCCGACCAACTGCCATTCGATTGAAGTCCTAAAATTGGGAAGCCAGTTTGGATAGTACGTTGCTTCAGAATTTCCGGACCATTTCGGAGCCGCAGGCATTTCTTTTCCATTTAAATCCTGAACCGGATCTGACGGTTTGTCTGAAAGTTTAAAATCAATATAGGTATGTTGCGCATAAGTTCCGCCAAGGCGAATATTGAATTGTTTTGATGGTCTGTATGAAGCACCAAATTCAATTCCTTTGTGACGTGTTTCTCCGGCAGAACGATAATCGGTAGAATTATCCGGAAGTTTGATACTTAACAATTCATTTTTTCCTTCCATATAATAGAAAGCGTAGTCAATATTTAATTTATTTTCGAAGAAGGAAAGCCATCCGCCAATTTCATAATTATCAAAAGTTGCGGGTTCCAGATTATAATAAAAATCAGCAGGAACTCCTGTTGTTCCGCCGGTTCCGGGTTTTGTCCTGAAAATTGAAGTAATTCCCGGAGGAGCAAAACCTTGTGAATAATTTCCATAAAACCCTGCAAAATCAAATGGATTGTAATTTAAACCTGTTTTATAAGTTGTTTTATCGTAGACTTTGCTTCCTGTAGAATTGTCCAAAGCATTGTTATAATTAATTTTCATATTGTCATAACGACCGCCAACTGTGATAACTAATTTTTCAAATGGATTAAAACTAAATTGAGCATATTCTGCATAATTATAAATATCTGCTGTATAATCGGCTAATTTAGAATCTGGATGTTCAGCAATAATTTCATAAGAATCTACCGTTTGTTTTCCTGCTTCTCCCGGATTTAAATTTGCCTTTAAATCAATTACATAAGACCAGTAGGTTACCGGAGAATAGTCATATAATGCGCCTGCAACGATTTTAGCGTTCAGAAAATCAAATTTTTGGGTATGCTGTCCAATGGCACCATAACTTTTAAAGTTATTCGAATTTATTTCTCCTTTGGCAGTTGTCGGGTTTACCGTCGGGCTCCATTTTATTCCGTATGATGGATTTTGCCCCAGTTTATTATCACGCAAATAAGTGGTAAGATAACTGCTTGATTTATCATTCCAGTCATGTTCAAGGGTTAATCGGGTTCTTAAAGCATCTGATTTTCTATAAGTAAAGTCAGTTGTGCTTTTGTATGTTCTGTGATTAAACGCTTCTTCATTGACGCTCCCGCTCATATCTGAATAATATTTTCCGTACATCGTATTACTAATCAGTCGGGTAGAAGGGGAGATGTTGTAATCGATTCTGGCATTCAGATTGTCTTTGTTATAATCTGAATAGGTCATCCAGCCGTTTTCCTGAAGACTTGAAATTCCGGCAATATGAAAGCCAACTTTTCCGACAGTTGCCCCGCCTGCTGCCTGAAATCTTCTGTAACCATAATTATCTGCCTGAACTCCAAACTTGAATTCCGGATCAACAGGTGGTTTTAGTGAAATCAGATTGATTGTCCCTCCAACCGCTTCAGGACCGTATAAAGAAGAAACCGGGCCTTTTACAACCTCTATACTCTGAAGATTGAACTGATTTATTTCTAATAAAGCATTGTGATTAAAAATTCCCATTGGGCGAATTGGTAAGCCATCTTCCAAATACAAATAATAAGCATTTGTGGTCATGGGCTGGCGAATCGACATCATGTGCTGTTCGTTTCCTAAATTGACCATTAATACACCCGGTGTTTTATTGATAATTTCGTAAACCGCAGTTGCTTTGGCTTCATTTATCGTTTTTGCTGTCAATTTGCTAATGGCAACCGGAGTTTCTTTACGCAAAGTTGCCGTACGGTTAGCGGTCACAAATACGTTTTCCAGTTCCTGGGATTTGGTGGTGTCTTTTTCGATTTTATTCTGAGAAAAGACACATTGTCCTATGATTAATAGGATGAAGTATATTTTTTTCATTCTGAATTATGTAAATTTTAAAATGTAACGCTGTTTTTGACATTAAGCCAAAAAATATTTTTCAGTTTTCTACTGAAAAATGAAACTAAAATTTATATAAAACGGGATGGAGGATGAAAGGTTGAATTGGAAACGGCAATTGGTTTTTTGTCGAACGAAGCAAAAAGCTTTACTTCATATTCGATTGTTGCAACCAACTCATAATTAATAACGCCAATGTTTTGAATGTAAACAACTTCTGCTTTTTCTTTTAGGTTGTCGTGCATTCTTTTTTCATTATCAGCATATTTTTTTAAACTTTTCTGAAGTTCACAACGACCGTTGCAACTATTAAAAAGCATTTTTCGCTGGACACAGATTGTCTTCGAAATTTCTTCCTGATTCAGCTTAAATGAAGTGTACGCAAAGAAACTGCCAAATGAAGGCACTAATAGCATGCAGGAAAGAAATATGATAAATAATCTTTTCAACTGGTTTCTTTGTTAAGGTTTAATTTTTTAAAGGGTATAATTTAAATTAATGCTCCATCTGTAATTGGCTTCCATATTTCCATTAGACAGGTTTTGATTAATCGGTAACATCGCATTTACACCAATAGAAAAGCGATCTTTTCCAGCTTCCATACCAAATTTTCCAAACAAAATATCACCTTCAGTATTCGGTACATCCAATCCGTGCTGTACATTCGTTTTATACACTTCGCCAGCTAAACCTGCCTGTGGTACAATCTGAAAAGAATTGACATCAAAGAGATAAAAGAATGTTCCGGCATAATTGAATTGATCACCATATTGATAGTTTTTACTGTTTTTGGTTTTAAAAATGTAATTCAGAGTTGTATTTAAACCCAAATTATCATGTTTGATTACATACTCAGAAACCAGAGGAAAATCCCAGCTTCCTGTTCCTAACTGAAAGCTTTGGTTGATGCTTCCCAGATTATTAATTTCTTTAAATTTTCCGGTTGGCATTTTAACACCTCCACCAATATTCAATTTATGAGTAAAAAAGGTGCTGTCTTTTTGAGTTTCATAAACAGTATAAAGCCCCATAACTGTAATATCTCCCAAGCCTTCAATATTTTGAGTTCCGGCTGTTAATTTTCTTTCATGAAAATGATACGGAACCAAAGCTGAAATCTGGATTTTTTCTGTCACGGGTATTCTCGCCCAGGCCTGAACGGTATTGAAATTCTCATCAATCCATGGAGAATTGGCGAAAATCCCGTCACGGCTTGTATAATTTTGCTTGAAATATCGAAGTCCCACAAAATTATTATTCAGCATAGAACTAAATCCCATACTACCGCCACTAGCAGAACAACCGCAGGCATCGCAGTCAAAATCTTCCATCATGGCAAGACGTTGAAAAGTAAAAGTCGAAATACTGTCTTTTTCAGTAAAGCTAAAAGCTGATAAAACAGCCAAAAGCATTATTGTTGTTATTATTTTTTTCATTTTAATTATTTTTAGAATTCAGAAAAACGTTTATCGGTCAAGTATTGATTATCGGTCAGCGTTTTCAAAAATGCTATAATTTGTTTTTTATCGTTTTCAGAAAGTGCAATTCCAAATTTTCCATTTTGTTTCAAAAGCGGGTCCAAAGTCGGTGAATCTTCAATGCCCGATGCATAATGATTTAGAACAGCTTCCAGAGTTCCAAATCGGCCGTCATGCATATAAGGAGCAGACATTTCTACATTTCGTAAGCTTTGCACTTTAAACTTATAATAATCAGAAGCCAGTTCTGTTACTTTATAACGTCCGACATCATTCACTTTTGGATTTACTGCTAAACCATTATTCCTAAACGAATTGTCCGTCATAAGATCAGTAGCATGACAGGAAGCGCATTTTGATTTGAATAGGTCATATCCTGCAAGTTCATCTATTGTAAAAGTGCCACCGGCTTCATTACGCCTGAATTTATCAAATTTGGAATTCGATGAAACCATCATTACCATAAACTGCGAAAGTGCTTTCAGCATGTTTTCTGTAGTAATTGCACCATCATCAAAAGCTTGTCCAAATAGTTTTGGATAATCTTTGTCAGCCTTCATCATTTTTAGAATAGCGTTCAGATCACCGTTCATTTCAATTGCACTCGTTAAGGGAATCAAAGGCTGTAAATCCAAATGATTAGCAACTCCGTCATACATAAAAGTGGTCTGAAATGCTAAGTTCTGTATTGGAGGCGTATTTCTGGTTCCCAAAGCATCACCCACACCATGACTCACTGTGTGGCCATGATGTGTAAAAGCATTGGCCTGGATATGGCAAAATCCACACGAAACTATTCCGTCAGAAGCAAGACGTCCGTCGTAAAATAATTTTTTTCCTAATTCAAAACCTTTTTCTGTTGGTGGGTTTTGAGCAATATTGTATGCTAAATCAGGAAAATTAGAAGGTATTTTAAAATCCAAAGGAATATTGACATACTCATCGTCATCATTACTCGAACAGCTCAGTAATAACGGAAGAATCAACAACAGAAAATATTTTATTTTCAGCATGATATAATGTTTTTGTGATGTAAAAAGTTTTAGCATAATTTGAAATCTCATGAAAATGAAGATTAATTGCTAAAAACACCTTATAACTTAAAAAGAAATTAGTCGTTATGTACGTGATCAACTTTAAACATTGTAGCAATATTGGCAGTAATTAACGGAAGTGCAGTTCCGCCCATTATCATAGCACCCATTCCTTCAGCATTATAATCCGTAAGTTTAAGTTTGTTCGGACCATTAAAAACTTTTGATAAATCTGTAATTATATGTACATCAGGGCTTATGTTAGTTCTAACAAGTGCTTTGGTAGGAAGACCTAAGGTAACTTCTGTATAATTGTAATCTGTTCCTGTTTGGCCTGTATGAATCATAAATGGTGATGCAGACGTAACAGTTGCAGAAGTGAAAGTTCCCTCTAAAGCGAAAAATTTGTAACCTGCAGTCCAGTTCCAAAGCATATCAGCAGCTTGTGCCTGAGCAAGAAAATCGCCCTGACCTGAAGCACCTAATTGCCATTGTTCTTTATCAACACCAATTCCGAATTTTACTTTAACGTAATCTCCCGTCGGAACATCTGTAAGTTCAAATTTGTATCCTGCTTCAGAATTTTCATCCGCGATAAAATAGCTTTTGGATTTTGGGTAGGTAAAGGTCGTTCCATCTGCTTTGGTTAAAACAATATTGCTAACAATGTAACGAACCAGTTTGATTTTTAAAACTTCATTACCCGATGTTGTATTGCTTTGAGTTTCGAGAATAAGATCATTGTCTCCAAAAGCATTGTCAAATTTTAAACCTATTTTTCCGGTTGTGTCGGCACTTTCTTTTTCATCATCACTTGAACATGCGGTTGTAAATATGCTGATTACTAAAATTAATACTGCTTTGTAAAGTATATTTTTCATTTTGAGAATTTTATATAATTGAATTTAATTGTAGTTGTGCGCAAGCACTATTTCATTGTTATGAAACAACGAAATGATTTCAATATGAAATTGAAATGGTATTAAAAAAAATTATATAAAACAGGATGGAGGTCGGAAAGAAGCTTCCGAAAATGAAACAGGTTTTGTATCTGATAAGTCAAAGATTTTAGTTTTAGACTCAATTGGAGTTACTAAAACAAATTGAGATGTAATTGCATTCTGAATATAGACAAGTTCTGATTTTTCTTTCAGACTGTCATGCATTTTCTTTTCGTTATCGGCGTATTTTTTTAAGCTTTTTTGAAGTTCACAACGACCGTTACAGGTGTTGTTAATCATTTTTCGCTGTACACAGATGGTTTTCGAAATTTCTTTTTGATTTAATTTGAAAGAAGTATAAACAAAGAAGTTGCCAAAAGAAGGAACTAATAGCACACAGGATAGCAATATGATAAAAAATCGTTTCAAGACTGATTCATTGTTTACAGGAGCAAAAATACATTTTTATTATTATTTCGTATTATGATTTTTGTCATTTAATAAAAAAATCCCCAATTACTTTAGTAAATGGGGATTTTAATTTGATAAACCTGACAGGTTTTAACCTGTTAGGTTTAAATATGATCTTAAGTTAGAAATTATTCCTTAACAAGAACCCATGTTCCGGCAGCTAGAAGAATTTCTGCTTTTTTGTATTTCATTGTTTCAGTTTTACCGGTGGCAACTTCCTGAACTGTTACAGTATCATTTCGGTTGATTTTTGGCATATCTCTGACAATTGTTTCCGTAACCTGACGTTGCTGCGTTTCTCCGGCTTCACGATTACTGTCTTCGCTATTTGGAATTTCGTCTTTACTTAATTTAAAATTTTCTTTTTGACGAACTTCTCTTGCTTCGTGAATTTCAGGAACGTTTTGAGCAGGTAAATCACCTTTGAATAAGAATGAAATAACTTCTTTATTTACGTTATCCAGCATTCCTCTAAACAAGTTGAAAGCTTCTAATTTGTAGATAAGCAATGGGTCTTTTTGTTCGTGAACAGCTAATTGAACAGATTGTTTCAATTCGTCCATTTTACGTAAATGTTTTTTCCATGCTTCATCAACAATCGATAATGTGATGTTTTTCTCAAAATCAGCAATTAATTGGTCTCCCTGGCTATCATAAGCTTTTTTCAAATCAGTTACCACATTCAAAGTTTTGATTCCGTCTGTAAACGGAACTACAATTCTTTCAAAATGATTGTTTGGTTCTTCGTAAACTCCTTTGATAATTGGGAAAGCTTCTCTGGCACTTCTTTCTGTTTTTTCAGTGTAAAAAGCCAAAGCTTCTTTATAAACTTTTCCTGTAACTTCAATATCAGTTGATTTTGTAAAATCTGCTTCTGAAATTGGAGAAGTGATTCCGAAATAACGGATCAAATCAAATTCGAAAGTTTTGAAATCATTTGCCACTTTATTGTTGCTTACGATCAGCTCGCAAGTGTCATAAAGCATGTTTGCAATATCCAGTTTCAAACGCTCACCAAATAAAGCGTGGCGACGACGTTTGTAAACTACTTCACGTTGTGAGTTCATAACGTCATCATATTCTAATAAACGTTTACGAACACCAAAGTTGTTTTCTTCTACTTTTTTCTGAGCACGTTCGATAGATTTAGTCATCATAGAATGCTGAATAACTTCACCTTCCTGTAATCCCATTCTGTCCATTACTTTGGCAACTCTTTCAGAACCGAATAAACGCATCAGGTTATCTTCAAGAGAAACGTAGAATTGTGAACTTCCCGGGTCTCCCTGACGTCCTGCACGACCACGTAACTGTCTGTCAACACGACGGGAATCATGACGTTCTGTACCCACGATTGCTAAACCTCCTGCAGCTTTTACTTCCGGAGATAATTTAATATCGGTACCACGACCAGCCATGTTTGTTGCAATGGTTACAACTCCGGCTTTACCTGCTTCTTCTACGATTTGCGCCTCTTGTTTGTGCATTTTAGCATTCAAAACGTTATGTGTAACGCCTCTCATTTTCAACATTCGGCTTAATAATTCTGAAATCTCTACAGAAGTTGTTCCGATCAGTACAGGTCTTCCTGCATTTGATAATTCGGTAACGTCTTCAATAACAGCGTTGAATTTCTCACGTGTCGTTTTGTAGATATAATCTTCTTTGTCTTGTCTTGAGATTGGACGGTTGGTTGGAATTTCAACAACATCCAGTTTGTAAATCTGCCATAACTCTCCGGCTTCTGTAACAGCTGTACCCGTCATACCACCTAATTTGCTGTACATTCTGAAATAATTCTGTAATGTAACGGTTGCAAAAGTTTGTGTAGCAGCTTCAATTTTTACATTTTCTTTTGCTTCGATCGCCTGGTGTAATCCGTCAGAATAACGACGTCCATCCATGATACGGCCTGTTTGCTCATCGACAATCATAATTTTGTTGTCCATGATCACATATTCTACATCTTTTTCAAATAAAGCATACGCTTTTAAAAGTTGTGTAAGGGTATGGATACGCTCGCTTTTTACACCAAAATCCTGAAATAATCTTTCTCTTGCTTCAGCTTCAGCGTCTTTATCTAATTTTTGTTTTTCGATAGCAGCGATTTCAGTTCCAATATCCGGAAGTACGAAAAAGTCCGGATCTGTATCTCCTGAAAGGTATTGGATACCGTTATCAGTTAATTCAACCTGATTGTTTTTTTCTTCAATTACAAAATACAAAGCTTCATCTACTTTGTGCATTTCGCGATTGTTATCCTGCATGTATTGATTTTCGGTTTTTTGAAGCAATTGTTTAATTCCTTCTTCACTCAAAAATTTAATCAATGCTTTATTTTTAGGTAAACTTCTGTAAGCTCTTAATAATAAGAATCCGCCTTCTTTAGTATTTCCTTCTTTGATTAGTTTTTTAGCTTCAGCTAAGAAACCATTTGCTAACTGACGTTGTTGTGCAACTAAGTTTTCAATTTTTGGTTTCAGTTCATTAAATTCATGACGATCTCCCTGAGGAACCGGTCCTGAAATGATAAGAGGTGTTCTAGCATCATCGATCAATACAGAATCGACCTCATCGACAATAGCAAAGTTGTGTTTTCTCTGTACTAAATCAGCTGGCGAGTGTGCCATGTTATCTCTTAAGTAGTCAAAACCAAACTCATTGTTAGTTCCGTAAGTGATATCGGCGTCGTATGCTTTTTTTCTTTGTTCTGTACTTGGCTGGTGATTATCGATACAATCAACAGTTAAACCGTGAAATTCGAATAAAGGCGCTTTCCAGGTACTATCACGTTTTGCCAAATAGTCATTCACTGTTACTAAGTGAACTCCGTTTCCGGTTAAAGCGTTTAGGTATAATGGAAGTGTAGCAACCAAAGTTTTTCCTTCACCCGTTTGCATTTCGGCAACTTTACCTTCATGAAGAACCATACCTCCAATTAACTGAACATCATAATGAATCATGTCCCAGGTAATATCTTTTCCGGCAGCGTTCCATTTGTTGGCCCAAATCGCTTTTTCACCATCAATAGTGATGTACGATTTTGTTGCAGAAAACTCACGGTCTCTCGGGGTGGCAGTAACTTCTATATGTGAATTGTCTTTAAAACGACGTGCCGTTTCCTTAACCACAGAAAACGCTTCCGGAAGAATTTCCAGTAAAGTTTTTTCTGAAATCTCGTAAGCTTCTTTTTCAAGAGCATCAATAGCATCATAAAGATCTTCTCTTTTATCGATGTCTTCGATGTTTTCTACTTCCGCTTTAAGCGAAGCAATTTTAGCATCTTTCTCAGCTCTGGCTTCTTTAATTCTATCTTTAAAATAAACAGTTCTTCCTCTCAGTTCATCATTAGATAAACTCATCAGGCTGGTTTCGAATGTTTTAATTTTATTTAAGTAAGGTTGTAAAGCTTTGACATCTTTCTGTGACTTATCACCTACAAAGACTTTAATAATACTGTTTATGAAACTCATGATTTATTATATTTCTTTATTATTTTAATATATGTATTTGAACCAAAAAAAAAGCCTCCTTAACGAGAGACTTTTTCTTTGGTTTATTTTTTAATATTCATCCTCATTCCAAAGATAATCTTCGTCTGTTGGATAATCAGGCCAAATTTCTTCCATTGATTCATATATCTCGCCTTCATCTTCGATTGACTGAAGGTTTTCTACTACTTCTAATGGAGCACCAGCTCTAATAGCGTAGTCTATAAGTTCGTCTTTGTTAGCAGGCCATGGCGCATCACTTAAATAAGATGCTAATTCTAATGTCCAATACATCTGTTATCTGTTTAGTTTGTGCAAAAATAATTTTTTTACTGAAAAAGACAAGTAATTTTTGATTTATTTTAAGAAAATTTAAGAACGTCCCCTTTAAAATCCAATTTTTTAAATTCCAAATTCCAAAAAAGGAGCGTGAAATCTTAAAATATGGAAGTTTTTTATGATTTAGATTCGCAGAATTTTTTAATTGTTTCCTTGAAATTTGGGATTTTAAAGTTTTGGAATTTACAGAAAAATTATTTTCTGGGAATCCATTTCACTTCATCCGCTTTTAAGTCTGAGGACAACTTCCGTGCCAAGACAAAAAGGTAGTCAGAAAGTCTGTTTAAGTATTTAATTGCGATTTCAGGAACATGTTCATTATGGCTTAAACGGACAGCAAGACGCTCAGCACGACGGCAAATACAACGCGCAATATGACAATGTGACACGGTTGGATGTCCGCCCGGTAAAACAAAATGAGTCATTTGCGGAAGTGTATCTTCCATAGTATCAATTTCATTTTCCAATAATTCGATATCTGACTCTATAATCCCAAGATTTTTTAATCTCAGTTCTCCGTTTTTCATCACTTCTTTTTCCTGAGGAGTTGCCAAAATGGCGCCAACAGTAAAAAGACGATCCTGAATTTCGATTAAAATAGTTTTATAATGAGAATTCATTTCCTGATCGCGAATCAGTCCTATATAGGAGTTGAGTTCATCGACAGTTCCGTAACTGTCAATTCGTATGTCATCTTTAGGAACACGGGTACCACCAAAAAGTGCTGTAGTGCCTTTGTCCCCTGTTTTTGTATATACTTTCATGGTGATTTTAGATTGTAGATTTGTGATTTTAGATTGAAATGTTGCAACCTAAATTTTAGATTTAGAAAATAATCTAAAATCAGAAATCTAAAATTATTTAGTTGTGTCACTTTCAATTAGTCCGTCTCTTAAACGAATTACACGATGTGCATAAGCCGCAATATCTTCTTCGTGCGTTACCAGAATTACGGTGTTTCCCTGTGCGTGGATATCTCCGAAAAGCTTCATGATTTCTACAGACGTTTTACTGTCTAAGTTTCCCGTTGGTTCATCGGCCAGGATAATAGACGGTTTGTTTACTAAAGCACGGGCAATGGCGACACGCTGGCGTTGTCCTCCCGAAAGCTGATTCGGCTGGTGGTCCATTCGGTCGGCAAGATTTACCTGCTTTAAAACCTCTGTAGCTCTTGCGTTTCTTTCAGACTTTGAATACCCTGCATATATCATAGGTAAAGCCACGTTGTCTAAAGCAGTTGTTCTTGGTAAAAGATTGAACGTTTGAAAAACAAAACCAATCTCTGTATTTCTAATTCCGGCCAATTCATCATCTTTCATCTGGCTGACATCTTTTCCGTTCAAAACATAGTGACCAGAAGTTGGTGTGTCCAGACATCCTAACAAATTCATCAGAGTTGACTTTCCGGATCCTGAAGGGCCCATTAAGGCAACATACTCTCCTTTTTTTATTTCTAAATCAATTCCTTTTAAAACATACACGATTTCGTTCCCAAGAGCAAAATTTCGTTTGATGTCAGTTATTTTAATTAATGGATTTGCCATTCGTTTTACAATTTTGGTTTTAAAAGTACAAAACACTTTTTAATATTCTGATGAGTAGCCGGGAATTGATTTATGTTACACCGAATATTAATTTATGGCATATTAAAGATGTTTATAAAAAGTATATTTTATTTTATTAAAATTAGTGTTATATGATTTTACATACTTTTTATATAATTATCATATTTTGTATTTTTTATTAAATTTAATTCAAAATAAATATTAAATTTTTATAAATAATTTACGTTTATTTAATTTTTTAACTATATTTGTTCTGTAACATTTAATAATCAAAATTATGAAAAACATAAAAATTGTATTTGGATTGGCATTAATTGCTTTAAGCTTTACATCGTGTAAAGATGAGAAACAGGAAAATGCAAAAAAAGCAATCGACTCTTATGTAACCTACGTCGATTCAGTTAAAAATGTAAAAGCAGAGGATCTGAAAGCAACCTGGAAAGATGTTGATGCTGAATACAACAGAAGAGCAGAAAATGCTCAATTGGCACTTGCAGATCTTAAAGATAACACTGCTGAAACAGAAAAAATAAACGAAAGCAAAGTAAAATACGAAGAGTTCAAAAATGAAATGACCACCGTTTTTGCCCCACCAGCGCCAAGTCCTAAACAACAATTGCGTAATGCATTGTTTGGAGAAGGAAAAATTGGAGAAGATATGAGTTTTTCATGGGTAAATGCCCAAAATATTCATAGTGTATACCAACAATTTGTTCATACAGTTGAAGATAATAAAGACAGTTATTCACGTGAAGACTGGGATGAAATCAAATTGCTTTATGAAGCACTTGACAGCCGTAAAAATACTGTAGAAAAAGAAGGTCTTACTTCTGAGGATAACAGAAAAATTGCAGGTTTAAAAGTGAAATTTGCTCCAATGTATACTGTAAACAGAATGGGAGCTAAATCTGAAGAAAACAAAGACGCTAAAAAATAAAAAAATTGTAATAATTAGGAAAAATGGCAATCAGCAATGGTTGCCATTTTTTTATGACTGAATTATAGATTTCCTATTTTTCTTTTCATAGCATTCAATTCTTGATTTTGAAGTTCAAGTTTTTTATTTAAGTCTATGATATACAATGTTAATTCTTCAATTTTTTGTAGAAGTTTAGCATCCATTTCTCCTAAATTTATACCATTTTTGATGACTTGTTTTTCACTTGGGATATTTTCTAAATGGCCATAATTGATAATGTGTTTTTCTACTTCTAAAAGGGTTGGCAGATTGTAGTTTTCTTTAAAAACAAAATCTGACCAGTCATTCATATCAACTTTTACTTCCTTTGAATGAATAGTTCCATTTACATCAAGTTTATTTTTTGGATTAGTTGTTCCTATTCCAAAATTTCCTGAATTTATATATGAATTTCCGGTTGCAGATAAAAGTACGTTTGTCTGGGTTTGTGAAATTGTTAATTCTTTTGCAAATAGACGGTTTGCGTTAAAATCTGTTTGACTGTTGTTTAAATTGCCAGAATTGTAAACTTTTTTCCATGGAGTCCAAACAGATCCTGTAGTATTTGTTGATTGTCGATAGTAAAAATCATTTTCAGTACTAAATGCTAATTGACTTCTCCAATCAGATGTTCCTGGCCCTGCCCAATGCCTAAGAGCTAAAACAGTACCATAATTTGAAGGAGTATTTAGCGTAGTAGGAATATAAATAGCGAGATCATTAGCGAATGTATTTAAATCGGAAGATAATGTCTGTGTTAAAAATTGAGCATTTACAACTGTATTAAATGAAAATAGTAGTCCTGTTAAACAGACTTGAATTAGTATTTTTTTTTGTGTTTTTTTGAGAATAGAGTGCATTGATTTTGTATTTGATTTTTGTCAAATATAGGAATAATTGTGTTATTGTTTCGGTTTTGGCAATTTGATATATTATGTTCTAATCACAAAATGCTCTTTCGGCTGTTCTCTTCTAAAGAATACAAATCCCCATTGAAAAGTATCAATTGTTACTTTTACTTTCGGATGGTTTTTAATGCTATCCCAGGCTTCTTCCATTTCTGGTGACCAGTGAATATCATCAAAAATCCAAACCGAATCATTGGTTATGGTTGGTAATAAAAGATCAAAATAAGCTAAAGTTGCTTTTTTAGAATGATTGCCGTCGAAGTAAATAAGGTCGAAGTTCTCAGTCTCAGTTTTTAGTTCTCTTTGAATATTTTTAAAATAGCTTTCAAATTCCGTTATTATTGGATTTACATTTTGATAATTGAAATCTTCTAACTGATTTTTGGCAACAGAGCTCGTATTAGGACAGCCTTCTAAGGTAATTACTTTTGCTTTCGGATTGCCTAAGGCCAGGGCAGAAGTTGCCAACCCCAAGGAAGTTCCAATTTCTAAAACGGATTCCGGCTGAAAATAACGAACAACTCGGAATAATAATTCAGCGCGTTTTGGAGAAATTCCCGCCGTTTTTGCAATTTTAGAAATTTGTCTGGTGTTGGATTTGAAAACTCTCGAACCCGCACCAAAATCGGTTACTTCAATAAAATTTTTATTTTCTAAAAGGGATCTTCGATAATTTTTTAAAACTAAATATTCCGGTTTAGATTTTTTATCGTAAAAACATTTCGTCAGTAAATTAAATACAAACGGAGAATGTACTGCATGTTCATTCTTGGAGTTCCAAAGAAATTTGATATAGGATTTTATTTGAAATAGCATAAAAAAGTAGCAAAGTGGCTACGAAGATACTAAGAATTGTCAAAAGTCAAATGGTAATTTTTTTGACTTTTATTCCTGAACTTTAAAAATAACAAACAAAAAAAGAGCCTGATCTATTTTTTTAGATCAGGCTCTTTTGAATGAATTATCAGCAAATTAGCGATAAATATTTTCTCCTTTATTTGATTTCCATTCTTGTTCGAAATATTCAGCATCTTCATTATTACGAGGGTGAACTCCCAGAACTACATGCCCATCATTGATTCCGGATTCATATAGCTTAGCTCTGTCTTCAGGAATTCCAGATCCTACCAAAGCACCAATCAAACCTCCCGTAATACCACCTGCACCTGCACCTGCTAATCCAGCTGCTAGTGGTCCTGCAATGATTAATCCTAATCCCGGGATAACAAGACTTGTTCCTAAAGCTGCGATAACTCCAACAATAGCTCCTATTGTTCCTCCAATTGCAGATCCAGTTCCCGCAGTTTCAGCTGCTTTTGTACCAAGTTCTGAGTGATCATCATGGTCTGAATAATGTTTTTTTCTTGTTTCATCTGACATGATAAGATTGATTTCATCTTTTGAATATCCTCTGTCATTTAAAGTGTTGTAAGCTCTCTCTGTACTTTCGCGATCAGAAAACATTCCTGTTAATATCTGGCGTCTTGTTCCGTCTGGGTTATTTAGATTTTCCATTTTATATATATTTAGATTGTGAATTTGTTTCACTTCTACAAATCTCGTCAAACAACTTTATTTTCGTTTATATAATTATTCTAAATTCTTACATATGAATTTTAACATTTCAAATAAAAAAAGAGATGTTTTTTGATAATTGTGCAAAATAAAAAATCCCAATAAACACTTTAAAATGTTTATTGGGATTTAAATTATTTAAGTTTAAATATAATCTATCCTTCAATCTTAGCCGAAAGCTCAAACCAGCGTTCTTCTTTCTGATCTATTTTTTTGATGATATTTTGTAATTCGTTTGCTTTTTTCTCAATATCGGCATCGGCTACTTTTCCATCAGAAAATAATTGCTCGATTTTGGTTTTTTCAATTTCAAGATCTTTAATCTCTCTTTCGATTTTCTGATATTCTTTTTGCTCGTTAAAAGACAAGTTTCCGGTTGGATTATTTTGTTTCCAGTCTTTCTTTTCAGCTTTGTTTTCTTCTTTCTGCGCAACATCCGCGCTGTCTTCATACGCCCTGAAATCAGAATAGTTTCCCGGGAAATTTTCGATTTCGCCTTTTCCTCTGAAGATAAATAAGTGATCAACAATTTTATCCATAAAATAACGGTCGTGCGAAACTACCAATAAACATCCCGGATAATCTAAAAGGAAGCTTTCAAGGACGTTTAGCGTTACAATATCCAGATCGTTTGTTGGCTCATCCAGAATCAAAAAGTTTGGGTTCTGAATCAAAACGGTACACAAATACAAACGTTTTAATTCGCCTCCGCTTAATTTTTCTACGAAATCATACTGTTTTTTGGCATCAAAAAGGAAACGCTCTAATAATTGCGAAGCCGAAATCATTCTTCCTTTTGCAAGCGGAATAAATTCGCCGTATTCTTTAATAATATCTATAACACGTTGATTTGGTTTCGGGTTGATTCCGGATTGTGTGTAGTAACCAATTTTTATGGTGTCACCTTTTACAACACGCCCGCTGTCAAGCGGTAGTGTTCCGGTCAGAAGATTAAGAAAAGTCGATTTTCCGGTTCCGTTTTTACCAATAATTCCGATTCTTTCACCACGCTGAAAATCAAAACTGAAATTGTCCAGAATAACGTGATCTTTGAACTTTTTGGAAATTTTGTGAAGCTCAATAATTTTGCTTCCCATACGTTCCATATTGATTTCAAGCTCGACTTTATTTTCTTTTCTACGGCTTTGTGCTTTTTCTTTAATTACATAAAAATCATCCTGACGCGATTTAGATTTTGTTGTTCTCGCTTTTGGCTGACGTCGCATCCATTCCAATTCTTTTACAAATAAGTTTTTAGCCTTGTCAACGCTGGCATTTTCAGAAGTAATTCGCTCTTCTTTTTTCTCTAAATAATAAGAATAATTTCCTTTGTACTGATATAATTTTCCGTTGTCAAGTTCGATGATTTCATTACAAACACGTTCTAAGAAGAAACGGTCGTGCGTTACCATGAACAACGTAATGTTTTCTTTGGCAAAATAACTTTCAAGCCATTCGATCATTTCAAGATCTAAATGGTTGGTTGGCTCATCCAAAATCAATAAATCAGGACGATTGATCAAAATGATAGCCAATGAAAGACGTTTTTTTTGTCCTCCGGATAGATTTTTTACTTTTAGTTTAAAATCTTCCAGTTTTAGTTTGAACAGAATTTGTTTGTACTGCGTTTCAAAATCCCACGCATTATGCTGATCCATTCCGTCAAAAGCTTTTTGGTACGCTTCTTCGTCATCCGGATTTTCTAATGCTTTTTCGTAGGCTTCAATAATTTTCAGAGTTTCATTGTCTGAAGCAAAAATACTTTCTTCAATAGTCAATTCCTCCTGCAGGTTATTGTCCTGCGAAAGAAAAGCCATTCTGATTCCTTTTCTTAAAACAACCTGACCTGTATCCGGTTCGTCCAAACCATTGATAATACTCATGATAGTTGTTTTTCCGGAACCGTTTTTAGCAATAAAGGCAATTTTCTGGTCTTTATTGATTCCGAACGAAATGTTGTCAAATAACGTTCTTTCGCCAAATGACTTTGATATATTTTCTACAGATAAGTAATTCACTTTGTAAATTATGAGTTATAAATGATAAGTCATGAATGTTTTAAAAACACAACTTTTTTGCAAAAGTAAGCTAATAAATTGCGATTTGCGAATTATTTATGGAGATACGAATTTAGTAAAGAACTCAAATCCAAATAATGAATCTGCTGCGGAACATTCAAAATTGGCTGACGGACTAATTTTTCATTCGTTATATAATAATGTAATCCGTCATTGGTGGCAATTCCTTCAATTTGATGGAAAGGAAGTCTAAGGTCTGTTTTTCGTTTGTTTCCGGTTGAGAAATCATGATTTTTAAAATCATACAAAAGATATAGAAACGTTTTTCCGGTTTTGGAATAACCACAAAGTACAATAAGCTTTTTTGCTTCTAAATAAGCCGCTCCGGTTACCAGACCTTCTGTATTAAGAGTTTCCTTAAACTGCGCAATTTGTCTTCCGGATTGATTTAGTAAAGCATAAACAGCCGTTTTAGAAGAAATCCATTGTTTCGAAAATAAATAAATACTGTCTTTTGTGATAATAAAAGCTTCACAGTCAAAATTGGTTGTATTTCTTTTTTGAGGTTTAAGGTCGGTTTGGTCAGAATATGAAAATGAAATGGTGTCGATAACGGGATTTCCGGTTAAAAAATCTTTTTTCTCAATTTTAAAAATATGTAAATCGGTCCGGTTTCCTTTGTAATTATTTCCAAAGTCACCAATGTACAAATGTGTACTGTCCTGCGAAATTTCTTCCCAGTCATGATTAATTACGTTTTGCAGTATTACTTTTTTTCTGATTTTTCCCAAAGAATCCAACCCGTATAAAGTGGTGTCATGATCGTCGTTATGCGTCCATAATAAATGGTCAAAAACAGTAAGCCCGGAAGTTTCTCTAACAGAATCGCTTAACCTGACTGAGTATTCAGGTTTTAATTTGACGGATTTGTACAAACAACTTCCGTCATTTATTGTCGCTTCCGGATTATAATTTACAGAAAGAGGATCTGTACAGCCCAAAATTTGCCCGTAACTTACTGCGGTTAATAAGAAAAAGAATAAAAAGACTGTTTTCATTTCCTGTGTTTTAAATTCGAATTACTTAAAAGTAAAGTTTTAAAATAAATTGATTTTAAAATAACATTAAAAAATATAATTAAAATGTTATTTTGCATTCATAATGCTTAGGTCAGAATTTACTTAGAATGACCACAGATCCTAAATATGAAAATTTCTCAAAAAATATCACATTACCGTCTTTCCCGTTATTTCAAACTACTGTTTGTGTGTTTTGATGTGTTATTGTTAAATGCCTCAATCAATCTTTCGGCTTTGGCCAGGTTTGGCAGTTTAGAGCAACTTTCGTCAAGAGAAGAAAAAACAGTTATTTTATTGATGAACCTAATCTGGATCGGATTGCTGCTTTTTAGAAATTCATACCGGATGATCCGCATCGAGCGTATAGAATCGATATTAAAACGGACAATTAATAAAATTACCATTCACGCCGCCCTGGTGGCAATTTTTGTAGTTTTTCTTAAATACGCAGATATTTCCAGACTCCGATTGCTGTATTTTTATCTGTTTTTCTTTTTGCTGATTATGATTTCCCGTTATTTATTGATGAAAGCTTTAAAAGAAATCAGGGCAAAAGGATATAATTTTAAAAAGATTATTATCGTTGGAGCCAATGATACAGGAGAAAGAATGCGTAAAATATTGGCCAAAGATTTAACTTACGGATATCGTTTTTTAGGCTTTTTTGATGATAAAGAAGTAGTTTCTCCTGATTTTGAAGGCGCAATTTTAGGTGGATTTGATAGTATTGAGGATTTTATCATAAAAGAAAAAATAGACGAAATTTATGTTGCCCTTCATATTGACAAAGTCGAAATAATTAATAAACTGGTCAAGATATGTGAACAAAATATGGTGAGAATCAAGTTTATACCTGATTTTCAGCTCTACACAAAATCAAGTAAAGTAGAAGTGACTTTTTATGAAAATACGCCTGTATTGATGTTTCGTCCGGAACCATTAGAATTTGCTTCAAACCGGCTTGTAAAAAAAGTTTTTGATATTCTATTTTCGACAGCGGTTATACTATTAATTTTTCCGTGGCTTCTGCCAATCGTTGCCCTAATTATTAAATTAGAATCCCCTGGGCCAGTATTTTTCAGGCAGCAGCGCTCAGGCCGCGACAACCAGGCTTTTATGTGTTTTAAATTCAGAAGTATGTATCTGAATGATCTGGCGCATAAAAAACAGGCAGGAAAAGGCGACAGCAGAATTACAAAATTTGGGGCTTTTATCCGCAAAACCAGTATTGATGAGTTACCGCAGTTTTTTAATGTCTTTTGGGGCGATATGTCGGTTGTAGGGCCACGGCCTCATATGGTCAATCTTGCAAAGGAGTATAGTGAACTGATAAATAATTATTTAGTACGCCAATATACAAAACCCGGAATAACAGGCTGGGCACAGGTCAACGGTTTTCGTGGTGAAACCAAAGAACTTAGCGATATGGAAAACAGAGTAGATTATGATATCTGGTATATCGAAAACTGGAGTTTATTATTGGATATAAAAATTATAGTGCGAACTATCATTAACATTTTTAAAGGTGAAGAGAACGCCTATTAATCAGAATTTAAAAATCTCATTATTCTTAATTACTTCTTTAAGAGCAGCAATACTATTCACTTTTATTTTCTGGTCAAACGCTTGTATGTGGCTGCGATGATGCACATCAGAACCAACAAAATTGTACATTCCTTTTTTCAGAAGTTCTTCTGTAATCCTGGTAACTTCATTTCCATAATATCCCATTGTCGCCAATAAGTTTAATTGAAACAAACAACCCGATTTTTTTAGTTTTTCGTACTCATTGAAGTTTTTATGATAATACAAATATCTTTCAGGATGTGCTAAAATGGGCGTATAACCTGCAACGCGCAAATCAAAAAGGGTTTTATGAAGCTGTGCGGGCGGACTTATATACGATATTTCAACCAGGACATAATTATCTTTTATGGTAAGGAGTTTTTCAGTCTTAAAATGATTTTCAAACCAATCATCCATAAAATATTCTGATGCTGTTTTAAACGGGATTGTTATGTTATTTTCTTCTAATACAATGGCAGTTTCTTTTTGTTTTGCAATGATTGTTTCAGCAGAATTATCCCAAAAATGATTTTTGATATGAGGGGTAGTCACAAATTGAGAAAATCCAATTTCCTGAAAGGCTTTTGCCAGCTTTATAGTGTCAGAAATGTTTCTTGCCCCGTCATCAATTCCCGGTAAGAGATGCGAATGAATGTCGATATAATTATCGGACAGCAGCTCTCTTAAACGTGGTTTGGATTTTAGAAATGATAACATGCGGCAAAAGTAAATGAAATAGATTTTGTTTTGAAAAAATATTTATACAGATTTCAGATTTTGAAATTAATGTAACAATGTAACTTCCCGTTTTATAATTATATTATATTTGACATTATTAAAAATGTAATAATTTATGAAAATAAAAGAAAATTTATACAATCAAAGGATTATTTCGATAGACGCTTTACGTGGAATTACGATTTTTGTAATGATTTTTGTAAATGAACTCGCAAGCGTAAAAAATGTACCGCAATGGATGAGGCACATGCCCGCAGATGCAGACGCGATGACTTTTGTTGATGTAGTTTTTCCTTCGTTTTTATTTATTGTCGGGATGTCTGTTCCCTTTGCATTTAATGCCAGATTACTAAAAGGAGACAGCACCAGGATAATCTGGACCCACACCTTAAAAAGAGCTTTGGCGTTGATAATTATTGGCGTTTTTATGGTCAATGCCGAATATGGTTACGATGCATCAAAAATGATAATTACTCCTGTATTTTGGGGACTTTTGGCTTATGCAATGCCCATTCCGATTTGGAATAAATACCCAAAGGATTTTCCGGTTTGGTTAAAATACACTTTGCAATATGGCGGGATGCTGGTTTTAATGGCACTTTATTTTCTCTATGTTCAGGACACGGGAGAAATCGGAATGACACCAAAATGGTGGGGAATTCTAGGTCTGATTGGCTGGGCTTATCTTATAACAGTAGTATATTATTGGCTGGTTTCCGGAAAATTATGGGCAATGATTTTGTTTTTGATTATTTGTGTTATTGCCAATTCAGTAAACCTGACAGAAGGACTGGCTATTAAACAAAATTTCTTGTTTAGTTTTATTGCCGGACATTTGGCTCATGCTTCTTTGGTTACGGCCGGAGTTATAATTTCGTTACTGTTTTTTGATAGAAAAATTGCTCCGAAAATCAATTGGCCCGTAATAGGTTTTGCATTGCTTTTCTTTGCTACGGCTTGTTTTTTGAGACCTTATTACGGAATCTCAAAAATAAAAGGAACTCCGTCATGGACTATGTTTTCTGCTGCCATTTGTACCGTTTTATTTTACTTTCTTTATTGGTTAATGGAAATTAAAAAACAAACGAAATGGAGTAATTTCTTTATGCCGGCAGCCGCAAACCCTTTGTTGATTTATATTTTGCCGGGCGTAATTTATTATTTTAATTCCGCTTTTAACCTGCATATAATTCCGGATTATTTCCGTGAAGGAGTTCCGGGAATCATCTGGTCACTGGTATTTTCTACCATTATGCTACTGGTTATGAAAATCTGTAATAAGTACAAGATTCAGATGCAATTATAAAAAATCAGGTTTGAGGTGATAACCTGAAACCTGAAACCTGAAACAAATTCACCTTCAAAGTTCAACTTTAACCGATTTTATTTCCAGAAAAAAGCCGGAGACAGGAGTATAGTTGACAAAATTGAATTTGCAGAGATTTTTAATGTTCAAAAGTTTTCCGTCTGGTAAACCGTCTTGTCTAAAATTTGTCCAGGGAATTTTTGTGGTTGTAAATTTTTCAGGAGATGCCGGCAAATCAACTCTTGGGTGCGAACCTCCGTGCATACAGCCGGTTCCTTCTTCATTTCCTTCGCGTGCCTGAAGTTTTATAAGTTGGTTAGTTTTATAAGTTATAATTATACATTTTGATTTATCTGATAGGTTTGTTGCTGCGCCGTCATTTGATTCTGAGGGTGTAATCATGACATTTAGTTCAATTTCACCAACTGGAAAATCTTTGGCAGTTACCCGAACAAGATGTTCTTTCTCGCGGATTACATTAATAGTTTCCTGAGTTTCTTTTGCCGGACCGGCAATATACCAATAATTGGATTTTACAAGATCTGAAGAATCTTTGTCAATAAAGCCCGAAAGAGATAGAATAACCAAAAACAGAATAGATAACCGAATCATAATCAAAAATTTATATTCTTTTTCAAATATACTCTTCTAAAAATAAATTCATTTTACTGACTTATTTTTCGCACAATATTTTTCTAAATTTGTTATAATATTAATTGTAAATCGTTTTTAATGAATGAGTTAAAAGTAAAATTCTTTTTGTTTTTATTTTTTCTAATTTCATTTTGTCACGCTCAGAATGACAGCATTCCTATGGATAAAAAAGATATACGGGATGTTTTGTACAAGATCTTTAAAAAAAATGATTCCATAAACTATAAGAATAAAAAGCTTGCTTTCTCTTTATTGCCCGTCCCGGTTGGTGTAAGCTCAAATACAGGATTGGTAGTTTCTTTTTTGACGAGTTTCTATTTGGGAGACGATTATAAAAAACAAAAATGTCACAGGTAACTTTTTCTCCTTATTTCAGTTTTTCAAATCAATATGTCTTTCCGCTTCAAACTTATATTTATACAAAAAATAACAAATGGAATTTTATTGGCGATTATCGATATATGATTTATCCTCAACTTACTTATGGACTGGGAGAACATAACACCGACAAAGAAATGTCGACTTTAGATTACCAGCAATGGAGATTCTATCAGTTTGTCAACAGAAAAGTGTTTGGTAATTACCGATTGGGTTTGGGTTTTTTGTTAGATAATTATAAAAATATTTCTGAAGAATCTTATATAGAACAAGAAACGGATTATGTAAAATATATGGATGGAGATTTTACGGATGAAACTTCCTTAGGATTTGCTCTTCAGGGGTTATATGATTCCAGGGAAAATACAATTAATCCGGAACAGGGTTTTTATCTCGAAGCCGATTTTCGAATAAACACAAGCGGGGTTGATGGAGATAAATGGCAGTCACTTTATCTCGATGCCAGAAAATATTATTCTTTTAGTAAAGAAAAACATAGCGTTTGGGCTTCAAGGGCTTTTTACTGGTCTACATTTTCAGGCAAACCCCATTATCTTGATTTGCCCAGTATAGGGTGGGATAGAGAAGGAAAAACAGGAAGAGGTTTTACCAAAAACAGATACCGCAGTAATGCCCTTTTGTATTTTGAAACCGAATACAGAACAGATATTACTAAAAACGGTTTTATTGGAGCCGTATTTTTTACCAATATTTCCTCAGTTTCAAAATTGGACACCTATAAATTTACCAAATTTAATCCCGCTGTGGGTACAGGTTTACGCATCAAATGGAACAAACAAAACAACAGTAATTTAGTTTTAGATTTCGGACTCAGTAAAAACGACTGGTCTTTGCGATTGGGTTTAGCCGAAAATTTCTAACTTTCCAAAAAATCAAAAGGTTAGGATTTCTATGCAATTATCAGTTATTATTCTCAATTATAATGTTCGCTATTTTCTGGAACAGTGTGTTTTAAGTGTTCAGGAAGCACTTTCTGCCATTGACAGCGAAATTATTGTAATAGACAATAATTCGTCTGATAATAGTTGCCTGATGATGAAAGAACGTTTTCCGAATATAAAACTGATTCAGAATAATGAAAATTTTGGTTTTCCAAAAGGAAATAATACAGGAGTTGCCCTGGCACGCGGAAAGTATATTTGTATTCTGAATCCCGATACAGTTGTTGCCGAAGATACATTTTCTAAA
This sequence comes from Flavobacterium sp. HTF, assembly GCF_003105115.1. Taxonomy (GTDB): domain Bacteria; phylum Bacteroidota; class Bacteroidia; order Flavobacteriales; family Flavobacteriaceae; genus Flavobacterium. Next base: position 12,865 of record NZ_QETH01000015.1, on the reverse strand, counting down.
ATTTTGGCTTTCGCCGAAAGGCAAACCAGCCTGGGGATTATCGGGTGTAAATTAATCGACGGAACAGGAAAATTTCTTCCCGAAAGCAAGCGTGGGGTTCCGACACCCTGGGTTTCTTTTACTAAGATTTTTGGCTTGTATAAAATTTTCCCAAAATGGAAACTTTTTAATCAGTATTACGCACAGCACATTTCAGAAAACGAAACAGGAAATGTAGCTATTCTTGTCGGTGCTTTTATGTTCATGCAGCGTGATTTATATATTGAATTAGGAGGTTTTGATGAAGATTGTTTTATGTATGCAGACGATATTGATCTTTCGTATCGTGCCTTACTGAAGCAGAAGAAAAATTATTATTTTCATGAAGCGACAGTTTTGCACTATAAAGGTGAAAGTACTATAAAAGATGAAAAATATATGAAACGTTTTCAGGAAGCGATGACGTTTTTTTACCAAAAGCATTTCAGGGAATCATTGTTTTTTTCTATTTTTATTAAAATCGGAATTCTGTTTTTTTCATTTGTTAAAATGTTCCAGGGAAAAACAAAAGACAAACCGCTGCCGGAAAGTTATGTTTTCTATTCTTCGGATAGTAAATTGTATGAAAAATTGTCTTCAATTCTTAAAAATAAAGTAGTTATTTTCGATTTCAAAAAAGAAAAAATGGTAAATTCGTCCCTGATTTCTAAAGGAAAACACGTAGAGATTATTTTGGATAATCAATACATTTCATTTAGAAATTGTATCAAAATCATAGAAACGCTTAAAGAAAAGGACATTACTTTTAAAATTTTCCCCAAAAACGCAAATTTTATTATTGGAAGTAATTCAAGAAATGACAGAGGGCAAACTATAAAAATCGAGTAAAAATTATATTAAGTGTAATTTATATATAAAATATTCAGTAATTTCGCAATCTGAAAATCAAAATCACCCTTGAGGTTAACAATATGGCAAGATTTGAATTAAAGCTTCCTAAAATGGGAGAAAGTGTAGCTGAAGCAACTATTACAAACTGGTTGAAAGAAGTTGGAGACAAAATTGAAGCTGATGAGGCTGTACTCGAAATTGCAACCGATAAGGTTGACAGTGAGGTACCAAGCGAAGTATCAGGAACTTTGGTCGAAAAATTATTTGGCAAAGATGATTTAGTTCAGGTTGGACAGACAATTGCAATTATCGAAACAGAAGGTGGTGTTGAAATATCGTCGTCATTTTTGGTTGATAAAGTTATTGAGGACGAACCGGCTCCGGCTGAAGCAGCAGAAATCGAAAAAACAATTGAAGCAGCTCAGGAAACGACAGCTACGCCAAATGATTTCGCTCAGGAAACTTCGGGATCAGACAAATTCTTCTCTCCGCTAGTAAAAAATATTGCAAAGGAAGAAGGTGTTTCGGTTACTGAACTTGAAAATATTCAGGGTTCAGGAAAAGACGGACGTGTTACAAAAGAAGATATTTTAAAATATATTGAAGATCGTAAATCAGGTGTTGTTGCAGCGCCAAAAGCGGTTCAGGAAACGGTTAACGAAACAGTAGCCGCCAAAGCAGAAGAGCCAAAAGCAGCAGAATCAAAAACTCCGGTGGCAAAAGCAGTTGAGCCAGTTGCTCAGAAAAGCCAGCAAACAGTTCCGGTATCTGTAAACGGAGGTGATGAAATCATCGAAATGGACAGAATGCGTAAACTGATTTCAGGATATATGGTCGCTTCTGTACAAACTTCAGCTCACGTACAATCATTTATTGAAGTTGATGTGACCAATATCGTAAAATGGAGAGATAAAGTTAAAACGGCTTTCGAAAAGAGAGAAGGGGAGAAACTTACTTTTACTCCGATTATGATGGAAGCTGTTGCAAAAGCTCTGAAAGATTTTCCGGGAATGAATATTTCTGTAGATGGCGAATATATCATCAAAAAGAAAAATATAAACTTAGGAATGGCTGCGGCCCTGCCAAACGGAAATTTAATTGTACCGGTTATCAAAAATGCCGATCAGTTAAACCTTGTCGGAATGGCAAAAGCAGTAAATGACTTAGGTAACCGTGCAAAAACAGGAAAACTTAAACCGGACGATACACAAGGCGGTACTTATACCGTTACAAACGTAGGAACATTTGGAAGTGTTTTTGGTACGCCAATTATCAACCAGCCTCAGGTTGGAATCTTAGCTCTTGGTGCTATTCGTAAAGTACCGGCGGTTATTGAAACTCCTGAAGGCGATTTTATCGGAATCCGTCAGAAAATGTTCTTGTCACACTCTTATGATCACAGGGTAGTTGACGGTGCACTGGGAGGAAGTTTTGTAAAAAGAGTTGCAGAATATTTAGAAGCTTTTGATGTAGAAAGAGATTTCTAAAACGTTTTGTTTTATAGATATTTAGCCCTTTTAACATTTTAAATGTTGAAAGGGTTTTTCTTTTGTCACTTTGTAGAAATCATGACAGAAATCTTCAACTTTATAAAAAAAACGGGAGAAATTCAGCTTTAAAAATTATATTTGTAAACTTATAAAAATCAAAAATGGAACTCAAACTCAATAAACCAATTTGCTTTTTCGATCTTGAAACTACAGGAATTGATATTGGAAAAGACAGAATAGTAGAAATTTCAATATTTAAAGTTTTTCCAAACGGAAATAAAGAAAGTAAAACTTGGTTAGTTAATCCAACAATTCCAATTCCCCCTCAGACTACAGCTGTTCACGGTATTACAGATGAAAAAGTGGCAAACGAGCCTACTTTTAATGAGCTGGCACCGCAAATTCATAATATGATTAAGGACAGTGATTTGGGAGGATTCAATTCAGATCGTTTTGATATTCCTTTATTAGCAGAAGAATTACTTCGTGCCGGAGTTGACTTTGATATGAAAAATAAGGTTTCTGTCGATGTACAGACTATTTTTCATAAAATGGAAGAGCGTACCTTAAGTGCGGCATTGAAATTTTATTGTGGAAAAAGCCTTGAAAATGCCCATTCGGCAGAGGCAGACACAATGGCGACTTATGAAATCCTGAAAGCGCAACTGGATCGTTACCCTGAATTAGAAAATGATATGAAATCATTGTCGGAGTTTACAACCCGTAAAAAAATAGCTGATTTTGCCGGAATGATTGCTTTTGATAAAGATAATGAAGAGATTTTTACTTTTGGAAAACATAAAGGTGCTAAAGTTGAAAAGGTTTTAGAAACAGAACCGGGATACTACAGCTGGATCCAAAATGCCGATTTTCCCTTATATACCAAAAAGGTTTTGACAGCCATTAAATTAAGAAGATTAAACACGAAATAAGGTTCTAAGTTGCTAAGGTTCTAAGGTTCTGAGTTTTTTTAAGCTTGATTTCTTAGGATCTTAGGGGCTTAGAATCTCAGTACCTTAAAAAGAATGAAAATAATCTGTATCGGTAGAAATTATACCAATCATATTGAGGAATTAAAGAACGAAAGGCCTACGGAACCTGTTGTTTTTATGAAACCGGATTCTGCTGTTTTATTAAAGCAGCACCCTTTTGTCATTCCCGAATTTTCTGAGGAAATTCATCACGAAATTGAGATAATTGTTAAAATTAATAAGGTAGGAAAATATATTGAACCGAAATTTGCGCATAAGTATTATGACGAAATTAGTGTAGGTATTGATTTTACTGCCAGGGATTTACAGGATAAATTAAAAGCAAAAGGCCTTCCCTGGGAAAAAGCAAAAGCATTTGACGGCTCTGCAGTCATCGGTGAATTTTTGCCAAAAACAGATTTTGTTTCTATGGAAAATCTTAATTTTGAACTTACAAACAATTCCAAGACGGTTCAAAAAGGAAATACAAGCTTTATGCTTTGGAAAATTGATGAATTAGTATCGTTTGTATCGCAATATTTTACATTAAAAATTGGCGATATTATTTTTACAGGAACTCCCGAAGGAGTTGCGTCTGTAAAACCAAACGACGTTTTGGAAGGATTTTTAGAAGATAAAAAATTATTTAGAATACAAGTAAAATAATGGCCTTAAAGTACAACCTTTCGAAAGTTTACGCACTTTCAGATAACGACCCTGAATTTGTAAACGAAATTCTAAAACTATTTGTTACAGAAGTTCCTGAAGATTTAAAACAAATCAAAGAAGGGATTAAGAAAAAGGATCATAAATATGCCTATTCTTATGCACATAAAATAAAACCAACTTTAGATCTAATGGGTTTAAATGTTGCGTTTGAAGAAATCCTTCAAGTCGAAGCCTGGACAAAAGCAGAAGGAAAGAAAAAAGAGATTGTCGAAACTTTTAAAAGTATAAAAATACAGGTAAAAGAAGCAATCAAAGAAATCAAAAAAGATTTTGATTTATAAAATTCGAGTGTGACCTTATTTTTGGCTTAATTTTAAAAAGGCTAAAAATAAGGTTGTAACGGATTTCTGAAACTCTGGATCTTTTCCACGAAAAACTTTTATATCAATGAAACGCTTCTTTGTCGCAAAGGATGCTGTTTCTGCCCCTCTCATGCAATCTTCGCGACAACTGCCTACTTTCTAATAACGACCTGCATATTTGCAGCAGAAAACAAAATTATCGTATGAAAGCAACTATTATAACTATCGGTGATGAAATTTTAATTGGTCAGATCGTAGATACCAATTCAGGCTTTATAGCAAAATCATTAGACAAAATTGGAGTTGAGGTTACCGAGATGATTTCGATAAGTGACGACAAAAAACACATTTTAGACACTTTTGCCCAGTTGCAAAACAAAGTAGATGTGGTTATTATAACAGGTGGCTTAGGTCCGACAAAAGATGATGTAACCAAAAAAACTTTTTGCGAATATTTCGATGATGAATTAGTGGTAAATCCGGATGTACTGGCTCATGTCACAGAGCTGATAGAAGGTTTTTATAAACGCCCGATTTCACAATTAAATAAAGATCAGGCATTAGTGCCTTCAACTTGTACCGTTTTGCATAATAAAGTTGGTACTGCGCCAGGTATGTGGATGAAAAAAGAAAATACGGTATTTATTTCCCTTCCCGGAGTTCCTTATGAAATGAAGTATCTCATCGAAGAAGAAATAATTCCTAAAATTGTTCGCGAATACAAACGTCCCTATATTATTCATAAAACAATTTTGACTTACGGTCAGGGTGAGAGTCTGGTTGCGGAACGTATTGAGAACTGGGAAAATAATCTTCCTGATTTTATTAAACTGGCTTATCTGCCAAATCCGGGGAGAGTGCGTTTAAGACTTTCTGCCAGGGGAACTGATAAAGAGATGCTGGAAGAGGCACTTGAAGCCAATATAAAATCACTGGATGCTATAATTCATGATATAATAGTAGGTTACGAAGAAAATGAAACGATTGAATCTGTTGTAGGGAAACTTTTGGCAAAAGAAAACAAAACTATTTCTACGGCTGAAAGTTTTACAGGAGGAAAAATTGCCTCAATTTTATCGGCTGTTCCGGGAGCTTCAAATTATTTCAAGGGAAGTATTGTTTCGTATGCAACAGAGGTGAAGGTTAATGTTCTTGGGGTGTCGCAGGAATTGGTAGATCAATATTCTGTAGTAAGTGCGCAGGTTGCAACCGCTATGGCTTTGAATGTGAAAGAGATACTCAAAACAGACTATTCAATTGCTACAACTGGCAACGCTGGACCATCAAAAGGAGACTCAGATGCTGAAATTGGGACAGTTTTTATTGCTTTGGCTACACCAAATGGTGTAATTACCGAAGAGTTTAACTTTGGCCAACCACGTGAAAAAGTGATAGATAGAGCGACCATTAAGAGTTTGGAAATATTACAGAAAGAAATTTTGAAAATTGTGCAATAATTTTTTGCTACAATGGTTTATTTTTCTTTTCTTTGCACCCTGATTTTGAATAACGATAAAAGATAAGTATAATGTCAAGAGTTTGTGACCTTACAGGTAAAAGAGCGATGGTAGGAAATAACGTTTCTCACGCTATGAACAAAACTAAGAGAAAGTTTTCTGTAAACTTAGTTAAAAAGCGTTTTTATCTTCCAGAAGAAGATAGATGGATTACTCTTAGAGTAGCAGCATCTACGATAAAAACAATTAATAAAAATGGAATCACTGCTGTTTTGAAAAAAGCACAGTCAGAAGGATTTATCAAATAATCTTTTCCTAAATAAATATATAGCAAGATGGCAAAGAAAGGTAATAGAATCCAAGTAATTTTAGAATGTACTGAGCACAAGACTTCTGGTGTTCCAGGAACTTCTAGATATATTACAACTAAGAACAAAAAAAATACTCCGGACAGATTAGAGATTAAGAAATTTAATCCAATCTTAAAAAGAGTAACTGTTCATAAAGAAATTAAGTAATAATTAGAGATTTTTGTAAATCTCGAATGGTTTAGCCATGAGAGTTTTATAAAAGCTTCAAATAACATTTGAATCATGGCAAAGAAAACCGTAGCATCGTTACAAACATCTTCTAAGAGATTATCAAAAGCCATCAAAATGGTGAAATCTCCTAAAACTGGTGCATATACATTCGTAGAATCTATTATGGCTCCTGAAGAAGTTGATGAATTCTTGAAAAAGAAATAATTACAATTACATTATATAGAAAAGCTACTTTCATTCGGAAGTAGCTTTTTTATTACCTATATTTGTCTATAAATTTGAAGGAGTAACAATTGGCTTTCTTTAAAGATTTGGATTTCTGATAATTCAGAAGTCGGATAATCAAATAATCTACAAAAAAATGAGTTTTTTTAAAAAATTATTCTCTACTGATAAAAAAGAGACTTTAGACAAAGGTCTTGAAAAATCAAAAACTACTTTTTTCTCAAAGTTAAGTAAAGCCGTAGCCGGAAAATCTAAAGTTGATGACGATGTATTAGATAATCTGGAAGAAATTCTGGTTGCTTCGGATGTTGGGGTAAATACAACATTAAAAGTAATTTCAAGAATTGAAAAACGTGTAGCAGAAGATAAGTACTTAGGAACAGACGAACTAAATCAGATTCTTCGCGATGAAATAGGTGCTTTGTTATCTGAAACAAACAGAGGCGAAGCTACTGAATTTGATATTCCAAAAGACAAGAAACCATACGTTTTGATGGTGGTTGGAGTCAATGGAGTCGGAAAAACTACAACAATTGGTAAACTGGCTTATCAGTTCAAGAAAGCAGGGTATAAAGTTGTTTTAGGAGCTGCAGACACGTTTCGTGCTGCTGCTATCGATCAACTACAAGTATGGGCAGACAGGGTGGATGTGCCGATTGTCAGACAGCAAATGGGAAGTGATCCTGCTTCTGTTGCATTTGACACTTTGCAGTCAGCCGTGGCTCAAAATGCTGATATTGTAATTATTGATACTGCCGGACGTCTGCATAATAAAATCAATTTGATGAACGAACTTACCAAAGTAAAGCGTGTTATGCAGAAAGTAGTAGCAGATGCACCTCATGATGTACTTTTGGTTTTGGATGGTTCAACTGGTCAAAATGCTTTTGAACAGGCAAAACAGTTTACTGCTGCTACAGAGGTGACTTCTCTGGCTGTTACAAAATTAGACGGAACTGCTAAGGGTGGTGTCGTAATTGGTATTTCAGATCAATTCCAGATTCCGGTAAAGTATATTGGAGTTGGTGAAGGTATTGAAGATTTACAGGTTTTTAATAAATATGAATTTGTAGATAGTTTCTTTAAATAAGAAAATAATAATCAGAATGAGTTTAAAAAATATAACACCTGTTACTTTTTATTTTGCAAGTGTAATAAGTTTTGTTTTAGCAAATGTTCTAAAAGACAAAAGCTTGTCTTTCTATTACATTTTGTTAGTGTTGGGTTTGGTGTTCTTTTTTATGGGAATGCTTAAAAGAATAAAAAACAGATAATCATATTTTCTTTAAAACCCTGATTTTGTTTTTTTAATTCCCAAACCGTATCGTCTGTACACACTACTAAACACGTATTTGAGGAAACAATTTTGATTGCATCTGTAGAAATCTTCCCATATTTTTGGAGAAATTTGTTTTGGCTTTAGTAATAAAGTTGATAGCGGTTGCAATATCCCTTAACGAAAAATATTTTTGAATTTACGAAAGAATCATTTTTAGATTCTTGTACGCGTGAATTGAGAATTATCCAATTACTGCTTTTCTGAAACATCGAAATAGTTTAATGGGTTTTATGAAATTTTATTTCTTTTGAAAATTTTATAAGAGTAACTTTGTGATTGAAATAAAAACTTCTTTTGAAAACGGAGCCCTAGCCCTGATGGAAGCGGCATCTCCCGATAAAAAAAAACAAGGCTTTTTAGCCGTAGTTTTTGTTTATCGGGAATACAGCGGACAGTAGGTACCAGCTCCTTAAAATAATTCTATTTATGAAAAATACTTTTATGATTTTGGTTTTGTCTCTTTTGTTTGTGGGATGCAAACAGGAAATTAAACCGACAGATATTGAAAAACTAAATGGATACTGGGAAATTACAAAAGTTGTTTTTGATAAAGGTGAAGAGAAGGTGTACGGAATGAATGAAAACTTTGATTTCTTTAAGATAAAAGGAAATAAAGGAACCAGAACAAAAGTAATGGCGCAGCTTGATGGTACTTTTTTGACTACAGATACTTATGAGGATGTTTCGGTACGTTTTGCGGGTGAGAAAGTTTATTTAGATTATAAGACAGATTATGCAAAATGGAGTGAAGAATTGATTACCTTGTCTGATGATGAATTGGTGGTTAAAAATACTGAGAATAAAGAATATCATTATAAAAAAGCTGGACCAATAAACATTTTGAAAGATGGCAAAGAGACTAAATAACGAAAGTACAATTGGAGCAGTGCTACAGCAAATTATTCAGACGAATAAGCTGCAGCCCGGAATGGATCAGATCGACGTACGTGATGCCTGGAAGCAATTAATGGGAAGTGGTGTAAATACCTATACAAGGAATGTTGTTTTAAAGGGAAGTACACTTTATGTAGAACTTGGATCTTCTGTTTTAAGAGATGAATTAAGTCATGGAAAGTCGAAAATCATTAAGATGATCAATGAAGAACTAAGACGTGATGTGGTTAAAGAAGTCGTTTTGAGATAATTTTAAGGTTCACGTTTAAATAAAAATAAAAATGCCGTTTCAAAATTTTGAAACGGCATTTTTATTTTAAAGTTCAGCTAAAATAGGAACTCTCAAATCTCAAATTTAGATTAGAATTGCTCTCTTCCGGCAAAGTGAAATGCACCTTCGATTGCAGCATTTTCGTCGCTGTCTGAACCGTGAACTGCATTTTCTCCAATAGAAGTTGCGTATGCTTTACGAATAGTTCCTTCAGCAGCTTCAGCAGGATTTGTAGCTCCAATTAAAGTTCTGAAATCTTCTACTGCGTTTTCTTTTTCTAAAATAGCAGCAACAATTGGTCCGCGTGACATAAATTCTACCAATTCTCCGTAGAAAGGTCTTGCAGCGTGAACCGCATAAAATGCCTGAGCATCAGCTACAGTTAATTGAGTTAATTTTAATGAAACGATTTTAAATCCTCCATTTGTAATCATTGCTAAGATATTCCCGATGTGTCCGTTTGCAACAGCATCTGGTTTAATCATTGTAAAAGTTCTATTTGTTGCCATTTTATTACTTATTTTTAATTTTGTGCAAAAGTAGACTTTTTTTATCAATTGATTTTAATAAATTCATAATTAAAACATGTAAGAATAGTGTTTTAGCTAAGAAAAAGTTTTATTAAACCAGATTACTTATTCGGTTAAAATATTTAAACTTTGAATATTAGTTTATTTTTATAAAATATCCACAATATAAAGGTCCAGATTGCCACATAAACCAATGCTCCGGCAAACGATGCCATCATCGGATTGCTGAAAAACGGAGCAATTCCATATTCGTACAAATAGCTCAGAAGATTAATTTGTTTTCCGGTTTTGTGTGGATTTTCGAACTGAATCATTACCAAAGACTGCGGAATAATCTGTGAGGCAAAAAATACAATCATTGGATTGACTCCCCAGATTAAAAATAATTTAAATCCTTTTTTGTATTCTGCAATATCAATGATGTAATACAAGATTGCAAGTGCTGCTGTCGCCAGGCCGGTTGTGTATAAAACATAACTGCTGGTCCATATTGATTTGTTTATCGGAAAAACAATATTCCAAACTAAACCACCAATAATCAGAGCAATTCCTGCCAATGCCATTTTTTTTGCAATAGTAGTTTTTGCTATTTTTTGTTGTAATAGCTGACCAATTAGCAAACCGATAATTCCGTTTACAATGGATGGAATTGTGCTTAAAATTCCTTCCGGATCCCATGTCACGGTACCGCTATACATATGATCTTTTAAGATAATGCTATCGAGCCATGAAGCCAGATTGGTTCCTTTTTCTAAGTTAGCCTCACCAATTCCGGGAACGGGAATCAAAGTCATAACTGCCCAATATCCTAGTAATAACACAACTCCTGTAATGATTTGTGTTTTTTGAGATGTTTTTAGATACAAAAGAGAAACAACAAAATATACAACTGCAATTCGCTGTAAAACCCCCGGAAGACGTACATCATGATACGCTTCTATACCGCTGTAAGCCAAAAAGAGGTAAATAAATAATATTGAGAAAGCGAAGATGTTTTTTAGCTTGGAACTAAAATTACCCATCAGTGCATAGCCAACTGCTATTGTAATTAATAATCTGATAATTAGAAGTGGAATGCCTTCCAGACCAAAAAACTGAATTTTACCAAAATAATTAAAGAAAATCCCCAAACATAACATTCGTAATGAACGAATAAGAATTTTGCTGAAAGTGGTGTCATCATATTTTTTATCCGGCATTGCGAGAGGCACTGCAACTCCCATAATGAAAATAAAAAACGGAAAGACTAAATCGGTTGGTGTACAACCATGCCATTCGGCATGTAAAAGTGGCGGAAAAACATGTCCCCAATCTCCGGGATTGTTGACAATTGTCATTAATAAAATAGTGAGTCCGCGAAAGACATCTAGCGAAATTAAGCGTTCTTTTACCATTGGTTTGGGTAAATTGGTTAGTTAATAAATTTTAAAAGTTCGCTATTTGGTTTAAGAAACAATAATTCAGAACGGAGTGGTTATTTTATCCTGAATTATTGTGGTATTATATGCTAATTATATTGTTATGATCGAAAAATTAGTTTCTAAAGGTCTTAATTTTTGAGTTAATAATGGAATTAATTGTTCGCCTTTTTCTAAATAAAATTCAGAGAAATTGGCCTGACGTTCCTGCAGGCTGTTATTTGGAAATAGCTGACATTGCAGATCTGTAATTCGTTCTAACTGATCATGCAGTTTTCTTTTTTGTGCTTTTAATAAACGTTTTTCAAGATTCTCCAATCCTTTTTTCTGTTTAACTTCCTGTGCTTTTACTGCACCGCTAAAAGATTTGTCCGTTTTTTGGGCTAATTCGGATAAGTATTGAAATTGTTTCTCAAGAATTTCTTTCTGAGGTGTTAAGTCAATTGGAAATTCTGAAATCTTATGTGTTATGGTATTTACTAAACGGGTTGGCTCTGTAAATAAATCTTTCCAGGTTAAACCTAAATGATCTGCTTTTTTTGCCTGCTTTTCTGTGGCTAAAAGAGCAGAATTTCGAACCAAAACCATTGGAAAAGTTATGTTTACAGCATCAAAAAAAGATTTTAATTCGAGCCAGTAGGCAATTTCCCCGCCTCCGCCAATGTAACATAGGTTAGGAAGTATGATTTCCTGATATAACGGACGCATAATTACATTTGGACTGAATTTCTCCGGATTGTTTTCTAATAATTTTAGAATTTCATCTCTTGTAAAAGAAGTTTTGGTGTTATTTACTATAAATTTATCATTCTCAAAAACAATACGCTCACGCAGGTTATCTTCGATATAAAATAAATTGATTTCTCTTGGATTTACCTGAACCGTATAATCTTTTAGTTTAGTTATAGTTTCCTGAACTGCTTTAAATGAAGTCTGCTTTAACAATTCTTCTTTTGCATACGGAATAAAAGCACGTTTTAAATCGGCATTGTCTGCATCTATAATTACTAATCCCTGAGAGGCAAATAAACTATTGGCCAGAAAACGGGTGGCATCGGCAAGATTGTCGTGCTTGAGATAGGAATCTTCAAATGTTTTTTTTAAGAAATTTGCATTAGTACTTGATCCTAGTTCTAAAGCATAAATTTCTAAAAATTCAGCTAAACCTTCGGTAGATAATCTTCCAACAGGACCATAACTTTCTTTGTTCCAGCGGAATTTTTTTCCTTTAAAATTAAAATAATTAATTTCTTCAAAATCATGATCTTCCGTCGCCATCCAGTAAATTGGAACAAAATTATAAGCAGGATATTTTGATTTTAATTCTTTGGTAAGGTTTATTGTGGAGATGATTTTATATAAAAAATACAAAGGCCCGCTGAAAAGATTTAACTGATGCCCGGTAGTAACTGTAAACGTATTTTCGTGAGCTAAAAGTTCAATATTTTGTCTGGTAAAATCAGAAATATCAATTGAAGCATATTGTTGTTTTAAGACAGAAACTAACGGAATCCGGTTTTTATTATCAAAATTCTGTTGTTTTTCAATGATTTGTTTTTCAAAGTTTTCCAGTGTTGGAAAATGGTTATATAGCGGTTTTAATTCCGGTTTTTGGTCTAAATAATCGTGTATCAAAGTCGAGAAATATCCTGAGTTTTGGTAGCTGATACAGTCGGTTGGCATAATTTTGGGTTTAATTTTGATAGCTGTAAATTTAAGGAAAATAAACAGTTAAAAACGGATTTAACTATTGCTTATGATTTGAAATTTAATTTCAGGTATAAGTGTTTGAAAATCAATACTTTTTAGTTTTTAATGAAAAATATT
>NZ_QETH01000014.1 GCF_003105115.1 Flavobacterium sp. HTF | reverse complement strand
GACCGGAAATGCACTGAACGTAGACGGCGGGGTAGCAATGGGCTTTTATAGATAAAAATTAGTTTTTTTAAGTTTGTTTAAGCAAAAGTGGTTTTTTGTGCTATTTGACGCCCGTGTATTCGGGCGTTAAATTTTTTAAACAACATTTAGTATAGAGATTTAATCTCGAGAATAGGAAATCCATTTTTAAATGGATTTTTTTTTGACCAAATTTAAGACGAGGATAGTCTCAGGACAGGTAAATGCAGGAGGGTACAGGATGCATATATTTCTATGTTCTGTTATATTGGACAATTATTTGGTAAAAGTGTTAAAAATAGATTTATTTGTAAAATTAATATTGTTTAAATTAAATGCCTCATAATTTTATTTCAGGAAAAAAATTAAAAACTTAAATAATGCGTCTGAATACTTTCACTAAAATACTAATCTGTTTTGTCATAATCTGTTCTACATTCTCCATGAATGCGGCCGAAATATGGGTGTCAAAAAATGGAAATGACAAGAATTCCGGAACTAAAGAAAGCCCTTTAGCCACTGTACAAATGGCGGTTAGAAAAGCCAGAGAATTACGCCGGTTAAAAGATGCTTCTATAAAAGACGGGATTCGGATTATTGTAATGGACGGAACGTATTATTTAAATGAACCCTTATTTATAAGACCGGAAGATTCAGGAACGGCAGACAGTCCGACTACGATTTTAGCAGATGCAAATTCAAAACCAATATTAAGCGGCGGAATAGAAATCAAAAACTGGACAAAATCTTCAGCAAATATAAACGGATTAAAAAAAGGATCTGTCTGGGTAGCAGATGCTCCGACAATAGCAGGTTCTTTAATCAACTACAGACAACTTTGGGTAAATGGAAAAAAAGCCGTTCGGGCTAAAAATACTGCCGGAAACCAAATGGAAAGAATTTTGTCCTGGGATCATGAATCACAAACGTGTTGGATTCCGTTTAAAGATAAATCAATCAAATACGAACCGGGAATGGAAATGTTTATTGTGCAGTGGTGGTCTACGGCCAACCTTCGCATTAAGAATATTGAAGTTAAAAAAGACAGTGCCAGGCTTTCATTTGAAGAACCGGAAGGACGCATTCAGAGTGAACATCCGTGGCCGGCACCGTGGATTTCTAAAAACAATGGAAATTCAGCGTATTATTTAAATAACGGAATTTCAATGCTGAACGAACCGGGCGAATGGTTTTTAGACAGAAAAAATGCCAAAATCTATTATATTCCAAGAGCAGGAGAAGAGATTAATTCGGTAAAAATTACGGCTCCGGTTTTAGAAAACCTGGTAGAAGTAAAAGGTACGATTGATTCTCCTGTACATCATTTTAATTTTAAAGGAATTTCTTTTGAGTACAGCAACTGGCTTCGTCCATCAGAGAAAGGGCATGTTCCTTTGCAGGCTGGATTGTATCTTCTGGATGCTTATAAACTGAAAGAACCGGGAACGCCCAATCAGGCAAACTTAGAAAATCAGGCCTGGGTAGGAAGACCACGCGCAGCGGTTGAAGTGAATTATTCGAATAATATTCAGTTTGAATCGTGTCGTTTTGAACATTTGTCTTCGACTGGTTTAGATTTAAATAAAGGAACGAATCACAATACTGTAAAAGGAAATTTATTCAAAGACATTGGCGGAAGCGCCATCAATGTGGGTATTTTTTCTGAAGAACCTTTTGAAGCGCATTTGCCTTTAGTCATAAAAGATGAAAGAGAAATATGTTCAGATGAAGTGATTTCTGATAACGTAATTACAAATGTTACCAATGAAGATTGGGGAACTTTAGGAATTGCGGCTGGTTTTGTTAGAAATATTACGATTGAACACAACGAAATTTCAGATGTTTCCTATTCCGGAATTTCAATGGGTTGGGGCTGGACGCACACAGCAAACGTGATGCAGAACAATAAAATTCTGGCGAATAAAATTCATCATTATGCGAAACATTTACATGATGTAGCAGGAATTTACACGCTTTCTTCGCAACCCAACAGCCGAATCGAAGAAAATTATATTGATAAAGTCTATAACAGTCCTTATGCACATGATCCGTTTTTATGGCTGTATCTGTATACCGACGAAGGAAGCGAAGGTTTTACGATAAAAAATAACTGGATTGCAGAAAAGAAAATCCTTAAAAATCATAACGGTCCAAAAGGAAATATCTGGGAACACAACGATCCGTATGTAAGTACGAAAATAAAAGATGCTGCCGGAATCAGAGCGCCTTATGCAGCTTTAGAAAAAGAAATCGTAATCGATGAAAAATGGGGATTGCAGGAAATGCCAAAACCATATGCAATCGAATTGACAGGTTCTGATTTTGATATCGAAAAAATCAAATCGACTTTGGTTGGTTTTAGAATCGTAGGTCAGGAATTGTACCAATGGAAAAATCATTTGGTGATTTACGGAAAAATGAATCAGCCCGAAAGAACAAAACGAAAATTAGCTTTGGCTTTTCCTTCTTTAGAAATTAAAATCTATGAAGATCTGGTGTATGATTTTCAAAATTTCGAAAGATGTAAAGATTCAAAACCGGCATCTGATTGGGAAAATATTGTTCTGACAGCGAATCTTCCTGCTGATGAAAAATTGCAAAAAGAATATGTGGATTATCATAAAACACAATTCGAAAAATGGCCGGAAGTTGCAAAAGGTTTCTGTAACGCCGATTTCCAGCAATTGCAGGTTTTTAAAAAAGACAGGCAATTGATCTTGATAATCAGTATTCCGAAAGGAGAAAATCTGGATAAACTAAATCCGAAAACAACCCAGAATAATCCTCGTGTAGACGATTGGAATGCCCTTATGAAAAAATACCAATCCGGAATTGAAGGCGCAAAACCAGACGAAACATGGATTTTCTTAAACAAAGTGAGTGTAGAGGAGAAAAAATAGAAGAAAGAGCCAAAAAAAAGAAAATCTGCTCGATCTGCCTAATCTGCGTGAAAAAACAAAAACTAATCTTAAAGAAGATTTCGCAAATAATCTAAAATCTAAAATCAACAATCTAAAATAACCACACCCATGTTAAAAATAGCCATTCTGGGACTTGGAGAAGGACGAAGCACAATGTCGGCTGCAATAGAAAGTTCAAAACTAGAACTTGTAAAAGTGTGCGACCGAAATGAAGAATTGTGTAAACAGCGAGCAAAAGAATTTGATTTTCATTCGTACACTACCAATTATGACGATTTATTAAATGATGAATCAATCGATATTATTGCCATTTACACGCCCGATCATTTACACTCCCAGCATGTAAAGCAAGCATTGTTGCACGGAAAACATGTGGTTTGTACAAAGCCTTTTATCGATGATCTTTCGGATGCTAAAGAATTACTGGAATTAAGCAAATCAACTGGAAAGAAAGTTTTTATCGGACAAAGTTCGCGTTTCTTCGAACCGGCAAAAAGGCAAAGAGCCGATTACGAAGCAGGTTTAATAGGTGATTTAATTACAATTGAAGCACAATATCACGCTGATCACAGATGGTTTTTAAAGAAAGAATGGTCGCTTTTACAATCCTTTAAATGGTTGTACGGAGGTTTGAGCCATCCTGTAGATTTCATCAGGTGGTATCTTCCTAATATTGAAGAAGTAATGGGTTACGGAATGATCAGCAGTAACGGAAAAAATGCCGGATTGAAGAATGAAGACACGATGCACTTTATCTTCAAAGCAACCGATGGAAGAATTGCGCGTGTAAGCGGTGTTTATACTTCGCCGACTCAGCCAGCGCAACGCGACAGTGGAATGAGCACTATTTTAAGAGCAACCGAAGGGGCAAGTCAGGCCGATTATCATGAATTGCGTTATGCCGTTACAGACAAAACGGGTGAAGAAAAAGTGATTACCTGGGGCGACAACACTTTAAAATATTATTTCCGTTTTGAAGGACAAAGCCATCACGGTGGAGAATATCAGAATTATTTGGAATATTTTGCAGATAGTATCGAGCAGGATTTTGAAGCTTATCCAAACATGGAAGAAGGTATCGGAACCGTGGCTCTGCTTCAGGCAATGGATAAATCTTTGCAAACAGGAATGCCGGTTAAAATTGCCAATATCCTTAACGAATACGGACTATGAACAATATCTACGATAAATTAACCACACTCGATTTTATAATTGTAGCTGTTTATTTGGTGGCATTATTAGTAATTGGATGGGTAGTAAGTGTAAAACAAAGCAAGAAAAACGAAACGCTTTTTCTGGCCGGAAATTCATTAAACTGGTACAGCATCGGGTTTAATATGTGGGGTACCAATGTTGGGCCTTCGTCATTATTGGCTTTTGCGAGTATTGGTTACGCAACCGGAATTGTAGCCGGAAATTTCGAATGGTATGCTTTTGTGTTTTTACTGCTTTTGGCAATGGTTTTTGCACCGAGATATATTGCCAGTAAAGTAAGTACCATGCCCGAATATATGGGAAAACGTTACGGCGACAGTACACAAAATATTCTGGCCTGGTACGCTTTGGTAAAAATATTAGTGAGCTGGTTGTCTTTAGGATTATTCAGCGGAGGCGTTTTAGTACGTCAGATTTTGGGAATTCCGATGTGGCAGAGCGTTACCGTTTTAGTGATTTTCTCCGGAATTTTTACTTTTGCCGGAGGACTGAAAGCGATTGCAAAAGTCAATGTTTTTCAGATGATTTTGCTGATTGTAGTTTCGCTGACACTTTCTTATTTAGGTCTGCAAAAATTAGGTGGAATTGATGTTTTAATTGCCAAAACACCCTCTAATTTCTGGAATTTAGTACAGCCTGCCAACGATGCACATTACCCGTGGCCGGCTATTTTGTTAGGATATCCGGTTGCAGCAGTTGCTTTTTTCTGTACCGATCAGTCGATGGTACAGAGTGTTTTGGGAGCTAAAAATCTGGAACAGGGACAATTGGGTGTGAACTTTATCGGATGGCTCAAAGTTATGGCTTTGCCGTTGTTTATTCTTCCCGGAATTTTGTGTTATGCGTTATATCCCGAATTAGGAAGCAATTCTGATTTGGCTTATATGACTATGGTTACGAATCTTTTCCCAAGCGGAATGAACGGTTTGGTAATCTGTGTAATGATTGCGGTTTTGGTGGGAACTATTGGTTCTTCGCTAAACGCTTTAAGCACCGTTTTTACGAATGATATTTATGTAAAGAAAATCAATCCGACGGCAACTATCAAAGATCAGATTAAAATTGGCCGTTTGACGATTGCTGCCGGATGCGTTTTTGCGATTTTAATCGCCGTTGCGATTGACAATATCAAAGGACAGAATTTATTCAATATTTTTCAGGCGGTTTTAGGTTTCCTGGCGCCTTCGTTATCTGTTGTTTTCCTTTTAAGTGTTTTCTGGAAACGCACCACTAAAAAAGCCGTAAATGCAACACTTTCCTGGGGCTCGGCTTTTAGTTTGTTTGTTGGGGTTTTATATTTATGGATTTTCCCTGCCGATAAATATCCAGCGTGGCCTCACTTTTTATTGATTTCGTTTTACATTTTTGTAGTGCTTTTAATTACAGCCGTTATTATTTCTTTAACCGATAAAAATCCTGAGGTTAACGTTTCAGATGAAACGGATATTCCTAAAACGAGTAAAAAGGTTAAGCTTTTGTTTGGGATGTTGGGGTTGGTGATTTTGGCTTTGTATTTGGTTTTTAACGGGAATTGAAAATCTTTATATTATTACATTAATAACGCTTTCTTTTTGGAAAGCGTTTTTTGTTTTTTTAAATGGTTAAAGATTGCGTGACAGAATTATTTCAAATCAATTATATTTGAAGAAATATTAGATAAGAGATTTTTTGATATTAATATTAAATAATTTGTTAAATTTTAATTAATAAAAATATGAAAACGGAATTTTGGCTTGATTCAATTGAATTCAAAAATGGTTTAAATGTTAATTTAAAAAAAGATTCTATCGTGGTCTTCGTAGGTCCAAATAATAGTGGTAAAAGCCAAACGCTTCGAGAAATTTCTCATCTAACTAAAGGACCGAAGATTAATAATATTATTTTGGAATCATTGAAAATTTCTGCTAGTGGTAATGCAGAAGTTTTTTTAGAACGTATTAAAAGCAGACTAAAAAATGGAGTTTATATGTATTATGAAAGTACTACTAATTCGGGTTTAAATGGTGATTCTCTCAAAGATAATTGGAATTATTTATTAAGAGGTACTCAGGGATCATCTGTGGGCATTTCAAATTTTTTAGTAAAATCAATGAACACTACTAGCCGTCTTAGTTTAGTTTCTCCTCCAGATAATATAGACTTTATGAATGAGATGCGAACGCATTCTATTCATGTTTTAAAAGAGGATAGCGAAAAAGAGCTTCAATTTTCAAAGTATTTCAAAGAAGCTTTTGGAGAAGAAGTGATTATTAATCATGGAGCAGGAAGAAAAATTCCTTTGCATGTAGGAGAAAGACCAAAGTCAACTGCTGAAAATGACCGAGTTTCGACAGAATATCAAAAGAAACTTAGAGAATTACCATTATTACATGAACAAGGTGATGGAATGAAAAGCTTTGCGGGAGTATTTTTGTCATTATTTGCGGAAGATTTTTCTGTAAACATAATTGACGAACCAGAAGCATTTTTACACCCTCCACAAGCTAGTTTATTAGGTCAGATGGTTTCTCAAAAATTGGGAGATCAGAAACAGCTTTTTATCGCTACACACAGTGAACATTTTTTGAAAGGATTATTAGAAAATGCTACAGATAGATTAATTGTAATTAGAATTGAAAGAAGTAAATCAACCAATTCTGTAAAAGTTTTAAAGAATAGTGATTTGCAAAGTATTTGGAAAGATTCTATTTTAAGACATTCAAATATACTTGATGGTTTATTTCATAAAAGAGTGGTTTTAGTAGAAAGTGATTCTGACTGTAGATTCTATAGTGCAATTTCTAGTGCAATTATAGATAATGAAAAAATTTCTTCCCCTGATATACTTTTTATACAATCAGGAGGAAAGCATCGTTTTCCAGTCATTATAAAAGCATTAAAAGAATTAGAAGTACCATTGACAATTATTGGAGATTTTGATTTTTATCATGATGAAAATCCAACAAAATTTGTTTATGAAAGCCTTGGAGGAGACTGGAATAATATAAAATCTGATTTTTTGAAAGTAAAAAAGGCTATAGATGAAAAACGTCCTGAATTAGAGACAGATAAATTAAAGGAAGAAATTGATTTGGTTTTTAGTTCATTTTCAGACAAAATTATTCCTGAACAAAAAATAAAGGATATTCAAAGCCTTCTTAAAAGGTCATCGCCATGGTCACAAGCAAAAGCATCTGGTAAAGCTTATCTTCCTGCAGGAGACATCACGGCATCATTTAATAAGGTGCAAAGTGCCTTCAAAGAAAAAAACTTGCATATTTTGGAATTAGGAGAAATTGAAGCTTTTGATAAAAGTATTGGAGGTCATGGTCCAAAATGGGTTAATAAAGTTCTCGAAAAAGACTTACTATCAAGTGAAGAACTTGAAGAAGCACGTAAGTTTGTAAATAATACAATATTAAAATAGTAGATGATAAAAAATAATGAAAAACGCTTTCCTATAAGAAAGCGTTTTTTTTATGATTTAGTAGCAGTCGAAACCAACAACTCACGAATATCAACTTTCAAAAACTTAGAAATCTCATAAAGTGTTTCAATAGAAGGTTGATAATCATTCGTACACCAACGCGAAACAGTCGATACTGTTTTACCTAAATGTTTGGCTAATTCCTTATTGCTTCTATTATTTTCAACTAAAACAACCTTTATTCTATTTAAATTTAATTGCGACATAATGTTGATTTATTGCTTTTTTATGCAAATATGATGTATTTTAAATATAATAAAAAGTATAATAATGTTATTCAAAAGTGCTATAAAATTACAATTAAGTTTTGTTTAATTATTATTTGTAATAAAATTATTACTATTTTTGTTTCAGTGAAAAAATAATGAGATGAAACAATCAGCAAAAAGACGATTAACAATCCAGCCAAAACATATCGCAAGATCATATAATCGTTATGTCATATTTCCAGAAATACGTCTTTGCGGAAAATGGCTTCAGAATATCGGTTTTGATTATGGGAATTTCGTAACGATTGAACATCAGCAAAATAAAATCATTATTACAACCAATAATGAAATTAACACAAAATAATAATCACCCCATTTAAACATAGCCCGTGGTTTCAACCACGGGGACACAATATATAACATTACGTTTACCAAAATACGTTTCCCGTGGTTGAAACCACGGGCTATGTTTTGAAAAAGATTGTAAATACACAGAGAAAATTTTGCTCGCAATCCCGAGCTATCGGGAGCTAAGACGCAAAGTTTTTTTATGAATTGCCTCCAGTTTTAACTGGAGGTATATGTAACAAGAATAGAAAAAGGCTTTAGCCAAATTGTAGATAATTTGGCTAAAGCCTTTTGAGCTTTGTATTATTTTCATCCCGATTTATCGGGACGCAATTAAAACTTTTTTTTAAAAAAACTTTGCGCCTTAGCGACTTTGCGAGATTAAAAAATTACTCAATCTTCTTTTTCTTCTCCAAATTAGGCAAGAACCCAGTAATAACCCCAATCAAAGGCAGAAATGCACAAATCTTAAATACATATTCGATACTCGTAGCATCGGCGATTTTTCCTAAAACAGCAGAACCTAATCCGCCCATTCCAAAAGCAAATCCGAAGAAAAGACCGGCCACTAAACCAACTTTTCCGGGCATTAATTCTGTTGCGTAAACCAAAATTGCAGAGAAAGCAGAAGACAGAATCAATCCGATTACTACAGATAAAGTCCCTACCCAGAATAAAGAAACATAAGGCAACATCAGGGTAAACGGAGCAACTCCCAAAATAGAAACCCAGATTACATATTTTCTACCATATCTATCTCCAATTGGTCCACCAATTAAAGTTCCGGCAGCCACTGCACCCGAAAATAAAAATAAATAGATTTGTGATTGCTGAATCGAAATATGGAATTTATCAATCAAAAAGAAAGTATAATAACTTGTAATACTACTCATGTAAAAGTATTTAGAGAAAATCAGAATCAATAAAATAACCAATGAACCAATCACACGGTTTTTAGATAAATGATGCGTTTCAATTTTAAGAGCGGCTTTATTAGCATTTCTTTCAGATAAATGTTCCGTATACCAAATTGCAATTTTATACAAAGCAAAAATTCCAATTAAAGCAATAATACAAAACCAGGCTACATAACTTTGTCCATGCGGAATAATGATAAACGCAGCCAATAATGGCCCAATCGCACTTCCGGCATTTCCTCCCAATTGAAAAATAGACTGAGCCAGTCCTTTTTTTCCGCCAGAAGCCAAATGCGCTACTCTTGAAGATTCAGGATGAAAAATCGAAGATCCGATTCCGATTAAACTTACTGATAATAACAGATAAATAAAACTGGAAGCGATGGAAACCAGAAAAAGCCCCACCATTGTAAAACACATTCCAATTATTAAAGAATAGGGTTTTGATTTTTTATCCGTGTACATTCCCACAAAAGGCTGTAAGATTGAAGCGACGATCTGATAAGTAAAAGTGATGATTCCGATTTGAGAAAAACTCAGTCCAAAATTCTCTTTGATTAATGGATATATCGAAGGAACAACAGCCTGCAAAAGATCATTTATTAAATGCGAAAAGCTGATGATAAAAAGTATAGAATACGTGGTTTTTTTAATTACTTCTGGTTGTACTTTAACGGTTTCCATGAGTTGTTTTTAAGTTAATCTTAATTTTAAAAATAACAGTTGCTATTATTTTTTACAAAATTGAAATAAATTAAAATGTCAAAATTACTATATTTGGACAATGAATAATCAAATTCGGACATATCGGCTGGCTCAGGATTATGGATACCAACTGAATCCATCTATACCTGTTATTGGGTATACCGAAATGGTAAACAACGAAATGTGTATCTCGCACTCCCATCCCCGAGGGCAGCTTATCTATGCTACAAGAGGGGTGATGAATGTAGTAGTCGGAAATCATATTTGGGTTGTAAATCCGTTGCAGGGCTTGTGGCTTCCGGGCGGCGTAGAACATCAGGTTACTTTTCAGAAAGACGTTAATTATTACAGCGTTTTCATCGATCCGTCTGCAATGGAAGGATTGCCAACGAACAGTTTTTCTTTTGATATTCCGATGTTTTTAAAACAACTGGTTTTTAAAATAATTTCTTTTGGAACAGAGGGAAATCTCACTCCGCCACAAAAAAGAATCATTTCTGTTTTCTTAGATGAATTAGCTCTAATTGAGCCAAGCGCAACTTTTCTCCCAACAACTAATCACGAAAGACTTCAAAAAGTTGTCGAACTTTTAATGAATGATGTTTCAAGCAAAAATACAATAGAATATTACGCAGAACTTTCTTTTATGAGTACCAGAACTTTGTCCCGATTATTTATCAAAGAATTGGGAATGAATTTCAGTGACTGGCGTACACGTTTAAAATTACTAGAAGCCATAAAACGTTTAGGCGAAAAACAATCCATCAAGGAAATTGCCTTAGATTTAGGTTATGAAACAGCAAGTGCCTTTATTTTTATGTTTAAAAAACATTTAGGCAAAACACCTTCAAACTATATTTTAGAAGATCAAAATGATTCTCAAAAAATGACTGCTTAGGTCATAAACATAAATCAGAACGCTGATAAAAACGGATTCGCTATCGCGAAGACGCAGATTTTTTTCTTTAGTTTTATTCAAAATAACCATAATCATTGTCATTTCGACGAAGGAGAAATCACATTAGAAGCTCCATAAGGTATGTCTTCAATCTTTGTCGAATCCCGCGTGTGATTTCTACTTCGTCGAAATGACAACAATGCACAATAATTAAAATCTGTTTTTATCCGCGTCTTTACGAAGTAAATCCGTTTCATCAGCGTTCCGTCAAAAATTCAAACATCATTTTATTTAGTACTAAAAAAGTGATAAACCATAATTTTTCCCTTAAAAATATCAAAAACCATTATTTTTTACGAAATAACAGGATAGAACAGGTTGTGAAATGTAAAAATAACACTTATCTTTAGTCCCAAAAAAAGATATATGCAAAGCCGATTTTCCATTTTTAAGATTTTACTTCTTTTTGTTGCTCTTTTTTCCTGTTCTTTAGTATCGGCGCAGGAAAAATCAAAAGAAGCAACGTGGATTTGGTATCCGGGTGATTTCGAAGTTTGGTTAAGCAACAAAATGCAGGTAAGACGTACAGAGCGCGAAGCAGTATTTCCACCTCTTTGGCAATATTACAGTCCTTATGCCCTGGTCACTTTTCAAACAGAAGTAGATATTCCGGAACCAGATGAGGTAAAAATCTACTCCGAAGGACCTTTTCAATTACTTTTAGATGGTGTCCAGATTTATGGACAGCCAAAATCAATAAAAATCCCTGCCGGAAAACATAAAATTTCCTTTAAAGTGTATAATCAGGAAGTATTGCCAGCTATTTACATTGATGGCAAATATGTTAAATCTGATGCCTCCTGGAAAGTGACCAATGAAGATAAACTTTGGATTGACGAAACCGGAAAAGCACAACAATCCGGTACACCATGGGTGCCTGTTGGTTCCTGGAATTTTAATTCGCCAGAAAATAAACCTTCCGGATTTAAACTCACAACCAAACCTTTAAGTGCAAAAAAGACAGAAAAAACAGGCGCTGGCGAATTAGTAGATTTTGGAAAAGAAACTTTTGGTTATATTAAAATTCATGGTTTAAAAGGAAAAGGTAAAGTAGCACTTTATTATGGTGAATCTCGTGAAGAAGCATTGGATTCTGCCAAATGCGAAACCTTAGATCATTTATCTTTTGATGGAAAACAGCCTGAAACCTACACGCATGACGGCTCGAAAGCATTCCGTTATGTTCAAGTGCAAGCAGATGCAGGAGTAAAATACGATTCGATTTCGATGCTTTATGAATATTTGCCATTAGACTATCGTGGTGCATTCAAATCTTCGGATGAACAATTGAATAAAATTTGGGATGTCTCGGCTTACACGATGCACTTAACGTCCCGCGAATTTTTTATAGACGGAATTAAACGTGACCGTTGGGTTTGGTCCGGCGACGCTTATCAAAGTTATTTAATGAATTATTATTTATTCTTTGATTCGGCTTCTGTAGAACGAACGCTGTTAGCCCTTCGCGGAAAAGATCCTGTAACGGCTCATGTCAATATCATAATGGATTATTCGCTTTATTGGTTTGTGGGTGTTTACGATTACTATTTGCACACGGGCGATACGAAATTCATTAAAACTTTTTATCCAAGAATGAAATCATTGATGGATTTCTGTTTAGAAAGAAGAAACAAAAACGGATTCCTGGAGCCATTAGAAGGCGATTGGGTTTTTATTGACTGGGCAGATGGATTGCCAAAAACGGGAGAAGTAAGTTTTGAGCAAATGCTTTTGGCAAGAAGTTTAGAAGCCATGGCCGTTAGTGCTGAAATTGCAGGTAAAAGTGAAGACCAAAAACAGTATCAAAAATTAGCGGCTGATTTAAAAGCAAAATTATTCGATGTCTTTTGGGACAAAAAAGAAAACGTGATGAAGCACCAGCGTATTGACGGTAAAATGCAAAATATTGTGACCAGATACGCCAATATGTTCGGTATATTTTTCAATTATTTTAATGAGGAACAAAAACAAAGTGTAAAAAATAAAGTGTTGCTGAATAAAGATGTTCTTCAAATCACAACACCCTACATGCGTTTTTACGAGTTGGAAGCGTTGTGTGCAATGGGTGAACAGGATTACGTTTTAAAAGAAATGAAAGATTATTGGGGCGGAATGCTGAATGAGGGCGCAACCTCTTTCTGGGAAGAATACAATCCGAACAAAAAAGGAACAGAGCATTTAGCAATGTATGGCCGTCCTTACGGGAAAAGTCTTTGCCATGCCTGGGGTGCCAGTCCGATTTATTTATTAGGGAAATATTATTTAGGTGTAAAACCAACCGCTCCGGGTTATTCAGAATACGAAATTAAACCAAATCTTGGAGGTTTAAAATGGATAGAAGGAAAAGTGCCAACACCAAACGGAGAAGTTACCGTGTATTGCAGTACCAAAGAAATCAAAGTAAAAGCAGGCGAAGGTGAAGGAAAATTGGTTTTTGAAAGTGTGAGCAAACCAAAAACAAATTCCGGGACGATAACGGAATTATCAAAAAATAAATATCAATTGGTTGTAAAACCGAATGTGGAGTATAAAGTGAGTTATAAGGCTTTGTGAGTAATTAGTAACTAGTAACTAGTGATGAGTTCTTAAACGCGCTGTTTGTCATTCTGACGAAGGAAGAATCACACGCGTAACCACAAAGATTGGGAAAATGCATTAAAAGAATAAAAGCCTCAAAAAAGTAAAAAAAATGCTTGCAAAAAATAAAAAATACAACTTCAAATTAAAAACTGCTTTCCTAATGCTGTTAACTTTCTGCATCCAAGCCACAGGACAAAACGTTGCATGGAAACCAGCATCATTTGAAATTGTAAAATCAAATTACAAAACATTCAAAACAACACAATACGCACACGTTTTTTCGGGCAGTAAACATAACATCGTTCGTTTAGCAACAGAATTACAAGGTTTGAAAGGCATTGAACTTCCTTTAAATCAATATAAAAACGGAACAAATTCTCCATTGCAATTAAAATTCAAGGAACCAGTTGAGGTTTTAATTGGTGTTTTCGAGGAGATAGATACAGCTGAATTTACTCCATTAAATCCCGTTAAAATGGTGCTTCAAAATGGTTTAACAGTAACAGGTTTATCTCCTGTAAATGTGTATGCTGTTTCTTATCCCATAGGAACGTACACCATCAATCCAGTAAATCGGTCATTCGCCATTTTAGGAGTAATAAAAAAAAATCAAAATTTAGGTTTTCGGAATGCCGAAATGCCAGACGGTAAACTTTGGAATCCCACTTTTATTATCGAAGGATTTTCAGATGAAAAACCACTTTTTGAAATTATCGGCGGAGAAAACAAACCCGTTATTGACGAAGGAATGTCGGGGACAGATGGAATTCAGGGAGGTTTTGAAGGTGGACGTGTTGTAAAAGTCGGCGATACCTACCATATGTTTCCAACAGAAAGAGCCGGAGAAAAAGGCGTTGATTATTATTACGATCGTGTAAAAACCAAAATAGGACATTGGACGAGTAAAGATGCAATCCATTGGAAAAGAGAATCAACAATCTATCAGGCAAGCGGAACATATGCTTTAACTGAAGATGATAACCCAATGAATGATCGCCGTGCCGCAATTTGGTCGTATATGCCGGTTTTTAACGAAAAGGCAAACAAATGGTACGGCTATTATTTGGCTTACACCGTTAGTAAAGAAATAGAACCAAATCATTCTTTCGGAAGAATCTGGAGATGCGAATCGACTGTTGAAGGAATCGACGGAATTGGCGGACCCTATAAAGATATGGGCATTATTATGGAACCGGGATTAGATTCTCAGCCCTGGGAAGGGCGTCAGGGCGTTGCCTCGTTTTTTCCTTACCAGGTTGGCGACAAATGGTTCGGATTTTATAGTGGTGCGTATCCGTTTAGTTCCTGGGCAGACTATCCAAAAAAATCAGGAAAAGGCTGGTTTGTGGCTTTAGCCGAATCCAAAAGTTTAGAGGGGCCATGGTTAAGAATGAACAAAGGTCTGGAACCCGTTAAGACAATGCATCCGCAGTTTGTTGAAAATCCAATTGTGAGCCAGCTTCCAAACGGTTTGTACATCGCAATTTTCGACGGAGGCCCGGACGGCTGGGGACATCATTTACCCAACATGATTGCGTATTCATTATCGGCAGATGGGGTTAATTGGGGAGAAGCGCATTATTTACCAATCGAAACCAAAGTCAATAAATGGTGGGATATTATGAGAACGCCTTTATGTTTAATCCCGGAAGGGAATGATGTTTACACCATAATGTATAATGCAATCGATTTGAAGAGAAGATTTCATCCAACAGGAATGGTAAAGGTAAAATTGAACAAAGATGTAATGGAATCTCGTTTAGCAGAATTGAAGAAAGAGTAGAGGGTGGGAGAAGAAAGATGCAAGAAGCAAGATTTTAGAGTATAGAGTATAGAGTATAGAAAATAGAACTTTGCGACTCTGCGAGATTAGATTGTTCATAAACAAATAAAAAAACTTAGAGCCTTAGTGCCTTCGTGGCAAAAAAAACATAAAAATGAAGATTAAATACATAATTCTAACCATTTCAGCACTTGCGATAACAAGCTGTGCCACCAAATACAAGAAACGAGACATTACAGAAAACGTAATGCAGGAAATTTATAATGAAATAAAAACGCCTTATAAATACGGTTTGGTCATGGTGCCAACAGACAACTCATACAAAATGGATTGTCCGAGTGTTTTCAGAAAAGACGGAAAATGGTATATGACGTATTTAATTTACGACGGAAGAGGTTACGAAACCTGGCTGGCAGAAAGCGACAATCTTTTGGATTGGAAATATTTAGGAAAGGTAATGTCTTTTTCAGAAAACGAAAAACATTGGGATGTCAACCAAAAAGCAGGCTATATTTCGTTGCAGGATCCAACCTGGGGCGGAAGTTACGAATGGGAAAAATACGATGACAAATACTGGATGAGTTATTTTGGCGGAGACAGCAAAGGTTACGAAGCTGGAGTTCTTTCTATCGGAATGGCTTATACTAAAGAAGCGCCGACAAAACCACACGAATTTCAGAGATTAGAAAATCCGGTGTTGAC
This sequence comes from Flavobacterium sp. HTF, assembly GCF_003105115.1. Lineage (GTDB taxonomy): Bacteria > Bacteroidota > Bacteroidia > Flavobacteriales > Flavobacteriaceae > Flavobacterium. The sequence continues at coordinate 70,237 of NZ_QETH01000014.1, read as the reverse complement.
ACCAAAAGACAAAGACGCCAGATGGTGGGATAATAGTACGATGTACAAAAACAGTGTGATTCGTGATAAAGATAAAGTAACAGGACACAATTTCATTATGTATTATAATGCCCGTGGTGATAGTGTAAATCCTGCTAAAGGTGCAGAGCGTATTGCTATGGCAGTATCAAACGATATGAAACAATGGAAGCGTTATGGTGATAAACCTTTAATCAATCATCATAAAGGAATTTCAGGAGATGCTTATATCCAGCGTATTAATGATACTTGGGTGATGTTCTATTTTGGAGCTTTCTGGACGGGTTGGAATCAAGGTGCATTTAACCGTTTTGCCGTTTCGAATGATTTAGTAAACTGGACCGACTGGAAAGGCGATGACCTAATCAAATCTTCTGAACCTTACGATGATATGTTTGCGCATAAATCATTTGTAGTCAAACACGATGGAGTAGTGTATCATTTTTATTGTGCCGTAAACAAAGCAGAACAAAGAGGAATCGCAATCGCAACTTCTAAAGATTTAGGAAAAAGCAAATTGAATTTTGTAGCACCGCCGGAGAAGAAGAAAAAACAGTAATTGAGTTAAGTGTTAGATGTGAAATGTAAAATGTTTTGCAAGGAAATACTCCGTTAGGAGTAATTGGTCGGTAGAAAAAAAACAAATTATCGCATAGAAAATTTTGTCCCGTAGGGACAATTGAATTAATAATAATGAAACAAAATATAAAACCAATGTTTACGTCAAAATTAAAATACATAAATCCATTTTGCAGTCTTCGATTTGCGACGTATGCATTTTACATTTTACTGCTAACATCTTACTCAACACAAGCACAATCCGTAACAGGAGAGCCTGCAGGAATTCCGGAAGTACCCAAAAAATATGAATTCGCACCCTGGGAAGATCCAACCGTTACCAGCATCAACAGACAACCATCAAGAGCAACAGCGTATTCATATGCAAATGTTGAAGATGCCTTAAAAGGAGACAGAACCAAAAGTCGCCTACAAATGCTAACCGGAGATTGGGATTTTAAATACGCATCAAACCTAAAAGAAGCGTCGAAAGATTTCTATAAAGGAAAAGTAAGTGGCTGGAATAAAATCGAAGTTCCATCAAACTGGGAGTTAAAAGGCTACGATATTCCGATTTACAAAAGTGCCGTTTATCCTTTCAGACCTATAAATCCGCCATTTATTCCTAAAGATTACAACGGAGTTGGTTCGTATCAACGTAGTTTTACCGTTCCTGAAAATTGGAAAGACATGACGGTGACTTTGCATTTTGGCGCGGTAAGTTCCGGATTTCAGGTTTGGCTTAACGGAGAATTTCTGGGTTATGGAGAAGACAGCTTTTTACCATCAGAATTTGATATTACACCTTATTTGAAAGAAGGAGAAAATGTAGTTTCGGTACAGGTCATTCGATGGACAGATGGCTCCTATCTTGAAGATCAGGATCATTGGCGCGTGAGCGGAATTCAGCGTGAAGTGTTTATTATGGCTGAGCCAAAACTGCGCATTCAGGATTTCTTTTATCAAACCAAATTAGATAAAGAATATAAAGATGCTTCTTTTCAATTGCGTCCAAAAGTAGAAAATCTGACAGGAGAAAAAATTAAAGATTATACTTTTCAGGCACAATTATATGATGCTAATAATGTGGCATTATTTAAAGAACCGCTTCAAAAACCAGTCATTGACATGATCAACGAAAGTTATCCGCGTTTGGATAATGTTCGTTTCGGAATGTTTAAGGAAAACATCAGCAATCCCAAAAAATGGAGTTCTGAAGAGCCAAACTTATACACTTTGGTAATGTCGATAAAAGATGCCAACGGAAATATTACCGAAGCTAAAAGCTGTAAAGTGGGTTTCCGTTCAATCGAGTTTTCAAAAGAAAACGGCAAAATGCTTATCAACGGAAAAGAAACGTATGTGTATGGTGTAAACCGTCACGACCAGCATCCGACAAGAGGAAAAGCAGTTACAAGAGAGGATATTAAAGAAGATATTACCACAATTAAAAAATTCAATTTCAATTTTATCCGAACTAGTCATTATCCAAACGATCTTTATTTTTATGATTTATGCGATCAATACGGAATTATGGTGATGGATGAAGCCAATCAGGAAACACACGGAATTGGCGGAAAATTAAGCAATGATCCAAAATGGACAAATGCTTATTTAGAGCGCATGACCCGAATGGTAGAACGAGATAAAAATCATCCATCAGTCGTTTTTTGGAGTTTAGGAAACGAAGGCGGAAAAGGACCGAATCACGCTGCAATGTCGGGTTGGGTACATGATTTTGATATTACGCGTCCCGTACATTACGAGCCTGCACAGGGAAATCCAAGACTAGACGGCTATATCGATCCGCTTGATCCGAGATATCCAAAAACAATTGATCATGCGTATCGATTTGAAAATCCGCAGGATGAACCTTATGTTGATATGGTAAGCCGTTTTTACCCGGGCATTTTTACCCCTAAATTTTTAGTCGATCAAAAGAAAGATACACGCCCAATTATTTTTGTGGAATATTCTCATGCTATGGGAAATTCGGTTGGGAATTTAAAAGAATTATGGGATGAATTTCGTTCGCTTCCAAGAGTTATCGGAGGTTGTATCTGGGAATTTAAAGATCAGGGATTAGTAAAAAAAGACCCGGCAACAGGTCAGGAATTTTTTGCACACGGCGGCGATTTTGGTGAAAAATACCACGACGGAAACTTCAATACAAAAGGAATTGTCGACTCAAACGGAAAACCAAAAGGTTCTATTTTTGAAAACAAATGGATTTATCAGCCAGCGACAAGTACGCTAAAAGAGGGTTTTCAATTAGAAATAAAAAATCGTCAGGCCGTAAAATCTTTGGCAGACTATATTCCGGTTTTGAAAATTCTGGAAAATGGAAATGTAATCAAAACACAAATTCTAAAACCGTTTAATCTTGAAGCAGGTCAATCTACCGTTCTAGATGTAAAACAATATTTGCCAAAATTGAAAAAGGATGCTGAATATTTTCTGAATATCGAATTCCAGCTTTCAAAAGATGAACTTTGGGCTTCTAAAGGTTACGCTGTAGCGGAAGATCAGTTTTTGTTGAAAAAGAAAGATGCTGTTATTGAATTTAAAAAAGAGAATAAGACAGAATATAAATCAACAGAAACCGATTCAGATTTTGTAATCAAAGGAAAAACTTTTGAGATCAAAATCAGTCAGGAAAATGGAGCTTTGAGTTCTTATATTTTTAATGGGGAAGAACAAATTTTTTCTCCGTTGCTTCCTAATTTTGTTAGACCTCTAACTGATAATGACAAAAGAGGATGGAAATCGCATAAAGTTTTAAAACCATGGTATCAGGCAAAACCAAAGTTGGTTACTACTAAAATAGCGATGTCAATTGAAGGTGCAATAATTACAAGTGATTACGAAATTATCAAAGACAGCGCGCAGGTGCAGGTAGTTTATAAAATCCATGAAAATGGAATTATAAAAGTAGACTACAGTTTAAAAGCTACCAATAAATTACCAAACATTCCAAAAATCGGAATGCAGATGGGCGTTCAGAGAAAATTTGACCAAATTTCGTGGTACGGAAAAGGAGAACTGGAAAACTATATCGACAGAAGTTTTGGTTCATTCGTGGGAAAATATTCTTTACCCATAAATGATTTTCTGGAGCACTACGTAAAACCTCAGGAAAATGCCAACAGAACCGAAGTACGATGGATGGCGTTTACAACGCCTCAGAAAAATAAAGGTTTGTTGGTCATTAAAGACGAGAATAATTTAAGCATGAGCGCATGGCCTTACACACAACAAAATTTAAGCGCTGCGAAACATACTTTTGACTTAAAAGACCCTGGATTTTTAACCGTAAATATCGATTTGATTCAGATGGGAGTAGGAGGAAACGATAGTTGGACATCAGTCGCACAGCCTTTAGAAAAATATCAAATTAAGTCAGGAGATTATCAATATAGTTTTTATTTGGTTCCTTTTGAAGCATCAAAAAATGGTTTGGAAGAAAGTTTGAAGAAGTTTAAATTTTAATTTAAGAATATTAAAAATAATCTGCAAAATCTGCAAAATCTGCGTGAAAAATTACAGTCCGTAGATTTGGCAGATCTCGCAGATTTTACAAAAGTATAATCAGCCATGTTTCAGAAAATGCATCTCTTTTTTATATTACTTTTTGCGGGAATCCTTTCCGCACAGGAAATCCATAAAAAAGAAAATACAGCGTTTCAACCCACAATAGAATCCTCAAAACCTTGGACATATTGGTATTGGATGCAAAGTGCCTATTCTAAAGAAGGCATCACAGCCGATTTGGAAGCGATGAAAAGAGCCGGTATCGAAGGTGCCTATTTAATGACGATTAAAGGACCAGCAAATCCGCCATTGATGAGTCCGCCGGTTTTGCAATTGAGTCCTGAATTTTGGAATTTAGTAAAATGGGCTTTGACAGAAGCCGATCGTGTTGGAGTTAAAATTGGTTTTCATCCTGCAGATGGTTTTGCCGTTGCCGGAGGGCCCTGGATAACACCTGAGATGTCGATGCAAAAGATAGTCTGGAAAGACACAATTGTAAGCGGAAACAACTTTAAAAACACAAAATTAGCCGTTCCAAATCATTACAAAGATTATTATAAAGATATTGCCACATTTGCCCTTTCGGTAAAAGAAAATTTTATTACATCAGATAAAAAACGTCCCAAAATAACATCAACCAATCCCGAATCTGATGCCACGATTTTAAGTTCATCAGATAAAGACGGACAATTTAGAATGCCAAAAAAAGGCTGGATTCAGTATGAATTTGAGGAGCCATTTTTATGTAAATCCATTCAAATTCAAACCAAAGGAAATAATTATCAGGCGCATCGTTTAATTGTTGAGGTAAGTGATGATGGAAAAATATTCAGAAGTCTTGGCAGATTAACAACACCACGTCACGGCTGGCAGGATGTAGATGCATTTTATACCCATAGCATTGTACCCACAAAAGCCAAATATTTTAGATTCGTTTACGATCCCGAAGGAACAGAACCGGGCGCAGAAGATTTAGATCCTGCGAAATGGAATCAAGGTTTAAAAGTGGCTAAAATCTATTTGTCAAACGAACCCTTAATTGATAATTATCAGGGAAAATCGGGCGCTATCTGGAGATTGAGTCCGCAGACAACCGAAAAAGAAATCAGTGTTGCAGATTGTATTGATCCGTCAAAAATGATCGATATTTCGAAGTTTGTTGACGCAAAGGGAGTTTTAAACTGGAAAGCTCCCGCGAAAGGAAACTGGAGAATCATCCGTTTTGGACATACTTCAACAGGGCACGAAAATGCAACGGCAGGAGCAGGAAGAGGTTTAGAAGTTGATAAGTTTAATGCCGAAGCCATTCGTTTTCAGCTGGATCACTGGTTTGGCGAAATGCTTCGCGTTGCCGGACCGCAATTAGCTTCAAAAGTCGTTAAAATCCTGCATATGGATAGTTGGGAGTGCGGAAGCCAAAACTGGTCGCCCGTTTTTAGAAACGAATTTAAAACCCGAAGAGGTTATGATATTGTAGAATATTTGCCGGTTATGGCTGGAATTCCAGTAAAAGATATTCAGACTTCAGAGAAGGTTTTATACGATGTTCGAAAAACAATTTCAGAATTAGTTGCCGAAAATTTCTTTGGGACTTTACGACAAATTGCTGACGACGCCAATGTAAAATTCAGTTCAGAAAATGTGGCACCAACCATGATGAGCGACGGACTTTTGCATTTTAAATATATCGACTATCCAAGCGGAGAATTTTGGCTCAAAAGCCCAACTCACGACAAACCAAACGATATGCTGGACGCTATTTCGGGCGGACATATTTACGGAAAAGACATTATTCAGGCAGAAGCTTTTACGGCTTTAAAGATGGACTGGGACGAACATCCGGGAAATCTAAAAGTGGTTGCCGACAGAAATTATGCTCTTGGAATTAACCGTTTTTTCTATCACGTTTTTGTGCATAATCCGTGGCTCGACAGAAAACCCGGAATGACTCTGGACGGAATTGGAACATATTTTCAAAGAGACCAAACCTGGTGGGAGCCCGGAAAAACCTGGTTTGAATATTGCCAAAGAGTGCAGTTTCAGCTGCAAAAAGGAAAACCGGTTATTGACCTGGCCGTTTTTATTGGCGAAGATTTGCCATCTCGTTCCATTCTTCCGGATCGTTTAGTGTCTTTTATTCCGAATGTTTTCGGAAAAGAAAGGATTGAAAGCGAAGCCATTCGTTTGAAAAATGAAGGACAGCCGAGCACTAAAATGCCGAAAGAAGTCACTTTTTCTAAAAATGCAACCGATTTATCACAATGGATTAACGCCTTGAATGGCTATCAGTATGATTCATTCAATTCAGATGTTTTGATAAACCGCGCAAAAGTGGAGAATGGAAAAATTTCTTTTGAAGGTGGAATTAAATACGGAGCTTTATTGTTTCCGGGAAGTCATAAAATGGCACCGAATAAGTTACTTTCTTTGGCTTCCGCCGAAAAAATATTGCAATTAGTAAAAGAAGGCGCGACAATTTTTGTGGATGAAAAACCGAATTTAGAACCGGGCTTACAATCGAATGCAGATTTTAAAAAATGGCAGAATACAATCGATGAAATCTGGAATAACTCCAATTCTTCTACATGGAAAATAGGAAAAGGAACGGTTATTAAATTGCCCTATTTAGAAAATGATTTTGCTTTAATTGGAATCTCTCAAGACATTTATTTTCCAAATCTAAACCGAGCTGATTCTGAAACCATTCCTTGGACGCACCGTAAATCAGATACGGAAGATGTTTATTTTATTTCAAATCAAAATGCTTTAAAACGCTCTTTTGAAGCTTCGTTTAGAGTAGCGGGAAAAATTCCGGTTTGGTATAATCCGGTAACCGATAAAACTTCGGCTTTAGCCAATTGGAAAATAGAAAACGGAAGGACAATTATTGCTGTTAATTTAGAGGCTAATGAATCGGGTTTTGTGATTTTTAAAGAGGAAACAAAAGAACTTTTAGCACAGGGGAAATCTGTTGAATTTGAAAAAGTTCAGGTTTTAGATGAAAACTGGGAATTGCAGTTTGATTCAGAATTTAAAGGTCCGAAAGAAGTAATAAAAACAAACAAACTTTTTGACTGGAGCACTTCTGATAATAATCAGATTAAATACTATTCAGGAACTGTAGTTTATAAAAAAGAATTTGTCTGGAAAGGAAAAGACACAGATAAAATGTGGATTGATTTAGGTGAAATTGCCAATATCGCCCAAATCAAAATCAATGGACAAGATTGTGGTACACTTTGGACATTCCCTTTCAAAACTGCTATTTCGCAAACCTTAAAAAAAGGAAAAAACACTATAGAAATAAGCATCACAAATACCTGGGCCAACCGATTAATGGGTGATCAAAAATTACCTAAAGAAGAACGTTTGACATGGACAAATGCAGCATATCGATTAGAAGGAGAATCGTTGCTAAAAGCCGGTTTATTTGGGCCAGTTGTGATTTTGAAAGAAACGGATAAATAATTTTTTGCCACAGATTAAAAAGATTTTTCTAATCTGTGATAGAAGAAAGGAAAATCAATTGCCTCCAGCTTTAGCTGGTGGTTTCAAAAGATAACAAGATAAGGGCTTTAGCCAAATAGTTAGTTTGGCTAAAGCCTGAGATGTTGAAAAATAATATAACCTCCAGCTAAAGCTGGAGGCAATTGAAAAATAAAAATATCCACAGATTAGAAAAATCCTTTTAATCTGTGGCAAAAAAATATATAGAAATGAAAAAATCGATTATTGTATTATTAACGATTTTAGCGAGCTTTCAAATCAATGCCAAAATTAAATTACCGGCATTGTTTACGGACAATATGATGTTGCAGCAAAAATCAAACGCGCCAATTTGGGGCTGGTCGGAGAAGAACGCCAATGTTGTGATAAAAACTTCTTGGAATTCTAAAACCTACAAGATAAAAGCAGACAATTCCGGAAAATGGAAAACAGAATTACAAACACCATCTTTTGGCGGTCCCTTTACGATTGAAGTTTCAGAAGGAACGGAAAAACTTATAATTAAGAATGTTTTGATTGGTGAAGTCTGGCTTTGTTCCGGACAATCGAATATGGAAATGCCTTTAAAAGGATTTCAGGGACAGCCGGTTAAAAACGGAAACGAAATCATCGTAAGATCGAACAATAAAAACATTCGCTTAATTACGATTCCAAGAGCAACAGTATTAGAACCTTTGCAGGATTTTGCAGGAAAATGGGAAGAAGCATCGCCAAAATCAACCTCAAATTTTAGTGCCACAGCCTGGTATTTCGGCTCACTTTTGCAGGAAGTTTTAGATGTCCCTGTTGGGTTAATTCATGTTTCCTACGGAGGTTCAAGCATGGAAGCCTGGATGAATCAGGAAATGCTGAAAGATTTTGCAAGTGCTAAAATCCCCACTACCAAAGAAGAATTGGCAAAAGATCCCAATCGTGTTCCGACTACTTTATTTAACGGAATGCTTTCGCCCGTAATTGGTTACGGAATCAAAGGCTGTATCTGGTATCAGGGAGAATCCAATTACGAAAGAGCTTCTGAATACACCGCTTTAATGAAGAAAATGGTAAGCAGTTGGAGAGCGTTATGGAAACAAGGAGATTTCCCTTTTTATTACGCACAGATTGCTCCGTTTAATTACGCTTCATTTCATCCAAAAGATTATCTGGAAAAATATAATTCAGCTTATATAAGAGAAGCACAATTAAAAGCCTCAAAAGAAATTCCAAATTCAGGAATGGCCGTTTTGATGGATATCGGTGAAGAGAATAATATTCATCCGATGGACAAGGAAAAAGGCGGAAACCGACTGGCTTTTCACGCTTTGGCCAAAACCTACGGAATTGAAGGCTTCGAATTTGAAAGTCCGAAATATAAATCAATGGAAATAAAAGACGGTTCAGTTACCGTTTCTTTTGATGATGTGGCAAACGGAATTACGTCTTATGATAAAGAAGTTTTAGGTTTTGAAATAGCGGGAGAAGACAAGATTTTTTATCCGGCTAAAACTATAGTAAGAAGAAAATCAGTAGTTCTGACTTCTGATAAAGTAAAGAATCCTGTTGCTGTTCGTTATTTATGGAAGGATTTCGCAAAAGCGGAATTGTTTAGTGCAGGTGGTTTGCCGGTTTCTTCTTTTCGAACAGATGAATGGTAATTTGCGGTAGCCCCTGCAAGGTTTTCAAAACCGTGTAGGTGTAATTGAATTAGGAGTTAACGTATAGTTTGTCATTCTGAGGAACGAAGAATCTTCGTTTACAGCATCGACAAAGATTAGCAATTTTGATTGGGGAGTTACTTGCAAAGATTCTTCGTTCCTCAGAATGACAACTAGACTAAAAAAAATCCTTCAAGGTTTTCAAAACCTTGAAGGAAAGGAAACTATGAAAAATAATATACTATTTATACTTTTCTTCACCACGCTTTGCCTTAAAGCGCAAATCCCCGTGCTTGAGAATTACAATCAAATCTGGACAACACAAAGCAACAATTCCTCAGAATCAATGCCTTTGGGCGGGGGTGATATTGGGTTGAATGCATGGGTAGAAAAAGGAGACTTATATTTCTATTTTTCGCGAAGCGGGACTTTTGATGAACATAATACATTATTGAAATTAGGAAGGGTAAAAGTTACTTTAACACCAAATCCGTTTAAGGATAATGAAGGTTTTCATCAGGAACTGGTTTTGAAAGACGGCTATATCATAATTGCTCAAAATAATACTAAGATTAAACTCTGGGTCGATGTTTTTAAACCTGTAATTCATTTCGATTTAGAAAGTAAAACGGCTTTAAAAATGACGGCTTCTTATGAAAGCTGGCGTCATATCAATCGTCCTTCCAAAGGAAAAGCAAATAATGCCAATTCTTATAAATGGGCACCTCAGGGAGAAATTATTACCTATAAAGATTCAGTTTCATTTGAAAATAACGGTGTAAAATTCTATCACAGAAACAGAGAAAAAACCGTTTTTGACGTTGCGGTAAAACAACAAAAAATGGAATCGGTTAAAGATCAAATGCTGAATCCTTTAGCCAATTTGACTTTTGGCGGATTTATGACCGGAGACAATTTAAAACCAGACGGAAATTACCCAGGAAAATATCAGAATACCGATTTTAAAGGTTTTAATATTTCAAGTATAAAACCATCCAAAAAACAGGAACTTCAAATTCATTTATTTACCAATCAATCTGCAGAAACAGCTTCCTGGGAAAATGGTTTGAAAAGTCAAATTTCAGGTTATAAAAACACTTCAAAACAAGCAGAAAAAAACACGATAAAATGGTGGAATAATTTCTGGAACCGCAGTTTTATTTTCACACAAAAAAATCAATCGAGTGAGAAAGATTCCGTGTATCAAATCGGAAAAAATTATCAATTGTTTCGATACATGTTGGGATGCAACGCTTACGGCAAATATCCAACAAAATTCAACGGCGGACTTTTTACCGTCGATCCGGTTTTCACAAATCCGGACTTAAATTTTACACCCGATTTCAGGAATTGGGGAGGAGGAACCATGACCGCTCAAAACCAGCGACTGGTTTATTTTCCGATGATAAAAAGTGGAGATTTTGATATGATGAAATCACAGCTGGATTATTATGTGAGTTTGCAAAAAAATGCCGAATTACGTTCTCAGGTTTACTGGAAACACGGCGGTGCGTCATTTACCGAACAATTGGAAAATTTCGGATTGCCAAATCCAGCGGAATATGAATGGAAACGACCGGCAGATTATGATCCGGGAATGGAATATAATGCCTGGCTGGAATATGAATGGGACACGGTTTTTGAGTTTTGCCAAATGATGTTACAACAGAAAGAATTTGCCGAAGAAGATATTCAGAAATACAATTCATTCATTATAAGCTGTCTTCGTTTTTTTGATGAACACTATCAATATCTGGCCAAACAAAGAGGCAGAAAGGCTTTGGACGGAAACGGAAAATTAATTTTATTTCCGGGTTCAGGTGCTGAAACCTATAAAATGGCTAATAATTCTAATAGCACTATTGCCGCTTTACAAGTTATTACAGCCAATCTTTTAAGTCTTTCTGCAAATCAATTATCAGTTGAAGATTCTGCATATTTAATAGATTTTCAATCAAGAATTCCGCCTTTAAACTTCGGAAAGATTGAAAATCATAAAGTATTAGTTCCGGCAAAATCCTGGGAAAGAGTCAATAATTCTGAAGTGCCACAATTGTATCCGGTTTATCCGTGGGGAATTTACGGCATTGGAAAACCTGATTTAGAAACGGCTTTAAATACATGGAAATACGATCCGGACGCTATAAAATTCAGAAGCCATATCGGCTGGAAACAAGATAATATTTTTGCAGCAAGATTAGGGTTAACCGAAGAAGCGGCAAAATATAATGTGTTAAAAATGAGTGATTCCGAAAGGCGATTTCCGGCATTTTGGGGTCCCGGTTTCGACTGGGTTCCCGATCATAATTGGGGCGGTGCCGGAATGATTGGTATGCAGGAAATGCTTTTGCAGGAAGCGAATGGCAAAATCTATCTTTTTCCGGCCTGGCCAAAGAACTGGAATGTTCATTTTAAATTACATGCCTCAAACAATACTATTATAGAAGCCGAACTTCAAAACGGAATTACTAAAATTATTAAAGTGATTCCGAAGGAAAAAGAAAAAGATATTATAAATCTCTTAGGGATTTCAATAGAAGAAAAGAAAAAAATACACTAACTATTACTAACAAAAATGATAAAGAAATTATTAAGTGCTGCAGCTTTGACCATGCTTTTGGCAACAAACGTACAGGCACAATCAGTTCAAAATACTGACAAACAAATTGTAAAAGTAGACTTTGATTTTTTTCAAAGAAGACTTGAAGAAGTTCATGATCCAGGTTATGATTCGTGGGTTATTAACGAAGAAAAAGAAACCGAAAAATCATTTAATAATGTGTCTTTTAAACTAAAAGGAAACTTTACTTCTAAATGGTACAAAGTTGGCATGAGCGCTCCGTTTTACAACAGATTAGGAAGTGACGGTCTCGTTACGGCCGAAAATTTAGAATTGAAAATCAGCGGACTGAAAGCTGGAAAACATACGCTTTTGACGTTTCATAATGCTTTTGATGTCATCACAGGAAAAACTTTTTCTCCAATCAAAATTTATGTAAACGGAAAACTTCAGGAAACTGTAAATGCGAGCCAGAGAGCCAATGCTAAAATCGATGCTGCGATGGCGTATATTATTTTTAATGCCGAAAAAGGCAAAGATGTAATAGTTCGTTTTGAAATTGATCCGGCTTCAAATCCAGATGTAATAAAACAAATTGTAATCAATGGTTTTGAAATTGACACACCAAACTTAATGAACCAGTCGCGTACTCCGGAACCAAAAAACAGGGACGAACATGTTGAAGTCAATAAAACTTTAAATTTAAAATGGGATGCTGTAAAAAATGTGGCAGCTCATAAATTATATTTCGGGGAAGATAAAAATGCCGTAGAAAATGCAACAGAAAACTCAAAAGAATTTAAAGGAAAACTGACGGATAAATCTTTTTCAGTTTCTGACTTATATAGCGGAACAACGTATTACTGGAGAGTCGATGAAGTAGATAATAATGGAGAAGTAACCTTAGGAAATGTCTGGTCATTCAAACCTGCACAATTGGCGTTTCCGGGAGCAGAAGGTTACGGACGTTATGCTGTTGGAGGACGTGGCGGAAAAGTGGTTGAAGTTACCAATTTAAATGACGACGGACCGGGAAGTTTACGTGATGCTATCAATCAGGAAATAGGACCAAGAACAATTGTTTTCAATGTCTCAGGAAATATAAAACTGGCTTCGAGATTAGTCGCAAATCAGCCTTATATTACTATTGTGGGGCAAACAGCTCCTGGCGAAGGAATCACAATCAGCAGAGCGCCAATAGGATTAACAGGAAACGATGGTGTGGTTCGATTCCTAAAAGTAAGAATTGGCGGCGGAACTACTTTTGACGGAATGGGACTAACGGGTGCTGATTACAGTATTATTGACCATTGCTCGATTAGCTGGACAATTGATGAATCATTTAGTTCGCGTGGTGCGCATCATATTTCGTTGCAAAGAACTTTAATTTCTGAAGCATTAAATGTGGCGGGACATGATAAATATGAGGTTGGAAAAATGCACGGATTTGCAGCTACAATTGGTGGTGATATCGGAAGTTTTCATCACAATTTACTGGCCCATAACTACGGAAGAAACTGGAGTATTGGCGGAGGCTTAAACGGAGACGGTTATTATACAGGCCGATTGGATATCACCAATAATGTGGTTTACAACTGGGGACAGCGAACTACAGACGGTGGTGCAAACGAAGTAAATTTTGTAAATAATTTTTACAAACCGGGAGCTTCTACTAAAATATTTGTGGCGTTAAATGCACAGCACGAAGGTGTTGGAAAAGGAATGCAGCGTTATTATTTTAATGGTAATATAATGCCGGGTTATTTTGATGAGAAATCTCAGGAAAAAGGAAGAAAATCGACTATAAGTCATAATGAGAAAGTAGAGTATGAAACATTTGTCGACAAACCATTTTTTCCTTCGTATGTAGAAACGCAATCAGCGAAAGCGGCTTATAAAAATGTACTTTCGGATGTTGGGGCAAACCAGCCGTTTTTTGATAAACACGATAACCGGATTGTAGATGAAACTTTAAAAGGAACGTTCACCTACAAAGGAAGTAAAAGCGGTTTAGGCGGAATGATCGATAACGAACAGGATGCAGGCGGATGGCCGGATTTTGCATCAGAAAACCGCCCCACAGACTGGGACACCGATCATGACGGATTACCAAACTGGTGGGAAAAAGCTTTTGGTTTAAGCGAAAATTCAAAAGCAGGAGATTTTTCAGATGCCAATCAGGATACAGACAAAGACGGATTTACGCAACTGGATAATTATTTAGACTGGCTGGCACAGCCTCATAATTTTGTGAATTCAGGTGAGAAAAAAGTCTTAGACGTAACAGATTATTTTAAAGGTTATGAAAATAAGCCAGTATATACTTTCTCTGATCTCAAAAATGGAAAAGTAGTTTTAAAAGGAAAAGAAATTCAGTTTACAGCAATTGAAAAAGGATTTGCTTCTTTCGTCCTGGCCGTAAAAGATGCAGACGGAGATTCAATGAGCAGAACGATTAATTTCTTCGTAAAATAAATTATTAAACCATATAAGTGATATAAGAAATTATAAGATTGACTTAATGCTTATGTGGTTTAAGTTCAAGAAAGTTTAGTTTAAATGAACTTATATCACTTATATGGTTCAAAAAAATCATTATAAAATGAAAAATTTATTAAATGTTTCCCTTAGTTTGTTTTTTGTTAGTTCTGGATTACTGGCACAAAACAAAGGTTTGGTTGCCAATTCAGAAAGCCCTTATTCGAAACTGCAAAGTGTAGGTTTACAGGATGTAAAATGGACGAACGGTTTCTGGAAAGAACAATTTGATGTAGAAACCAAAAACACACTGCCTTATATGTGGGATTTGTATCATAACGATGAGATTTCACACGCTTACAAAAACTTCGAAATTGCAGCAGGTTTAAGCAAAGGAGCTTTTAAAGGACCTTCGTTTCATGATGGTGATTTCTATAAGATTTTTGAAGGAATGGCGGCAACGTATGCCGTAACAAAAGACAAAAAACTCGATGCTGAAATGGATAAGGCGATTGCGCTTTTTGCGAAAGTTCAGCGTAAAGACGGTTATATCCATACCCCGGTTTTAATTGACGAACGCTGGGGAACCTTAGGTCCTGAAGAAGTAAAAAAACAATTGGGTTTTGAAAAATACAATATGGGACATTTAATGACTGCAGCCTGCATTCATTATCGTGCCACAGGAAAAACGAACTTTTTGAATATTGCAAAAGGAGTTGCTGATTTCTTATATGATTTCTACAAAAAAGCTTCACCGGAATTAGCCCGAAATGCAATTTGTCCGTCACATTATATGGGCATTGTTGAGATGTACCGAACAACTAAAAATCCGAAATACTTAGAATTAGCAAATAATCTAATCGATATTAGAGGAACTACAAATGACGGAACCGATGATAATCAGGATCGAATTCCGTTTAGACAGCAGACAACCGCAATGGGTCATGCTGTAAGGGCGAATTACCTTTACGCCGGAGTTGCCGATTTATATGCCGAAACAGGAGAAAAGAAATTACTGGACAATTTAGAATCGATTTGGGATGATGTAACCTATCGCAAAATGTATATTACAGGTGCTTGTGGCTCTCTGTATGATGGAGTTTCGCCAGACGGAACTTCATATGATCCAACTGTAGTGCAGAAAATTCATCAGGCTTACGGAAGACCTTTTCAATTACCAAATGCAACGGCGCATACTGAAACCTGTGCCAATATTGGAAATGTTTTGTGGAACTGGCGAATGCTACAGATTACGGGAGATGCCAAATATGCTGATATTGTAGAATTGGCATTGTACAATAGTGTACTTTCCGGAATGGATCTGGAAGGAGAAAAATTCCTGTATAATAATCCGCTGAATGTTTCAAATGATTTGCCATTTCATCAACGTTGGGGGAATGAACGTGAAGGCTATATCGCGTTATCAAACTGCTGTGCACCAAACGTAACCAGAACCGTTGCCGAAGTTGGAAATTATGCTTACAATATTTCAAAAGAAGGTTTGTATGTGAATTTATACGGAAGTAATCAGTTGAAAACAAAATCTTTAAATGGAGAAGAAATCGAAATTGAGCAGCAAACCAATTATCCGTGGGATGGAAAAATAACACTGAAAGTTATAAAAGTACCAAAAGATTTACAGAATTTCTTTTTAAGGATTCCGGGATGGAGTCAGAATGCAGAAGTTTCAGTTAATAATTCAAGAATAACGGATAAAATCATTTCAGGTGCTTATTTAAAAGTAAATCAAAAATGGAAAAAAGGAGATGTTATCGAATTGAATCTTCCGATGCCGGTAGAGATAATGCAGGCAAATCCGCTTGTAGAAGAGGTTAAAAATCAGGTGGCGGTAAAAAGAGGGCCTTTGGTTTATTGTTTAGAATCTGATCAGCTTCCTGCAAATACGAGTGTAAATGATGTGATTTTAGATTTAAAGTCTAATTTCAAAACTGATTTTACAGAATTAAAAAACAGAAAGTTTGTGACTATTGAAGCCAGTTCTACTATTACTCAGGATAATTCCTGGAATAAAACACTTTATAAACCGATTTCTTTAAAAGGTGAAAAATCGTTAACCGTGAAATTGGTTCCCTATTTTGCGTGGGGTAATAAAGGAAAGGGAGAAATGACGGTATGGATGTCGCACTAAGTTGAGGTAATATTGATTAAAAGGTTTTATTTTAGAATTTTAAATTTAAATACCGTTAGCATTGGTCAGAATTTACCTTTTAAAAGAATTTTTTTTAACAATCCATTTGTAAATTTATACAGCTATCCTGTATGATATTTTGTAAGTATTTTATTTTTAAAAATACTTGTTTTTTTAGTCAGTTAAACTGAAAATTATAAAAAACAGCCTAAACCTAATAAATTAGATATAAAGGGCGAACGTAAATATTTTGAAAACTAAACAGCCTAAAGGGAGATTTGTTTTGTTTTTTATAGATTTGCCTTTAAAAAAGGTTTAAAATTTAATAAAAACCAAAGCAACTCTTTCTTTTTTATTTTTCACATATTTTTTCTTCCTTATTTTTATCAATATTACTTTTTTAAGTGTTTTTTTTTGTGATTATCCGATTAATACAGGATAGAACAGGACGGTTGTAATGTATCGTCGTTATATTTTTGAATCATAAAAAATAAATGTGTTTTTAACATTTAAAAAATGGTTTAAGATTTATTTAAATATTTTTTATCTTGAGAGAACCTTAATTTTTTTCATGACTAAACTAACAATCTAATTAACCTAACCAAAAAAACAATTTATGAAACAAGCACTTATAAAGAGATGTAGTTTTCTTTTGTTTACACTGATGAGTGTTTTGAGTTATGCTCAAAACTCAGAACATGTAACAGTAACAGGAACCGTTACTGATAATTCAGGACTCTTGATTCCTGGAGTTAACGTGACTGAAAAATCTACAAAAAATACTGTAACAACAGATTACAGTGGAAAGTACAAAATTAAGGTAAAGAGCGGAGGAACATTAGTTTTCTCTTTTATCGGAATGAAAAAAGTCGAGTTACCATTAAACGGACGTATTATTGTTAATACGAGCATGCAGGATGATTCTAATCAATTAGAAAACATCGTAGTCGTTGGTTATGGTACTCAGAGAAAAAAGGAACTTACTGGTGCTATTGCGACAATAAACACGGATAATCTTATTGATTTGCCGGTAACAAACCTTTCTGATGCTTTGAAAGGATTAGTTCCGGGTGTTTCTGTTACAAGTGGTTCAGGCCGTCCGGGTGAAGCTGGAAGTATTCAGATTCGTCAGACTTTCGGATTTTCTAAGGATGGAAATTTTACTATACCGTTAGTAATTATTGACGATATGATTCAGGTTGATCCTGCGACTGGTAAACCAACACTTGAACAATTCAACAGATTAGATCCTTCTGAAATTGAAAGTATGACTGTTTTAAAAGATGGTTCGGCAGCAATTTATGGTGCCCGTGCTTCACAAGGTGCAATCGTTATAAAAACAAAACGTGGTAAAGCTGGTAAGGCAAAATTCAATTACAACAGTCAGTTTGCTGTTAATGATGCAGTTAGCCATAGTAAAGTTTTAAATGCTTATGAGTTTGGAGTATTTAGTAATAGATATCTTACTTCTCAAAATCCTACTATTGAAACATTTAGATTGTATTCTCCGGCTGAACTGGAAGAAATGAAAAATTTAGATTACAATTGGTTGGAAGAAGCATGGAAACCGGCAATTCAGCAAAAACACACTTTTTCGGTTAGTGGCGGAAGTGAAGACGTTACTTATTTTGCAGGAGCTACTTATTTTACTCAGGACGCAAACCTTGGGTATCAAAAATATGACAAATGGAATTTCCGTACAGGGATTAATGCTAAAATTGCAAAAGGCTTAGATTTTTCTGCTGCGGTTTCAGGTAACGCCGGAACTGTTGATAAATCTTTTACTAAAGCGTCATCTAATATTAGTGACGGTAGTTACGCATCTGCTTCTGGTGGAGAACAAGCTGATTATGGATTTTTGCTTCACATGCCACAACATGTTCCTTGGCAGACAGTTGTTGATGGGAAACAATATTATGTATCACCATTTCCAAATTCAAATAAGAATTTCCAAAGTGCTAATGCAAATAACAATATTGCCGGATGGAACTATTTTGCGAACTTAAATAATGGTTCACATCAGATTACAGAAGATAATTCATATAACGTTAATGCTTCTTTGAATTATAAAGTACAAGCTGTTAAAGGTTTATCTTTTAAAGTTAATTATGCAAGAACTCAAAGTTCAAGCTATACAGAACAAATTCAGTTGCCATACGATTTGGCAAGAATCAGAAATTATGAGTTGTTAGGTAATCACCTTGCGAGTGCAGCTGATCCTACTTTTTACAATGCAACAACAAACCCTGATGGGGATTATATTCTGGAGACAAACGTAAGAAATTCAAGAGTTTATTATAATAATAATGATAGTAAAAGTACTCAGGGAGATTTCTTAATTAACTATGAAAGAACTTTTGGAGACCATCAGATTGGAGCAATGGTTGGTGGTGAAGCTTCAGAAGTTTATAATACATTCACTCGTTTAGCTTACGAACAAACAGGTAAAGATTACTTAGGCGATTACCGTACAGCCGGAACATTAAGTCAGTCTAATAGCCAGGCAACTAAGGTTGAAGGAGGAACATTATCTTATTTTGGACGTTTCAATTATAACTATAAACAAAAATATTTATTCCAGTTTCTTTTCCGTAGTGATGCTTCTACAAAATTTGCACCCGAAAATTACTGGGGATATTTTCCATCTCTTCAATTGGGTTGGGTAGTTTCTAAAGAAGAATGGTTTGAAAAAAATGTACCATGGGTTGATTTCTTTAAAATTCGTTACTCTATTGGTAAAACAGGAAAAGACAATATTCAACCATGGAGATGGTCTCAATTTTATGATGTTATTGTTGATAAAGGTTTTCAATTTGGATCTAATGGAGGAACTAATGCTATAGGTTTAACCCCTAGAGTAACTCCTAACAGAGGTGTAACATGGGATACTACAGTAAAAAATAACTTAGGTATTGATTTAAATGTTTTAAAGAACAGACTGAATATTACTGCTGATTTTTATTATGATAAATCAACAAGCATATTAACAGATATGAGTAGTGCTACAGGCGTACCAATTTCTGTAGGAGGTGCATTTGCAGAACAAAATTATGGTGCAATTGATGCATGGGGATCAGAGTTTAGTATCTCATGGAGCGATAAAATAAAAAGCGATATCAGCTATGATGTAGGGATCAATTTTAGCTTTAACAATAATGAGGTGAAAAAATATCCTGATCAGGGGAATGTACTTCCATCTAATAATGCAACAAGAGAAGGAAATTCTGTTGGATTTAACCCGGTTTGGGGATTCAAAGTATGGAAAGGAACATCTACTGGTGACGGTATTCTTCGTACAGATGAAGATATTGCCAATTATTGGGCTTATTTAACTGAGCGTGCAGCTGAGGTTGGCGGTGCACCAAAATATTTTGATATCAATTCCGCTTCCGGAATTAGAAAAGGTTCATTGGCATATCAGGATGTTGCGGGACAACTTAACCCTGACGGAACTTTAGCACCTGCTGATGGTCAGATAGCAAAAGAGAATGACTACGTGAAACTGGCAAATAGCAGCAGAACTTACGGGTTTACTACAAACTTAGGTTTCAAAGCTAAAGGGTTTTATTTAAGAACTCAAATTGCAACGTCATGGGGTGGAGCTAATTTCGTTGATTTAGTAAATCAGGGAACGTCATCGGCACATAATATGTGGTCTCGTGAAAGTTTCTGGAAAGATATGTATTCTGAAGATAACCCAAATGGTAAATATCCGAACGTAGCACAATGGACATATATGTCAAGTCCTTCAGATTTCTGGGAAATAAATACTTTCCGTTGTTTTGTTAGAAACTTAAGTGTTGGTTATGAAATTCCTAAAAAAGTTTTTAAAGATACCAAGATTGCTAGTATGACTTTAGGAGTTACAGGAAATAACCTTTGGGATTTATACAATCCTTATCCGGATCATTACAGAAATATGTATGATAATTCTTCTGTAAATTATCCTACACTTAGAACATGGTCGCTTAATTTTAACGTATCATTCTAATTTAAATTAAAAGTAATTATGAAAACACCATTTAAATATATAACATTATCGCTTTTGATGGCATTAGGTACTTCATGCAGTGATGATTTTTTAGAAGATAAGAAGAGTATTGGTTTGTATGATGATACGTTTTACCAAACTCAGGAACGTGCGCAGGCTTATGTAGATAACCAGTACTATGATTTTTTTAGTGCATATAAATCTCCTGTATCAACTGTAGTTGGGTCCTTTACTGATGCGAATTCTAGGTTAACAGAAGAACTTGGAGGTACACAGGATTATATAAATCCAAACAAAACCTTAATTAATTCTGCAGAAGCGAGTACTTATTATGGTGCTAAACTAACAACAAGCATTAATAATCATCCTTACAACAGGATTAGGGAATGTAATGCTTTTTTAGAAGAAATTGATGTAAAAGGTTCCAATCTGGATAAAACATTTCGCGATCGTGCAAAAGGGCAGATGTACTATTTGAGAGCTATACAATATTTTGATTTAATGCGTACTTATGGAGGAGTTCCTATTGTAACTACGTATCAGAATGCATCAGCAGATGATCCAACTATTCAGATTCCAAGAGCAAAAGTTTCTGAAGTAGTTGCTCAGATAGTAAAAGATTTAGATATGGCAGCTTCTTTATTGCCAGGAAAATGGGATACTGAATACGGACGTTTTACAAGAGGAGCAGCTTTAGCTCAGAAATCTAGAGTTTTATTAACTTTTGCAAGTCCGTTATTTAATAAAAACTGGGATGGTGGTAATGAACGTTGGGAAGCCGCTTTGAAAGCCGGACTGGAAGCAGAAGCTCAATTGACACAAGACGGATATGGGTTGTATGGCAATTCAATCAAACAATGGGAGTCAATGTTTTTAATAGATAATGCTTTTTGCTCGGAAGCAATCACGGTACAACTTTGTGGATCAGGAGTAACGCCTAATGTCACAAACAATTCATGGGAGAAAGGAATTCGTTTACCAAGCCTGGGAGGAAGCGGAGGGATTTCTGCTCCTAAAGAAATGATTGATTTGTTTCCTATGAAAAGCGGTTTAAGACCAACTGCTGCAAACGGATATAATGATTTTACTTTTTTCGTAAACAGAGATCCTAGATTTTACAGAACATTTGCTTTCTCTGGGGTAAAATGGGGATATAAAGAAACTCCAAATGCTGTTCTTTGGGCTTATCGTTGGGTAGATGGTAGTAACAAAGCAGGTTTTTCGGAATCAAATAATGCAATTTCAAGCCCGGCATTTGTTAGAAAAATGAGTAATACAGCAGCGAGCAAAGAGACTAACTTTCAATATTCAGGAACTGATATTATGGAATATCGCTATGCTGAATTATTATTGAATATTGCAGAATGTTATGCGGCATTAGGCCAGACTAGTAATACTGTAGCTTATTTAAGTAGAATTAGAAGCCGTGTTGGTATAGCTTCTGCAAATAATTACGGAATAGGAACACTGACTGATAAATATGCAGCTATTGAAGCAGTTTTATATGAGCGCAGAGTAGAATTAGCTTACGAAGGAAAACGTTTTTGGGATGTTCAGAGATGGATGTTGTATGATAATGCAGTGCTTCCAGGAGTTACTGGTGGTACTGTTACCAAATTAGGATTAACGCCAATCAATGGAACAAAACGTACCGGAAACTTTTTACAATACAAAAATACAGCAACATCATCAGGTACAGATCCTTTAACAGCAGCCCGCGCAGGTATTGTAGCAGATCCTGATGCAGCAAATTTTGATGCTCAGTTAGCAGCTTTGGCAACGTTTTATAATGATAACTTTACCCGTACGGCATTAGTTACACCTATGGATAGCTTTAATGGTGCAGCAGTTAATATAAAATTCAATCCTAATTATTATATTAACGGTCTTCATACAACACCTTTAACTCAAAACCCATGGTTATTGCAAACTATAGGCTGGAATGATAATTTTGGAGGGGCTGGAACTTTCAATTATCAGGAATAATTTCAATATCAAAATGAATTAGTATATAAACTTTTCACCTGTATTCGTCAAAAGATACAGGTGATTTGTTTAAAAAGAATTACCACAATTAAAAATTAGTATGAAAAATTTCACTTTATTAAGCGTATCTCTTCTTTTTTTGGGAAGTTTAGAGTGTTTTGCACAATATCCTAAACTGAGCGCAGAAGTTCAGGCACAGGAAAAAGCAATAAAAGAAGAAGCGGCAAAACTTTCTGACGAAGCCTGGGAAAAAGCCCTGGTTGTTATTGAAGAAGAAGCCAGACATGGAAAACCTTACATTCCGTGGGCATCAAGACCAAACGATTTGCCACAGGCAGACATTCCTGCTTTTCCAGGTGCTGAAGGAGGAGGAATGTATACTTTTGGAGGCCGCGGCGGAAATGTGTACACAGTAACAAGTCTGGAAGACAGAGGCCCTGGAACTTTACGTGAAGCTTGCGAAAAAGGCGGAGCAAGAATTGTGGTTTTTAATGTTGCCGGAATTATCAGATTAAAAAGTCCGTTGATTATTCGTGCACCTTATATTACCATTGCAGGACAAACAGCTCCCGGAGATGGAATTTGTATTGCAGGTGAATCTACATGGATTGACACGCATGATGTAATTATCAGACACGTGCGTTTCCGTCGTGGAGAAACTTTCGTAGGCCGTCGTGATGACGCTATTGGAGGAAATCCGGTAGGAAACATTATGATCGACCACGTTTCTGCAACCTGGGGATTAGACGAAAATATGTCAATTTACAGACATATGTACAGCCCGGGTGCGGGTTATGCAGATGTAAAAGTAGGAACAGTTAACATTACGATTCAAAACAGTTTATTCGGAGAAGCTTTAGATACTTACAATCATGCTTTCGGAAGTACTTTAGGTGGGGAAAACTGCTCTTTTATGAGAAACATGTGGGCCAACAATGCGGGTAGAAATCCCTCTATCGGATGGAACGGAATCTTCAATTTTGTGAATAATGTGGTTTTTAACTGGTACAACAGATCAACAGACGGAGGTGATTATACAGCAAACTATAATATCATCAATAACTTTTACAAACCGGGACCGGTTACCGATTTAACTCAGCCAATCAGTTATCGAATTTTAAAACCGGAATCTGGAAGAAGCAAATTGCCTTATATGGTTTTTGGAAGAGCTTACGTAAACGGAAACGTAGTAAACAATAACGAAAAAGTTTCTAAAGACAACTGGGACGGAGGGATTCAGATCGAAAACAAAAAAGGAGAGTTAATGCCTTACGAAGAAGCAAAAGATTACTTTGCTAAAATGAAAAGCGACAAACCTTTTCCAATGCCATGGTTTAATAAGTTCATGACTGCAGAAGAGTCTTATGATTTTGTACTTAAAAATGTTGGTGCAACGTTGCCAATCAGAGATAAAGTAGATGAAAGAATCGTAAGAACGGTAAAAACGGGAGTTCCGGAATATGCAAAAGGATTAGAGAAAAAGACTTTTTATCAATTCGAGCACAGACGTTTACCAATGGATTCATACAAACAAGGAATCATTACAGATATTTCGCAAGTTGGCGGATATCCTGAATATAAAGGAAAACCCTATGCTGACACAGACAAAGATGGAATGCCGGACAAATGGGAAAAGAAACATGGTTTAAACCCAAATGATGCTTCTGATGCAAAATTAGATACAGATGGCGACGGATATTACAATATCGAAGAATATATCAACGGTACAGATCCAAATTCTAAAACAGACTGGAAAGATTTGAACAACAATCACGAGACTTTAGTAAAGTCTTTACTGGATTAAATACTATTTCCCGCAAAGACGCAGATCGTAAATAAAATTTTAAGTTAGTTATCAAAACTTTGCGCCCTATGGCTTTGCGGGATTATTTCAAAAAAATAAAATTCTTATTTCTTCATAATCAAAGTCTAAATTATTATGTCAAAAAGTAAAAAAAATATTAGTGTTTTAATGTTGTTGTTTGTTTTCGCAGGCAGTATTGCACAACAGCACTTAGATCCGGAATATATTAAAGTTACCAACGAAAGAGCGGCTAAAATAGTTACCGGGTTAGATTTGAAAAATGCCGAAAAAGAAAAAGCAGTTTCAAATATCATTGCACAACAATTCAGAGATTTAAGCGAAATCCAGGATGGAAGAGATGCCGAAATCAAAAAAGTAAAAGAAGACGCCGGTTTAGCAAAAGAAAAACAAAACGAGAAAATTGATAAGCTGAAAACAAAAGCAGACGAGTCAATTGCAAAACTGCATAAATCCTACCTTAAAAAATTAGGCAGGGAATTATCAGAAGACAAAATTACTGAAGTTAAAGACGGAATGACATATGGCGTATTGCCAATTACAGTTGTAGCTTACAATGACATGCTTCCAAATTTAACTGCAGAACAAAAAGACTACATCTATAAGGCTTTGGTTGAAGCAAGAGAACACGCAATGGACGGAGGTTCTTCAAAAGAAAAACATGGCTGGTTTGGTAAATACAAAGGAAGAATCAACAATTATTTATCAAAACAAGGTTACGACCTAAACAAAGAAAGTGCTGACTGGCATAAACGTGTTGAAGAAAGAGAAAAAGCAAAATCAGATCAAAAGTAGTCCTTAGTGATTAGTTTATTACTAAACGTTTAAACGAATTACTAAGAACTAGTCACTAAGGACTAACCCACTAACTACCAAGAACTAAAAAAATGCAAAATACTTTCCCCAACCACACTTTAAAAAGAACACTAATGGCCTTTTCATTTTGTTCGCTGGTTTCATCTGCGTATGCGCAATATCCCGTTATTCCAAAACCGGTACAGGAAAAAGCGGATGCTGTTTTAGCAGACGAAGAAAAAAGATTAAGCGAAATCTGGACAGCCAATTATAACACTATTCTGGAAGAAGCAAAACAAGGAAAACCTTATTTGCCCTGGGCTTCTTATCCAAAAGATTTTGTGCAGGCAGATATTCCTGCTTTCCCGGGTGCAGAAGGCGGTGGTGCCTATACACAAGGCGGGCGCGGCGGTAAAATATTTGTAGTAACCAGTTTAGAAGACAGCGGAAAAGGAACTTTTCGTGAAGCCTGCGAAGCCGTCGGAGCACGAACAATCGTCTTTAATGTTTCCGGAATTATTCAGCTAAAGAAAAGAATCAGCATGCGTGCACCCTACGTAACCATTGCAGGCCAAACTGCACCGGGTGACGGAATTTGTATTGCGGGCGAAACACTGGAAATTGATACACACGATGTTATTATCAGACACATGCGTTTCAGACGTGGTGCAACTGAAGTTACCAGAAGAGATGACGCTCTTGGCGGAAACCCGATGGGAAATATCATCGTAGACCACTGCTCCGTTAGTTGGGGATTAGACGAAAATATTTCACTTTACAGACATCAGTTTGCTGCTAATGAAAAATCAAAATTAGAAAAATTACCGGCTTGTAATATTACCATCCAAAATACGATTTCATCAGAAGGTTTAGATACATACAACCACGCATTCGGAAGTACGATTGGAGGATTGAACAGCACTTTTATGAGAAATTTGTGGGCAGATAATATTTCAAGAAATGCTTCTATCGGAATGTACGGCGATTTTAATTTTGTAAATAATGTAGTTTTTAACTGGTGGAACCGTACTTTAGATGGTGGTGATTACCGTTCAATGCTTAACATTATCAATAATTATTTCAAACCCGGACCAATAACGCCCGAAGATCAGCCAATTCGTTACAGAATTGTAAAACCGGAATCAGGATATATTCAGCCAAAACAATATGGCAGAGCCTATGTTTCGGGGAATTTCATGGTAGGTTCACCGGAAGTTACAGCAGATAACTGGAATGGCGGAATACAATTAGAAGATCAGACACCGGAAGTAACAAAATCATTTCTGGAAGCAATCAGACAGCCAAAACCTTTTTCAATGCCTTCCTTTAAAATTATGAAAGCAGAAGAAGCATATGAATTTGTATTGAATAATGTGGGAGCAACAATCCCGAAAAGAGATGCCGTTGACGAAAGAGTAATCAAACAGGTTCGTACCGGAAAAATTGAAGTTAAAGACGGATTGGAAAATGTAATCGGAAAAGAATTCATCAAAAGAAGACTTCCTGCTGATTCATACAAAAGAGGAATTATAACACATCCCGACCAGGTTGGAGGTTATCCGGTTTATAAAGGAAAAGCCTATAAAGATTCTGACAATGACGGAATTCCGGATGCATGGGAAAAGAAATTTGGTTTGAATCCAAATGATGCTTCTGATGCTAATAAAGATTCAAACGGAGACGGTTATACCAATATTGAGAAGTATTTTAATAATATAGATCCAAACAGTAAAACTGACTGGACAAAAATCGAAAATAATACAGACACGTTAGCGAAGTTGAAAACTTTGTTGCAATAATTCAAGATAAAGAATGTACCTAAAGGTTGTCATTCCGAGGAATGACAAAATTGTGGAAATGCTTAACTTAGAAAATTGAAAATATACTAAAATTGAATTTCATTAGACAAAATATAATCCCTTGCTTCAAAAACACATTATCTCTAATGTGTGTTTCTTTGTTTTTTAATGCAAGCATCACAGCCCAGAACAATTTCCCGGATATTGTAAAAACCAAAGAAGGAAAACTTTCCTATACCGCAGATAATGTAGGGAACAAGATTCCTGATTTTTCTTTTGCAGGATATATGGCATCAGAAAAAGCAATTCCGGATCTGGAAAACAAAATTTTCATTTCAAAACAAGAAGAAGACGCTACTAAAAGAATTCAGGCCGCAATTGATTATGTGGGTAATCTGAAAGCTGATAAAACAGGTTTTCGCGGCGCTGTTCTTTTAGATAAGGGAATTTTTAAAATCAACGGAACTCTATACATCAGAAAATCGGGAGTTGTCCTTCGCGGAAGCGGAAATACAGAAAACGGAACTATACTTTTAGGAACCGGACTGGAAAGAGAACCGTTAATTCGTGTTTTAGGAATCGATGATAAAAAAGAACTTGAAACCTTTGAATTACAAACCGCTTTTTCTCCTTTAGCAACACAAAAAATCCAGCTGAAAAATAGTTCAAAACTAAAAGTTTCAGACGAAATTATCATCAGCAGACCGCTGACAAATAATTGGATTAAAGAAATGAAAATGCAGGATTTCGGAGGAGAAACTTCCTGGATCGGATGGAAAAAAGGAGACTGGGATGTAAACTGGAACAGGGTTATAACCAATATCAACGGGAAAGAAATTACACTAAGCGCACCTCTGACCATGGCGTTAGAAAATGTTTACGGACCCGCAAAAGTGATTTTGTATTCCTGGACAGGTCGTATCGAACAAAACGGAATCGAAAATCTTTTAATAAAATCTACTTATAATACATCAAACCAAAAAGATGAAGAGCACAGATGGCAGGCAATAAGCATGGAAAATGCCAGAAATGCGTGGGTAAAGCAAGTTAATTTCAAACATTTTGCTGGCGGAGCCGTGGCTTTATTAAAAACAACACAGCAAATTACAGTTGAAGATTGTATTGCTACAGAACCGGTTTCTGAAATTGCCTCATTTAGAAGACATACTTTTTATACAGAAGGGCAGCAGACACTATTTCAGCGTTGTTATTCAGAATACGGATATCACGATTTTGCTGTTGGAGGATTTGGAACTGCGGGACCAAATGCCTTTGTGCAATGCGAATCTCATCTGCCATACAGCAACAGCGGAGCAATCGGAAGCTGGGTAACCGGAGTTTTATTTGATATCGTAAACATCGACGGGGCAGCATTAAGTTACAATAATAGAGAACAAGGCGGAAGAGGAGCAGGCTGGACAGCAGGAAACAGTGTATTCTGGGAATCTTCGGCATCAAAAATAGAATGTTACAGTCCGCCAACAGCTTTGAACTGGGCTTTTGGAGTTTGGGGACAATTTGCAGGAAACGGAATTTGGAAAGATGTAAACGGACACATTAATCCGCGTAGTTTATTTTATGCACAATTAGAAAACCGTTTAGGAAAACTTCCAACGCCTTCTTATATCTATGATTTAGGTTCAGAACCATCATCAAGCCCGAGTGTTGAAGTAGCCAAAGAACTGACTCAGAATTCGGTTAAAGTTGCAAAAACATTATCAGAATGGATTGCAGAAGTTTCAAAACAAAACCCAATCAATACAAATAATCTGAAGCTTAAAAATGCTGCCGATTTAAAGATTTCAGATGAAAATAAAACCACTGCTTCAGCTTCAAAAATAACAGTAGAAAATGGTTTGCTGACTTTTGACGGAAAATTAATTGCAGGAAAAGAAACCAATGTAGCCTGGTGGAGAGGAAGTCTTTTAGATAATGATGTAAAAAAATCAACACCGCACATTACACGTTTTGTTCCGGGAAGAACAGGAGTTGGACTAACAGATAAGATTGAAGAAACGGTCGGTTATCTAAGTTCAAACAACATTGTAGCCTTAGAACACAATTATGGTTTATGGTACGACAGAAGAATGGACGATCACGAACGTGTTCGCCGTATCGATGACGATGTCTGGCCTCCGTTTTACGAGCAGCCTTTCGCAAGAAGCGGACAGGATTTTGCCTGGGATCATTTAAGTAAATATGATTTAACGAAATTCAACGATTGGTATTGGAATCGTCTGGCTCGTTTTGCGAAATTAGCAGAACCAAATGGACAATTATTAATCAATCAGCAATATTTTCAGCATAATATTCTGGAAGCCGGAGCGCATTGGGCAAGTTCACCCTGGCGTTCAGCAAACAATATCAATAGTACCGGTTTTCCGGAACCACCGCCATATGCAGGAGACAAACGTATTTTTATGGCAGAACAATTTTATGATATAACCAATCCGCAGAGAAGAAAACTGCATCAGGGATTCATCAGAAAATCGTTGGAAAATTTTCAGGAAAACAGTAATGTAATTCAGCTAACAAGTGCCGAATATACAGGCCCGTTACACTTTATGGAATTTTGGCTGGATGAAGTCCAAAAATGGAAAGACGAAACAAGAAAAAAAGGACTTATTGGCTTAAGTGCAACTAAAGATGTTCAGGATGCAATTTTAAATGATGCAAAAAGAATAAAAACGGTTGATGTAATCGACATCAGATATTGGTATTATAAAGAAGACGGATCAGCATATGCACCTGAAGGCGGAGTAAATCTGGCACCACGTCAGCATGCGAGAAAACTAAAAACCGGAAAAGAAACAGACAATCAGGTATATCGTGCCATTAGCGAATACCGCCAGAAATACCCTGAAAAAGTAGTTTTATACTCTACAGACGGATCTTCAAGATTCGGATGGCCGGTTTTAATGGCCGGAGCTTCATTGCCGAATATTCCGAAAATTGAATTACCTCAGTTTTATACAGCGCTTTCAGAGGTGAAACCTGCAGAAGAAAATAAGTACACAGATAACCTTTGGATATTACAAAATAAAGGGAAAAGTTATCTTTTCTATATGAAAAACGATCAGGATGTTTCTATTGATTTAACCAGTTATAAAGGAACTTTTGAAGTGTATGCCATTAATGCAGCAACAGGAAGCATCAGTAAAAAAGCAAATATCAGCGGAGGAAAACAAGTAACCATTCCTCAAAGTGAAATAAAGGAAAAAGTGCTTTTTGTAGTGAAAAAATAAAAGAAAAGTTTGCCACGAATTACACAAATTATTTTTTAATAATCTACAAAATGTGCGTGAAAAAATTAAGCCAAAGCAAATAAAAATTAGTGAAAATTAGTGCAATTCGTGGCAACAACCAAAAAACATAAATTCAAAAAACAACTCAAAATGAATCTGAAAATTAAATATTTATACGCACTTTGTATAAGCTTTTTGTTGACAGCACAAAGCGGATTTTCGCAATCTGCAAAAACAAAAGGAACTCTGCCTCAAATCAAAGTTTCTAAAAATCAGCATTATTTTGTTACCGAAAACGAGAAACCATTTTTCTGGTTAGGAGACACAGGCTGGCTGACATTCGGAAAACTGGACAGAGCAGGCGTTGATAAATATTTTAAAGACAGAAAAGAAAAAGGATTCAATGTTGTTCAGGTAATGGTTTTACACAACATAAATGCAGTTAATGTGTATGGCGATGCAGCTTTAATAAATGATGATGTTTCCAAACCATTAATTACTGAAGGAAATGATTTTAAAAACCCACAGGAATACGATTATTGGGACCACGTAGATTATACTTTAGAAGTAGCCCGGAAAAACGGAATCTATCTGGCAATGGTTCCGGTTTGGGGAACAAACGTTTCAAAAGGAAATAAAGTAAGCAAGGAACAGGCAATATTATACGCTAAATTCTTAGCTGACAGATACAAAAACAAAACCAATGTAATCTGGTTAAACGGAGGAGACACACACGGAAATGAATTTCAGGATATCTGGAATGCAATCGGAAATACTTTAAAAACAAGTAATCCAAATCAGTTAGTGACTTTTCACCCCTTTGGGAGAACAGATTCTTCAGAGAATTTTCATAACGAAAAATGGCTGGATTTCAATATGTTTCAGTCAGGTCACAGAAGATACGATCAGGATTCAGTGAAAACGAATTTCAAAGAAGACAATTACAAATTCATCCTGAGAGATTTTGAATTAAAACCAACCAAGCCTTCGCTTGACGGAGAACCTTCCTACGAAGGAATTCCACACGGTTTGCACGATACTTTACAGCCAAAATGGACAGCAAACGATGTAAGACGTTATGGATATTGGTCGGTACTTTCAGGTGCGGCAGGTTACACATACGGACACAACGCTGTAATGCAAATGTTCAGAAAAGGCGATAAACCCGCTTACGGAAACAAAGAATTATGGACATCGGCAATCGATGCGCCAGGAGCAAAACAAATGGTTTACATTAAAAAATTAATGGAAGAAATTCCATTTTTAGAAGGAGTTCCAGATGTTTCCTTAGTTGTTAACCAGGGAGAAAAATACGATTATATTCCGGCCATAAAAGGAGAGAAATACGCTTTACTGTATACTTACAACGGAAGAATAATAGAAGTAAAACTAGGAAAAATTTCCGGAGATAAATTCGAAGCGATTTGGTACAATCCAAGAAATGGAAAGAAAACTAAAATCGGAATATTTGATAATAAAGGAACTCAAAATTTTCAACCAGCAGGAAAAAAAGAAGACGGTAATGACTGGGTTTTGATTTTGAACACAAAGTAACCACACAGTCTTGTCATCCTGACGAAGGAAGGATCACACTCGAAACTCGACAAAGATTGACAAATACCTTGCGAAGATTCCTCATCCCTCAGAATGACAATAATGAGAAAAAGTAACACAACTATGAAAAACATACTATTCATTCTCTGCTTCATAACCGGACTAAACACCACTTTCGCAAACGACTGCTGGCTGAATATCCTAAACGAAGGAGGAAACAACAAAGGAATAAAATGCACGGAAGCCATTCAGAATGCTATTGAAAAAGCAGCTAAAAATGGCGGAGGAACCATCTTTTTTCCTGCCGGAGAATATTTGACAGGATCATTAAAACTAAAAAGCAACATCACTATTCATTTAGATTCAGGAGCGCTTTTAAAATTTTCAGAGAATTTTGATGATTATCTGCCTTTTGTAGAAATGCGTTATGAAGGAATAATGATGAAAACATTTTCGCCCTTATTTTATGCAAAAGATGCCGAAAATATTACCATAAAAGGAAGAGGTGTAATAGACGGACAAGGAAAAGCATGGTGGAATGAAGTATATCGAATTGAATCGGCAAAAGGTCCAATTCCGGAGACTAAATATCAAAAAATGTGGGATGAGCAAAATCAGGGAATTGCTTATGAACCATATTATAAAAGAACGATGGACAAAAAGTTTTTCAGACCAGCTTTTTTCCAGGTTTTAAATTGTAAAAATATTTTAATTGAAGGCGTAACGTTTCAAAATTCCCCTTTCTGGACGATTAATCCGGAGTTTTGCGATAATGTAACGATAACCGGAATTTCAATTTTTAATCCGCACTCACCAAATACAGACGGTATTAATCCATCTTCGTGCAAAAATGTTCATATCTCAAATTGCCACATTAGCGTTGGAGACGACTGTATTACAATCAAATCAGGAAGAGATGCAGACGGCCGTAAATACGGAATTGCAACCGAAAATGTAACGATTACAAATTGTACGATGCTAAGCGGTCACGGCGGTGTTGTTATTGGAAGTGAAATGTCCGGCGGAATCAAGAAAATCACAATTTCCAACTGTGTTTTTGACGGAACAGACAGAGGAATCAGAATCAAATCGGCTCGCGGTCGTGGTGGTGTTGTAGAAGATATTCGTATAGATAATATCGTAATGAAAAACATCAAAGAAGAAGCTTTTGTATTGAGCCTTTTTTATGATAAAGACACCAAACAAGAGCCTGTAACTGAGAAAACTCCAATTTTCAGAAACATTCATATGAGTAATATTACCGGAACAAATGTCAACAAAGCCGGAGCGATTTTAGGAATAGCAGAAATGCCGGTTCAGAATATTTCGTTTTCAAATATAAACATAGAAGGCAAAGAAGGTTTTGAAGTAAATACAGCCACAGATGTTGAATTTCATGATGTAAAAGTAAATACATCGGTTGGGTCATCGTTTAAGATCTCAGATTCCAAAAACCTGATTTTAGACAATGTTGGTTCATCAACACCAATAAAAGGAGTTCCGGTTATCAGACTGAATAATGTTTCTAATACTTTGATCAACAATAATTTTCCGTTTAATGCAACCGATATTTTTATTGAAGCAGATGGAAAAGAAACGAAAAATGTATTTGTTAAAAACAATGTTTTTAACAATGTAACGACAGCAGTTAAAAAAGGAAAAGATCTGGATAAAAAAGCAATTACAGAATAGTGCGTTCCTGCAAGGTTTTCAAAACCTTGTAGGTATTTCAATACGCACAAACTATACCTACGAGGTTTTAAAAACCTCGCAGGAGAAAAAATAAGACATGAAAAAAATATTCATCATCATAACCCTTTCCCTTTTTGCGATTAGTTATTCGCAGAAAAAGAAAGACTTGTATCTTTTTACCTCGTTCCGCGAACCGGCAACAGAAGGTTTATATCTCGCGTACAGCGAAGACGGTTACAACTGGAAGGGTCTTGAAGGCTCGTTCTTAAAACCGGAAATCGGTGCCAGCAAAATTATGCGTGACCCGTCCATTATAAAAGGAACTGACGGAACCTATCACATGGTCTGGACAACAGACTGGAAAGGCGGCAACGGTTTTGGATACGCCAGTTCAAAAGATTTGATTCACTGGTCAAAACAGGAATATATTTCAGTAATGAAAAATGAACCTGAAGTGGTAAACGTCTGGGCACCCGAAATTTTTTATGACGATGTTAAAAAAGAATACATCATTATCTGGGCATCTACGATTCCGTTTCGATTTGAAAAGGGAGTGGAAGAAGAGAAAAACAATCACAGAATGTATTATGTGACGACGAAAGATTTTAAAACGTTTTCAGATACGAAATTATATTACGATCCCGGCTTTAGTGTGATTGATTGTGTGATTGTAAAAAAAGCAAAGAAGGACTATGTTTTGGTTTTGAAAGACAATACAAGACCAATGCGAAACATAAAAGTAGCTTTCGGAAAAACGCCTTTAGGTCCGTTTAAAAACAGTTCTGAACCTTTAACCGAATATTTGTCTGAAGGACCAACGGTGGTAAAAGTGGGTAAAAACTGGCTGTTGTATTATGATAATTACGGCTCAAAAAATTATAAAGCTTTAAGCACTTCAGATTTTGTTCATTTTGAAGATGTTTCTTCAAAAATAAAACTTCCGGAAGGACACAAACACGGAACGATTACAACAATTTCAGAGGAGGTTTTAAAGGGATTAATTGAAAGAAAATAAAAGATAATGCTACAGATTTAAAGGATTTTTTAAATTTTTTAATCTATGGCAGAAAAGTAAATAATCAGCCAAATCAGCTAAATCTGCGTGAGTAATTATTAGTACGCAGATTTAGCAGATCAGGCAGATAAAAATAAAACACAATGATTACTTTCCAAAACATCAAAACCAACATCATAACCACTGCCACAATTTTATTGATTGGTATGGTTGTAAATGCACAAAATGACACTGTGCGTTATGTTGGTAAAACACTTTCGAATGTAGATTACCATCACGGGCAGTTAAGTCCGGCAGTTGGAGTTCACGCGACACAGATCATGCGAGCAAGCCGTGAACATCCTGAAAAAGCAGATGGTTTTGGATGGACGTACAATCACCAGCCGATGATGGCGTACTGGAATAACACCTTTTATCTGCATTATTTAAGTGCCCCTTCAGGAGAACATATTCCGCCAAGCCAGACTTTATTAATGACTTCCAAAGACGGTGTAACCTGGACAAAACCGGAAGTAATTTTTCCAATTTACCGTATTCCTGACGGATGGAAAAAAGAAGGAGTTGAAGGAGTTGCCAAAAACTTAGATGCGATTATGCACCAAAGAATGGGATTCTATACTTCAAAAGACAAACGCCTTTTTGCTTTAGCATATTACGGAATAGCAATGGATGAAAAAGACGATCCAAATGATGGAAAAGGAATCGGACGTGTCATTCGCGAAATCAGAAAAGACGGAAGTTTTGGTGAAATTTATTTCATCAGATATAATAAAACCTGGGATAAATCGAAATCAAACTTTCCTTTTTATACCACATCAAAAGATAAAGGATTAAAAAAAGCCTGCGAAGAAATCTTATCAGAACCATTAGTTTTACAGCAATGGGTGGAAGAAGCAGATCGCGACGATGAGTTAATTCCGTTACAAAAACCATATAAAGCCTTTAGTTATTATCATTTGCCAAACGGAAACGTGGTTGGTTTATGGAAACATGCCTTGACTTCTATCAGCAGAGATGGCGGAAAGTCGTGGGATTATATGCCATTGCGTGCGCCGGGATTTGTAAACAGCAATGCTAAAATCTGGGGACAAAAAACATCAGATAATCGTTATGCCACGCTTTATAATCCGTCAGAATATCGTTGGCCTTTGGCAATTTCGACAAGTGATGATGGTTTAAATTATAAAGATTTATTGTTGGTTCACGGAGAAGTAAGTCCGATGCGCTATGGCGGGAACTACAAATCTGCAGGTCCGCAATATGTACGTGGAATCACTGAAAAAGACGGAACTCCGCCAGACGGAAAAATCTGGGTGGGCTACAGCATGAATAAAGAAGATATCTGGGTGGCTTCGATTCCGGTTCCGGTAACTTCGGTTGTGACGGAAGATGTAAATGATATTTTTAATACACTTCCAAATGGAGACGAGCTGAAATTTTGGAATACATACGACCTTTCATGGGCATCAACAAAAATTGAGAAAAAATCGGATGGCAAAAAATGGCTGACTTTAAGAGACCAGGACGCTTTTGATTATTCCCGTGCCGAAAGAGTAATTCCGTTTGCAGCAAAAATGGAAGCCGTTTTTACTGTAATGCCTGAACAAAACAATCATGGTTTATTGCAAATTGAATTTCAAAACAAACAAGGTTTGCCTTCAGTAAGACTGGTTTTTGACAGCGACGGGCAATTAAAAGTAAAAACAGGGGCACGTTTTAATACAATCGCAAAATACGAAGCCAATAAAACATATAAAGTTGCTGTAAAGTTAGATGCTAAAAATCGTTCGTATACGGTAAAAGTAAACGACGAAAAAGAAGCAACCAAAATATTTTATGCGCCAACAGATGGATTTGAGCGAATTATGTTCCGCACAGGAGAACAAAGACATTCACCTGATGCAGATACAGAACCAGATACAGAAGATTACGATGACCTGCCTCAAACCGGAAAATTAATCCCGGAAGCAGTATTCAATATTGAATCGTTGATTACGAAAAAGTTGTAAAATACAAAACGCGGATTAAACAGATTTGCTATCGCGAAAACACAGATTTGCACAGATTTTATATTTTTAAACAGAAAAAAATCAGTTTCATCAGCGTTCAAATTTTAAAAGCAAGAAATGAAGAATTTCAAAAACATATTATTAGGATTTAGCTTTTTAATCACGTTCATTTCAAATGGACAAATTTTGCCTGTGCATCTAACCACAGAAATGGCAGAAAATCCATTAGCTGTTATCCAAAATCAACCGGGGTTAAGCTGGCAGCTGGTTTCAAAAGAGACAAATGTATCGCAGAATGCGTATCAGATTTTAGTTTCTTCTTCTCAGGAAAAACTTAAAAAAAATGATGCAGATGTATGGAACAGCGGAAAAGTAATTTCAAACAAAAACCTTCAAATTACGTACAGCGGGAATCCGCTAAAAAAAGAAACCAAATATTTCTGGAAAGTAAAAGTCTGGAATCAGCATAATAAAGAATCGAAGTGGAGTACCATCGCCTCGTTTCGAATTGCACCTTTAGAATCAGATTTAAATCCAATTTGGATCGGTGCAATTACAAAAGCCAACAGCCATTTGCCGGAAGGCCGAAATTATCATTCTGCAACTTACAAAAGAGAGAAAAAAGATGCTCTGATCAATGCTTCAGATTCTTTGTCACGCAGAAGCATTATGTTGCGAAAACCTTTCGAAGTAAAAAAAGAAATCAAAGAAGCAGTTGTTTACATTTCAGGTTTAGGCCATTATGAACTTACTATTAACGGAAAGAAAATTGGCAACAGCGAATTTGCGCCTTTGTGGACAGACTATGATAAAACCGTTAATTACAATACATATGAATTAACTTCGAATCAGTTACAAAACGGAGAAAATGTGATTGGGGTTTTGTTAGGAAACGGAATGTACAATACATTGGCCGAAAGATATACCAAATTCTTTGTGAGTTTTGGCCCGCCGACTTTATTCTTCAAAATGAAAATTACGTACAAAGATGGTTCAGAAGAAAATATAAAGTCTGATGAAAGCTGGAAATACAGCAAAAGTCCGATTACGTACAACAGCATTTTTGGAGGAGAAGATTACAATGCCAATTTAGAACAGAAAGGCTGGAATAATAAAGGGTTTAACGATTCAGACTGGAAAAAAGTGGTAATTCAGGAAGCGCCAAAAGGAACTCTGAGAGCACAGACAGCCCCCCCGGTTACGATTCAGAAAAAATTTGAAGTAAAAGAAGTCAAACAGCCAAAGCCAGAAATCTATGTTTTCAATATGGGACAAAACCTTTCCGGATTTCCAACCATAAAAGTAAAAGGAAAAAAAGGGCAGACGGTTCGTGTTTGGGTTGGCGAAGGTTTAAACGATGACGGAACTATAGGACAGGGAAGATCCGGGAAGCCATACTATTATGATTATACTTTAAAAGGTGAAGGAATAGAAGAATGGCAGCCGAAATTTAGTTATTACGGATTTCAGTACATTCAGATCGAGAACATCAATTATAAAGAAACAAAGAATGAAAATCTGCCGACAATTGTAGGTTTAAAATCAAATTTCATTTATAATTCGGCAGGAGAAGCGGGAAATTTTAAATCGTCAAACGAGATTTTCAACAAAACCCACGAACTGATTAATAATTCCATAAAAAGTAATTTTCAAAGCGTTTTCACCGATTGTCCCCAAAGGGAAAAATTGGGCTGGCTTGAGGAAATACATCTGAATGGACCCGGATTAATGTTCAATTATAATTTACAAAGTTATATTCCGGCTACA
The DNA here is from genome assembly GCF_003105115.1 of Flavobacterium sp. HTF. GTDB lineage: Bacteria > Bacteroidota > Bacteroidia > Flavobacteriales > Flavobacteriaceae > Flavobacterium. Next base: position 32,127 of record NZ_QETH01000014.1, on the reverse strand, counting down.
ATGCAGAACATTTCAGATTCACAAAGAGATAACGGCCTGATTCCGACAATTGTTCCCGAATACATCGTTTTTGGAGGAGATTTTACCGATTCTCCGGAATGGGGCGTTACAGGTGTAATCCTGCCGTGGATGTATTATGAATATTATGGAGATGCCTCACTTATAGAGAAATATTATCCGGTAATGAAGCGATATGTTGATTATTTAGAAAGCACATCAAAGAACCATATTGTTTCGCACGGACTAGGCGACTGGTATGATTACGGAACGCATGCCGCAGGATATTCTAAAAACAGTCCGATTGCGCTTTCGGCAACTTCCCATTTTTATTATGGAGCAAGTTTGGTAGCAAAAGCGTCAAAATTATTGAATAAAAAAGAAGACATTGAGAAATACGAGACTCTGGCTTCAGAAATTAAAAAGGCTTTCAACAAGGAATTTTTCAATACAGAAACCAGGCAATACGGAACAAGCAGTCAGTTTAGCAATGCTGTTCCAGTTTTTATGGATATAGTAGAACCGCAGTACAAGGAAGCCGTAATGCAGAATTTAATGGCAGACATCAAAGCAAAAGGCGACCGGTTAACAACGGGTGATGTTGGAAATCGCTATTTGTTTCAGGCTCTGGCCAGAAATGGAGAAAACGAAACGATGTATAAAATAAACAATCATTATGATGCGCCGGGTTACGGTTTTCAGATAAAATTTGGATTGACCACTTTGACAGAACAATGGGATCCGGGAAAAGGAAATTCGTGGAATCATTTTATGATGGGGCAAATTGAAGAATGGTTTTATCAGAGTCTGGCCGGAATAGTAGCTGATTCTGAGCAGCCGGGATTCAAACATTTCTTTATTCAGCCTGAAGTAGTGGGCGATATGACTTTCGCAGAAGCGGATTATCAATCGGTTTATGGAAAAATAGTTTCGTCATGGGAAAAGAAAGAGGGAAAATTTATCCTGAAAGTTGAAATTCCCGCGAATACAACAGCAACGATAAAACTGCCAGTTTCTAAAAATTCAGAAATAAAGATTGATAAAAAAGTGGTACGTACAATTTTTAATGAAAAAGATAAAAAGCCGACTTTAGAACTGGGGTCTGGAAATTATACTATAGAATGCAAAATATAGAACGCGGATCACACGGATTCGCTAACGCGAAGACGCAGATTTGCGCGGATTTTTTTTTGCTTTATCAGATTAAACATTTAAAAAAATCCGTTTTTATCCGCGTCTTTACAAAGTAAATCCGTGTCATCAGCGTCTAAAATCTCAACAATATAAAAATGAAGAATCTCAAAAAAATAATATTTACAATTGCAGTTTCCATTTTTGCTTTGACGTTTTCAAACGCGCAAAGCACATCTGATACTAATTTTAGAAAACCTGTATCAGAGACTTTAAAGAAAATAGAAACTGTTTTTAACGTAACCATCAACGATGACAGAGGTTTATTAAAAGGAAAAGAACTCGATTATGCCGACTGGAGAATTGAACCCGGAAACCTTGCTGTTTCGTTGACCAATATTTTAGCTCCATTCGAATTGATGTATTTCAAACAGCCGGACGGAACATTTATCATTCGTAAATATGAAAACCATAAAGTTTCTGTAGATAAAGGAAAAGAACGCTTGTTTTACTTAGAAAGCCTTTATTCGACCGAAGCAGATTGGGAGAAACGCAAAAAGGAGTTAAAAGCATGTATGATAACCTCATTTGGTTTAGACAAGGCTCCCCCAAGGCCTAAATCTAAGCCACTTTTAACTCCTAAAAGAATATACAAAGATTACAGTGTTGAGAATATTGCATTAGAAATATTGCCGGGTGTTTATGCAACGGGTTCGATTTACAAACCTTATCCATTAAACAAAAAAGCAGCAGTTATCTTAACTCCTGACGGACATTTTGGGGATGGACGATATAGAAAAGACGAGCAGTATCGTTGTGCGATTTTGGCAAAAATGGGAGCAATGGTAGTAAGTTACGATTTGTTTGCCTGGGGAGAATCACTGCTTCAGTTTCCGGAAGAAACACATAGAAACAGTATAGCCTCAACGGTTCAGGTTTTAACCGGAATACGTTTATTAGATTATTTGGCAACGGTAAAAAATGCAGATATGTCACGAGTTGGGGTTACAGGAGGTTCAGGCGGAGGTTCGCATACCATGTTTTTGGGAGCTATAGACGACAGGGTAAAAGTGACCGCTCCGGTTGTGATGGTGTCTTCGCATTTTTCAGGCGGATGTCCTTGCGAGAGCGGACGCGGAATACACTTATGCGGAAACGGAACAAACAACGCTGAGGTTTCAGCGATGATGGCACCAAAACCACAATTAATTGTTTCTGATGGAAAAGACTGGACACTGGCGGTTCCGGAACTGGAATTTCCTTTTATCCAAAGAACGTATGAATTGTACGGAAAGAAAGATTTGGTAGAAAATGCTCATTTTGCAAAAGAAGGACATGATTTCGGAGTTTCAAAACGTATGGCTTTATATCCATTTATGGCAAAATATTTAGATTTAGATTTGAATAAAGTAAAGAATGAGAAAGGGGAAATCGACGAGTCGGCTTGTGTAATCGAACCAAAAGAAAAGCTGTTTGTCTTTGGAGATAAAGGAGAAAAACTTCCTGCAAATGCTCTGAAAGACATCAACAAATTATATGAAATGTTCGGAGAAAAAAATCTGAAAGTTTATGAGGTTAAGAAGTAAAATTTGGGCGTGACCCAATTTGAAAAAGGGGGCAATCTAGAAACCGCTCAATTCGCCCACTTTCCCAAATCGGGTCGGGCTATCCGCGCTACTTCGGTAGCCAGCTTCTATCCCTCACGCGCTCGTAATGAAAGACGACACTGTCGCATTAAAATTAACAATACCTGCAAGGTTTTGTAAACCTGCAGGTATTCGTCAAATTTCAAAACAAATGTTTTTGTGCTAATTTGTGACCCGAACGATAGTGAATAGGCGAAGCAAATTTGTGGTTAAAAAATAAGTTGGGTTTTGCCCAAAAAGTATAAAATATGAAGTTTAAAAATAAAATAATTGCTTTTCTAGGAATTTCGCTGTTTGTTTTACAAAGCACAACAGCTCAAAACGACCTGAAATTATGGTACGATAAACCTGCTGCAATCTGGAACGAAGCTTTGCCTTTGGGCAACGGACGTTTGGGCGCAATGGTTTTTGGCGATCCGGCAGTAGAACGTTTGCAATTGAACGAAGAAACGATTTGGGCAGGTTCTCCAAACAGCAATGCACATTCCAAATCTATTAAAGCACTTCCGGTTGTTCGTCAGTTAATTTTTGACGGAAAATTTGATGAAGCGCAGGATCTGGCTACACAGGATATCATGTCTCAGACCAATGACGGAATGCCGTATCAGACCTTTGGAAGCGTTTATATTTCTTTCGCCGGACATCAAAAATATACTGATTATTACAGAGATTTAGACATCAGCAATGCGACGGCAAAAGTTAAATACAAAGTAAACGGAGTTGAATTTACCAGAGAAATTCTAACCGCATTTTCAGATCAGGTTATTGTGGTAAAACTTTCTGCGAGTCAGCCGGGACAAATTACCTGTAATGTTTTTATGAACAGTCCGATTGATAAAACGGTGGCTTCAACAGAAGGAAACCAAATTATACTTTCGGGGTTGGGAACCAATTTTGAAGGCGTAAAAGGAAAAGTAAAATTTCAGGGAAGATTAACCGCTAAAAATAAGGGTGGGGAAATTGACGCAAGTAACGGATTTTTAAGCATTAACAAAGCCGATGAAGTAATTTTATATATTTCGATTGCTACTAATTTTAAAAATTATAAGGACATATCTGGGGATGAAATTGCAAAAAGCAAAGAATATCTGGCTAAAGCCGAAGTAAAAGATTTTGAAACAATAAAGAAAGCCCACGTCGATTATTACCAAAAATTCTTCAACAGAGTTTCTTTGGATTTAGGTTCAAATGATTTGGCAAAGAAACCAACAAATGAGAGAATCAGAGATTTTTCAAAACAATTTGATCCGCAGTTGGCCGCTTTATATTTTCAATTCGGTAGATATCTTTTAATATCGAGTTCTCAGCCGGGCGGACAGCCAGCGAATTTACAGGGAATCTGGAACGATATGGTGACTCCGCCCTGGGATAGTAAATACACCACAAATATCAATGCCGAAATGAATTACTGGCCGGCACAAGTAACCAATTTGCAGGAAATGCACGAACCTTTTGTGCAAATGGCAAAAGAGTTAGCTGTGTCAGGAGCAGAAACGGCCAAAATAATGTACAATGCCAGCGGTTGGGTTTTACATCACAACACCGATATCTGGCGTGTCACCGCTCCGGTAGATTCTGCTGCTTCGGGAATGTGGCCAACAGGCGGTGCCTGGGTTTGTCAGGATTTGTGGGAAAGATATTTGTATACCGGAGATAAAAAATATTTAACAGAAATTTATCCGATCATGAAAGGAGCGGCTGATTTCTTTCTTGACTTTATGGTGATAGATCCTAATACGAAATATTTAGTAGTAGTTCCGTCAAGTTCACCTGAGAATACACACGCAGGCGGAACCGGAAAATCGACAATTGCTTCCGGAACAACAATGGATAATCAATTGATTTTTGATTTGTTTACCCATGTTGTTGAAGCTTCGGCATTGGTTTCGCCAGATGCTGCTTATGTGAAAAAAGTGAGTGATGCTTTGGCAAAAATGCCTCCAATGAAAATTGGAAAACACAATCAATTACAGGAATGGCAGGACGATTGGGACAATCCGAAAGACAATCACCGACATGTTTCGCATTTGTATGGCTTGTATCCGAGTAATCAGATTTCGCCAATTAAAACGCCTGAATTATTTGAAGCAGCCAAACAATCGTTGATTTACAGAACAGACGAATCTACAGGCTGGTCAATGGGGTGGAAAGTGAATTTATGGGCCAGATTATTAGACGGAAATCATGCTTATAAATTGATTCAGGATCAATTGCATTTGGTAACAGCTGAGCAAAGAAAAGGCGGAGGAACGTATCCGAATATGTTAGATGCACATCAGCCTTTTCAAATTGATGGTAACTTTGGATGCACGGCCGGTTTTGCCGAAATGCTGATGCAGAGCCAGGAAGATGCCATTCATTTATTACCGGCTTTACCAGACGTTTGGAAAGACGGAAGCATAAAAGGATTGGTTGCCAGAGGCGGATTTGTAATTGACATGACCTGGAAAAACAATAAAGTTTCAGAATTGAAAATTTATTCGAAAATAGGAGGAAACTGTAGATTGAAAGTAGAAAACACTTTAAAAGGATCTTCGATTAAAAAAGCAAAAGCAAAAAATCCAAATCCTTTGTTTTATGATGTTGAAGTAAAGAAACCGATTATTTCTAAAGAAGCAAAATTGCCTAAAGTACAATTGCCAAATTATACTATTTACGATGTGAATATGAAAGCAGGTCAGACCTATACTTTTATTGGGAATTAAAAAATATTTTAAAACCATATAAGCAATATAAGAAAATGTAAAGTAAAACTTAATTGAACTTATATTGCTTATATGGTTTAACTTTAAAAAAGATGTATTTTAAATGTTGACAAATTTCAAACATAAAATAATAATACTTTCAATAGTAATCGCTTGTATAAACAGCGGTTGCAAATCGGGTGCGGGGCATTCTCAAAAAGGAAAAGCGGTTATTTTAAAAGAAAAAAACTTCAAACATTATGTTGATTATTTCAACACCATGGAAGATGAAAATTTGAAATTTGCGATTCCAAATGACAGTGCGTGGACCTGGATGGAAAAGAATATTCCGTTGTTTGAATGTCCGCAGCAGAATTTTGAGGAAATCTATTATTTCAGATGGTGGAGTGTGAGAAAACATATTAAGAAAACACCGCAGGGATTTGCGATTACGGAGTTTTTGGTAGATCGTTCGTATGCCGATAAATATAATATGATCAGTTGTGCTTTGGGACATCATATTAATGAATTCAGATGGGTTCATGATCCGCAATATATCGAGCAGGACGTTCATTTATGGTTTAGAGGAAATGACGGAAAGCCAATGAAAAAGCTTAGAACCTTTAGCAGCTGGACGGCAGATGCTTTATACAATCGCTATTTGGTGAATAAAGACGATAAGTTTTTACTGGATATGTACCCTGATTTAGTTTCAGAATATGCAGCCTGGGAAGGCGACAGAAAACGTAAGGACGGTTTGTTCTGGCAGTTTGATGTAAAAGACGGAATGGAAGAATCGTTAAGCGGTGCAAGAAAATTTAGAAATGCACGCCCAACGATTAACAGTTATATGTTTGGAAATGCAAAAGCTTTGGCGAAAATGGCAAAGATGAAAGGCGATTCGAATCAGGAAAGTTATTTTTCGGCAAAAGCAGATACACTTCAAAAATTGGTTGAAACCAAATTATGGAACCCAAAAAGCGAGTTTTTTGAGACCTTTACAGAAAAAGATACATTAGCTCAGGTTAGGGAAGCCATCGGATTTATTCCGTGGTATTTTAATCTGCCGGAACAAAATAAAGGTTTTGAAAAAGCCTGGGAACAGATTAAAGACGAAAAAGGATTTTCGGCACCGTTTGGATTGACAACGGCAGAAAGAAGAAGCCCGCGTTTTAGAACACACGGAACAGGAACCTGCGAATGGGATGGTGCCATCTGGCCATTTGCAAGCTCGCAGACATTAACAGCTTTAGCCAATGTTTTGAATAATTACAATCAGAACTATGTAGCGAAAACAGATTATTTCAAGCAAATGGATTTGTACGTCCAATCGCAATATTACAGAGGTAAACCCTATTTAGGAGAATATTTAGACGAAACAACCGGATATTGGTTAATGGGAGACAGAGAAAGAAGCCGTTATTATAACCATTCGACTTTTAATGATTTGATGATAACCGGTTTGGTTGGTCTTCGCCCGAGAGCCGATGAAAAAATCGAAGTGAATCCGTTGATTCCACAAGAAAAATGGGATTGGTTTTGTCTCGATAATGTTTTATACCACGGTAATATCATTACGATTCTTTGGGATAAAACAGGAGAAAAATATAAAAAGGGAAAAGGTTTCAGGATCTTTAAAAACGGAAAAGAAATTGCGGTTTCTGAGAAATTGGAGAGAGTGATTTCGGAATAATTGGTTTCTCGCAGATTGGGCAGTTTGTCATCCTGAGGAACGAAGCATCACACTAGTGGCTCGACAAAGATTGGCGATTTTTGACAAAGGAAAATAAAATTTACTCTCGCAGATTTTGCAGATTTTTAAATAAAAAATAATCCGCTGTATCTGTTAAATCTGCGAGAAACAATTATAACAATACCATGAAAAAGTTTTTTTTACATCTCACAATAATCATCTCACTTTTCACAATTTCGGCGAAAGCCCAAAGCAAAATCAGCGTTGTGGATTTAAAATGTGAAATGCTAAATAACCCGGAAGGAATAGACGTTCTGCAGCCCCGATTAAGCTGGCAGATAAAAGCAGATGTAAACGAGGTAAAACAAACTGCGTATCATATTATTGTCGCTTCGACTTTGGAAAATTTAAACACCAATAACGCCGATTTATGGGACAGCGGTAAAGTTGAAAGCAACGAATCCGTAACCATTATTTACAAAGGAAAAACATTAGAAAACCGACAAAATGCTTTTTGGAAGGTAAAAATCTGGACCAATAAAGGTGAATTTCAATCTGCTGAAAAAGCATTTTTCAGCATGGGAATTTTAAATTATGCCGACTGGAAATCAACACGCTGGATTGGTTATGAAAAGGCATCTCCGGGAGACAGTATTTCGCAGTATTCCAGATTATCAGCGCGTTATTTAAGAAAAGAAATCAACCTGAAAAAGAAAATAAAAAGCGCCAAAGTATATTTGATGGGTTTAGGAATGTACGAATTGTATATTAATGGAAACAAAATCGGAAATCAGGTTTTGGCACCCGTTCCCACCGATTATACCAAAAACGTAAAATACAATGTTTTTGATGTCACTTCTGAATTAAAAGAAGGAAAAAATGCCCTTGGAACTATTTTAGGAAACGGACGTTTTTTTACCATGCGTCAGGATTATAAACCATACAAAATCAAAACCTTTGGTTACCCGAAAATGGCTTTGCAATTGTTTGTCGAATATACTGATGGAAGCAAAGAAATAATCAGAACAGATGATACCTGGAAAGTTACTACAAACGGACCCATTTTATCCAATAATGAATATGATGGCGAAGATTATGATGCCCGTAAAGAATTAGTAAACTGGAACACCGTAAACTTTGACGATAAAAACTGGCTGAATGCAGAATATGTTCAGGAACCGGGTGGATTTTACGAAGCGCAAATGACGCCGAACATGAAAGTGATGGGCGAAGTAAAACCAATTTCGATAAAACAGACTCCAAAAGGAACTTATATTCTGGATATGGGTCAGAATATGGTCGGCTGGCTGCAATTGAAAGTAAAAGGAAAAAGCGGAGATAAAGTCACTTTAAAATTTGCCGAATCTTTACAAACCGATGGTTCTTTATACATCGAAAACCTGCGTGACGCCAGAACTACAGACCATTATATTCTGAAAGGCGAAGGTGAGGAAACCTGGGAACCCCGTTTTATTTTTCACGGATTTAGATTCGTTGAGGTTTCAGGATTTCCGGTAAAACCTGCTCTGGATAATTTTGTCGGAAAGGTGATTTATGACAATATCAAAACAACCGGAACTTTTGAATCTTCTGATGCTACAATGAATCAGGTTTTTAAAAATGCCTATTGGGGAATCAGAGGAAATTACAAAGGAATGCCAATCGACTGCCCACAAAGAAATGAGCGTCAGCCGTGGCTTGGAGACCGAACAACGGGAGCTTATGGCGAAAGTTTTATTTTCGATAATCAGACTTTGTATGCAAAATGGTTAGACGATATTAAAAACGCCCAGACTGCCGATGGCGGAATCCCGGACGTGGCACCGGCCTTTTGGCGTTATTATGGAGACAATGTAACCTGGCCGGGAACTTATATTACGGTTGCCGATATGCTGTATCAGCAATTTGCTGACAAAAAAGTAATCGAAAAACATTATCCGTCAATGAAAAAATGGATAATGTACATGGAGAAAAATTATCTGGTTAAAGATTTAATGACCAAAGACAAATATGGAGATTGGTGTGTTCCGCCGGAATCCCTGGAATTGATTCATTCTAAAGATTCGGCCAGAACTACAAATGGCGAATTGATCGCAAGTGCATTTTATTATCATTTATTGCAAAAAATGAAAAAGTTTGCAGTAATAAGCAATGCCGAAAAAGGGGATGTTCAGTATTATGAAGATCTTTCGCAAAGAATTAAATCGGCATTCAATACTAAATTTTTCAATTCAGAAACCAACAATTATGCTAACAATACCGTAACCGCAAATCTTTTACCACTGACTTTCGGAATGGTCCCTGAAAACTTAGAAAATAAAGTTTTTGAAAATATCATTCATGAAGTCGAAGTCACATACAAAGGACATATTAGCACTGGTGTGATCGGAACTCAGTTTCTGATGAGAACCTTATCTCAATTTGGCAGACCAGATCTGTCTTATAAACTGGCTTCAAACAATACCTACCCGAGTTGGGGATACATGGCAAAAAACGGAGCGACAACAATCTGGGAATTATGGAACGGCAATACGGCCGATCCTAAAATGAATTCGCAGAACCATGTGATGTTACTAGGTGATTTACTGATTTGGTATTATGAAAATACAGCAGGAATTAAGAGTAATCCTGAAACTCCGGGCTTCAAGGAAATCATCATGAAACCTGATTTTAATTCGGGACTGACTTTCGTTAATGCTTCCTATGAATCTATTCACGGCTTAATCAAAAGCCATTGGAAAAAGAGCAAAAATACATTAGTCTGGAATGTTACGATTCCGCCCAACACATCGGCAGTTGTTTATCTTCCGACAGAAAATGCTTCAAATGTTACGATCAATAATCAAAAACTAAATAAAACTTCAAATACATATAAAACAGAAAAAGGTAATCTTGTCCTTATACTTTCTTCAGGATCTTACGTTCTAAATGTTAAATAATCGGCATTTCTGTTAATTCGGGACAGTACAGGATAGATATTTAAAAAATTAGTGTCATTTTTACACTTAATAAATAATTTTGTCTAAAAAATTATTGACTTTGCATTAAATATCAAAAATTGTAATTCACAAATTAAACCTAAGAATGAAGATTTTAAAAGTAACATTTGTCCTGTTTTGTTTATTTCTTTTAGGAAGTTGTAAATCGGCTTTGGAAAAAAAGACGTGGAAAGAAGGTATTTTGGTAGATCAGTTTATTTACGATAAAGCTCCTTATCCATCTTGTCATGCTGTTACAATTGTCGAAGCGACCAATGGCGATTTAGTTGCATCATGGTTTGGCGGTACACACGAAAGACATCCTGACGTTTGTATTTATGTTGCTATCAAACCAAAAGGAAGTGATACATGGAATGAAGGCGTCAAAGTTGCTGACGGTGTAATGAAAGAAGGTCCGAGATTACCAACATGGAATCCGGTTTTATATCAGATTCCCGGTGGAGATTTGATGTTATTTTATAAAATAGGTCCAAAACCATCAGAATGGTGGGGTGTAATCAGAACTTCATCTGATGGAGGAAAAACCTGGTCTGAGGCACAAAAAATGCCAGATGGTTTCTTAGGACCAATCAAAAACAAACCTGTTTTATTAAGCAACGGAACTTTATTATGTCCGTCAAGTATCGAAGGTGATGGATGGAGACTTCGTATGGAATCTACTCCGGATTTCGGAAAAACATGGGTCATGGGTGATACGCTTGCAAGAGGAAAACAAAAAATAAATGCTATTCAGCCAAGTATATTATTCCACAAAGACGGAAGTATTCAGGCAATCGGCAGAACCCGAAACAGAGCCATTTTCAGCACATTTTCAAAAGATAACGGAAAAACATGGTCGGATGTAGAATTAATCGGACTTCCCAATAATAATTCAGGAACGGATGCCGTAACACTTAAAGACGGAAGACATTTATTGGTCTATAATCACGTTCTTCCTCCGGGAACAGAAGCAAAAGGTCCAAGAACGCCATTGAATGTTTCGGTTTCGAAAGACGGAATTCATTGGAATGCAGCTTTGGTTTTAGAAGATTCAAAAATCAGTCAGTATTCATATCCATCCATGATTCAGAGTTCAGACGGAATGGTTCATATCGTTTATACCTGGAGAAGAGAAAAACTAAAATACGTTAAAGTTGATCCGCGTAAACTGGTTGCACTTCCAATCAAAAAAGGAATCTGGCCGGGCGATGAAAATAAAGTGGTAACGGCAGTAAAAGCCGAAGAAGAGTAAAATAAAGTTTGCCACGAATTTCACTAATTTCCACAAATTTTTTAAAATAATAATTCGTAAAAATTCGTGGAATTAGTGGCAAAAAAATATAAAGCTACAGATTAAAAGGATTAAAATGATTTTTTATTCTAGTTAATCTCCAAAATCTGCTAAATCTGCGAGAGTAATTTTTTTCACGCAGATTTAGCAGATCGAGCAGATTTTTTTTAATCCATTTAATCTATATAATCTGTGACAAAAAAAATATAAGCATGAAATCTAAAAGAAATTTACTTATCGCAATACTTGTTGTTATATCAACGACTTTCAATAGTTGCGTAACAGCTCAATCTTCCAATAAAAAGCAAAAATATAAAGTTGCGGTTTGTGACTGGATGATTTTAAAAAGACAAAAATTAGGTGCTTTTGGTTTAGCAGCAGAAATAAAAGCTGACGGAATTGAACTGGATATGGGAGGTTTAGGAAAAAGACCGACTTTTGACAGCAAACTAGGCGATCCTGCTGAAAGACAAAAATTCCTTGGTAAATCAAAAGAAACAGGAGTGGGAATCAGTTCAATTGCGATGTCCGGGTTTTATGCGCAGTCTTTTGCAAAAAGAGAAAGCATCGAACAAATGGTTAATGATTGTGTTTTAACCATGAAAAATATGAAAGTAAAAGTGGCGTACCTACCACTTGGAACAGAAAGTGATCTGACTAAGAATCCTGAATTAAGGCCAATTGTGATAGAAAGACTAAAATGGGCAGGAAAACAAGTGGGTAAAATTGGCGGTGTTATTGCGATTGAAACTTCTTTGAATGCTACAGACGAGAAAAAACTATTGGAAGAAGTCGGTTCAAAATATATTAAAAGCTCTTTCAATTTTGCTAATGCGGTTGATAACGGAAGAGATATTTCAGCCGAATTAAAAATCTTAGGGAAGAAATATTTAGCGCAAATACATGCATCAAATACAGATAAATTTTGGTTAGAAAATGATCCGGCGATCGATATGCCAAAAATCAAACAAACACTCGAAGAAATGAAATGGAGCGGATGGCTGATTGTAGAGCGTTCCCGTGATGTTACTCAAGTACATAATGTAAAAGCCAATTACGGCGCAAATGTGGCTTATTTAAAACGCATTTTCCAAAACTAAAGTCAAAAAATATCTGCTAAATCTGCTAGATCTGCGGGAAAAAAATACTCTCGCAGATTTTTAGCAGATCAAGCAGATTAATTCATTTTCCAGAATAAATCATATTACCATGAAATATTTACAATTACTTTTTTTATGTTTTTACGCCTCTTTCGCAACAGCGCAAAACATCACTATTGTTAGTGATGCAGCTTCGCCAAGAGCAAAATTTGGAGCAGATAAATTATCTGAAACCCTTTCAACAAAAGGATTCAGCGTAACTTCTTCTGATAAATTCAAAAATTCAAAAGATAAAGTAATTGTTATTGGAGAAAAAGGAACCGATTTCTGGAAAAAAAATGCTAAAAGCGCTAAAATTGACGATAGTAAACTGACTAAAAAAGAAGGCTTTCAGATTCGTACTCAAAAAAATATCATTTATATCGAAGGAACAGATGCGAGCGGAGCTTTGTATGGCGCACTGGAATTAACAGACCGTATTAAAAATTCAGGCCAGCTTCCGTCAGAAATCAATATCGATGACAGTCCGGAAATGGTGTTGAGAGGTGCCTGTATCGGAATGCAGAAACCGGTTTATCTTCCCGGACGTGATGTTTATGAGTATCCTTACACGCCGGAAACTTTTCCGTGGTTTTATGATAAAGCTTTATGGATAAAGTATTTGGATATGCTGGTAGACAACCGCATGAATTCCTTATATTTATGGAACGGACACCCTTTCGCTTCCTTAGTGAAACTAAAAGAATATCCTTTTGCATTAGAAGTAAGCGACGAAGATTTCAAAAAGAATGAAGAAATCTATAAATTCCTGACGGTTGAAGCCAACAAAAGAGGAATCTGGGTCATTCAGATGTTTTATAATATTATTGTTTCTAAACCATTTGCAGAACATTACAACATCAAAACTCAGGATCGTTCACGTCCAATTACGCCATTACTTTCAGATTATACCCGAAAATCTATTGCCGCTTTTATCGAAAAATATCCAAACGTTGGATTATTGGTTTGTTTAGGAGAAGCAATAAATACGGTTGATGATGATGTAGAATGGTTTACGAAAACAATTATTCCGGGAGTTCAGGACGGATTAAAAGCATTGGGAAGAACTGACGAACCACCAATTATTTTGCGCTCTCACGATACAGACGGGCCTTTGGTAATGGAAAAATCACTTCCGTTATATAAAAACCTTTATACAGAAAGTAAATATACAGGAGAATCTTTAACAACTTATACGCCGGGCGGACCCTGGGGAGAAACACATAAACAATTAAGTGCTTTAAAATCAATTCATATTGAGAACGTACATATTTTAGCCAATTTAGAACCTTTCAGATACGGTTCACCGGATTTTATTCAGAAAACGGTAAAAGCCATGCACAGTGTTCACGGAGCCAATGCCTTACATTTATATCCACAGGCATCGTATTGGGACTGGCCATATTCGGCAGATAAAACCAAAACGGGAGAGCGACTTCTGGAAATGGATCGTGACTGGATTTGGTACAAAGCCTGGGCAAGATATGCCTGGGACAGTAAAAGAGACCGAAATGAAGAAGTTAAATTTTGGGATAAAGATCTAGCTTCAAAATATGGAACTAGCCAGAAAGCAGCCAATAATATTTTAAAAGCCTACGAAGAAACAGGAGAAATTGCTCCAAAAACCTTAAGACGGTTCGGAATTACAGAAGGAAACCGTCAAACCTTATTATTAGGAATGTTCGAAAGCCAGTTGGTAAATCCGGCAAAATGGCGTGTGTATCCGGGATTCCACGAATCTTGCGGACCTGCGGGCGAATTGCTTTTGGAATATGCTAAAAAGGAATGGAACAAAGAACCACATTCGGGCGAACTTCCGACGCAAATTATAGCGGAAATCACAGAACACGGAAGATTAGCGGTTGAAGCAATCGATAAAGCGGAAGCAGGCGTAACCAAAGACAAAGAAGAATTTTTACGTCTTAAAAATGATATTCATGCTTATAAGGCTTTCGCTGATTTCTTCTCAGAAAAAGTAAAAGCAGCCTTGTTGGTTTTAAAATACAGTTATTCAAATGATATTTCAGATCTGGATAAAGCGATGCCTCATTTAGAAAAAAGTATTGAGCATTACGAATTATTGGTGAAGCTTACCAAAGACTCTTATCTGTATGCCAATAGTATGCAGACTGCACAACGCAGGATTCCGATTGGAGGCGATGACGGGAATAACAAAACATGGGCCGAATTATTGCCTCATTACGAACGTGAATTAGCTAACTTTAAAAGAAATCTGGAGAAGTTAAAAGCATCAAAAGATGGTAAAATTGAAACCAAAGAAGGAAAACCGTGGAAAACGGCAGAAGTATCTTTTATCGATGAAAAACCGGGAACATATCTAATCAAACCGGGAACAAAAGTGTACGGAACAGATATTTCGGAGTTAACCAAAATTGCTCCTGAACTTCAAAACCTACGCGGATTTACTTTCGTAGAAAACGATCAAAATGAAAAAGGAACACATTTGAAGTTTAGAAATACAAAAGCAGTTAAATTAGTAGTCGGTTATTTCAATTCAGATCAAAAGAGGTTTTTATTGCCGCCAAGTTTAGAAACCGATGCTGCAGGAAACGCTCACGGTCAGGCCGAAGTTATTCTGGCAAGTGCAATGAATTTAAAAGAATTGCCACGTGTAAATATTCATACTTACACGTTCCAGCCGGGTGAGAATAAATTAGATTTAGGAAAAGGAAAAGTATTGATTTTAGGCTTTATAGATGCAGATCAAATCATTACACCACGTGATGTCGGATATATCGATGCAGGAGAAAAAGCAGCAATAGACTGGTTGTTTTATTAAAACTAAAAATATAAACACAATCTTGTCATCCTGAGGAACGTAGTGTCACACAAACAGTTCGCCAATCTTTGTCGAGTTACTAGTGTGATTTCTCCTTACGTCGAAATGACAAACACGATTCTACGTTTAGTAGAATAAAAACTTTAATAGCCTTATATTACTTATATGGTTCAATAAAAAAATATGAAGAAAATAGTTTTTTTTATTTTTTGTTTTTTTTCAGGTTTTTGCTTTGTTTGGAGTCAAAGCAAAAGTTCAGTCCGTAAAGAAATTTCGCTGAACTCATCTTGGGAAACCGTAATGTTGGATAATCTTCCGCTGAAAGAAGAAGATTTTGTAGAAAATCCAAAAACTGATTCCAATTGGGAAAAGGTAAATGTACCTCACAATTGGGATCAGTATTATGGTTTTAGAAGAACAAAACATGGAAATTTACATGGAACTGCCTGGTACAAAAAGACTTTAAAATTAGATAAATCAACGGCAGGGAAACGGCTTTTTCTTTATTTTGAAGGTGTAAGTTCATATGCGGATGTCTGGGTGAACGGCAAAAAAGTCGGGCAGCACAAAGGCGGGCGAACGACTTTTACATTAGATATTACAAAAGCAGTTTCTTTTACTAAAGAAAATCAGATTCTTGTAAAAGCAGCCCATCCATCATTTATAGCAGACCTTCCCTGGGTTTGTGGTGGCTGTTCTGGTGAATGGGGATTTTCTGAAGGTTCGCAGCCAATGGGGATTTTCAGGCCAGTTTCTTTGGTTATAACAAATGAGGTTCGAATCGAACCTTTTGGTGTTCATATCTGGAATGACAAATCGGTTTCGAAACAAAAAGCTATTCTTCATGCAACAACAGAGATTAGGAATTACGGAACTTCAGATCGGAATTTAATCATAGAAAATGTCCTTTTTGATATTTCAGGAAAAAAGGTTGTAAGTTCAAAAAGCACTTTAAAAAATACTTCAGGAGAAATTAAAACAGTTGTACAGACCCTTCCGGAAATTCTAAATCCGAAATTATGGTCTCCATCAAATCCGTATTTATACAAATTGGTGACTTCGGTTTTTGAAAACGGAAAAATAATCGATCAGTTAACAACACCTTACGGAATTCGTTGGGTGAGCTGGCCGGTTAGCCGCGACGGAAAAGACAATCGATTTTTTATTAATGACGAACCTGTTTTTATTAATGGCGTTTGTGAATACGAACATTTAATCGGGAAAAGTCATTCGTTTTCAGATGAAATGATTCATTCGAGAATCGAACAAATCAAAGCGGGTGGATTTAATGCTTTTAGAGAAGCACACCAGCCTCATAATTTATTGTACCAAAAAGAACTGGATGAAAACGGGATTCTGTTCTGGAGTCAGTTTTCAGCACATATTTGGTATGATACGCCTGAGTTTAAAGAGAATTTTAAAACGCTGTTACGCGAATGGATTAAGGAACGCAGAAACAGCCCGTCGGTTGTCATGTGGGGTTTGCAAAATGAAAGTACGATTTCGAAGGAATTTGCAGAAGAATGCACACAGATAATCCGCGAGATGGATCCATTATCGGCTTCGCAACGAATTGTAACCACTTGCAATGGAGGAGAAGGAACCGATTGGAATGTGGTTCAAAACTGGTCCGGAACGTATGGCGGAGATCCGTTAAAATATCATTTGGAAATGACCACTCAGTTATTAAACGGAGAGTACGGGGCATGGCGTTCAGCAGATTTACACACAGAAGGGGAGTTTGATCAAAAAGGAACTTTAAGCGAGAACCGTTTTTCTCAATTAATGGAAATCAAAGTCCGCGAAGCCGAATCGGTAAAAGATAAAATTGCCGGACAATTCAACTGGCTTTTTGCGTCGCACGAAAATCCGGGACGTGTTCAGAACGGAGAAGGCTTTAGGGATATTGACAAAGTCGGACCTGTAAATTACAAAGGACTTTTTACGATTTGGGGCGAACCTCTGGATGCGTTTTATATGTACCGTGCCAATTATGTTTCCAACAAAACCAATCCGATGGTTTATATTGTTTCGCATACCTGGCCAAGCCGTTGGGAAACAACCGGAATCAAAAATGGAATCGATATTTACTCGAATTGTGATGAGGTAGAATTGTTCAATGATGCGAATAAATCTTCCTTAGGAAAACTAAAAAATCCGGGAGTCGGACAGCATTTTCAATTCAATAATGTCAATATTCAATACAATGTTTTGTATGCGGTTGGATATGTAAACGGAAAAGCGGTTGCCAAAGATTATATTGTTTTAAATACGCTTCCCAAAGCACCAAATTTCGATGCTTTAATAACTGATAAAGCGGACATTACAAAAGCTAAAAGCGGTTATAATTATATATACAGGGTAAATTGCGGAGGTTCTGAATTGACAGATTCATCCGGGAATACCTGGTTTACCGATACGCACAAAAATGGACAAAATACTTGGGGTTCCTTATCTTGGACGGATAATTTCGAAAAACTTCCGGATTTTTTCGCAAGCCAGAGAACCACTTTCGATCCAATAAATGGCACTAAAGATCCGGCGTTATTTCAGAGTTTTAGATATGGTGTTGATAAATTACGCTACGAATTTCCTGCCCCAGACGGAGAATATTTAGTAGAATTATACTTTACAGAACCATGGTACGGAACAGGAGGCGGAATGGATTGCAAAGGCTGGCGTTTGTTTGACGTTGCTATTAACGAAAATGTAGTTTTAAAGGATTTTGATATTTGGGCAGAAGCCGGACATGATAACGCACTGAAGAAAACATTTGTGATAAAAAGCAAAAACGGAAAAATTGTTATTTCTTTTCCAGACATAAAAGCTTCACAGGCGATTATTTCGGCAATTGCAATTGCAACAAAAGATATTCATGCAAGACCAGCGTCAGAATCTTCAAAAAACATTCAAAATCTGGTTTTAGATTCTTATGATAAAACCAACAGAATAGCTTCATGGCTGGATATTAATTCAAAACAATATTCAGATTCTGAAGTTGTTTTTACCGAATTGCCTTCGGAGGTTTTTGGAGCGGATTATTTACAGTTTTCGTCTAATTCTAAAAATAAAGGCTCGTTTACGGCCAAAGAAGATTCAGATATGTATGCTTTGGTTGATCGTAAATTCCAAACAGCAGCATGGCTTTCGGATTATAAAAAAACAGAAGAAAAAGCAAAAAATAGTAATCAGACTGAATTTACGGTTTTTATTAAAAAAATAAAAAAAGGAGAAAAAGTTCTTTTTGATAATTCAGAAACAATACCTTCAATTGTAGTTGTTCCAACGTATGATATGGGGGAAAAGGACGATTCAAGACCAGTAGTCGTTATCGAAGCTGAAAAAACAAAAACAACAGGAACTGGAATCGAAAAAGGAAATTTCAAAAAAGCAGATTATATTGAATTCACTAAAAAGACTGAAAACAGTATTGAATTTGAAGTAAAACCCGGAGTGGCCGGAATTTATTTGATGCGTTTCCGTTTTATGAATCGAAATGAAACACCGTTAAAAGTCAAATTCAAAATGGAAGACGCATACGGAATTTTAATGCGAAATGATACAATTGAATTCTTCCCTTCACCCGAAAAATGGAAAATTTTAAACACAACATCAGGAGGTTATATTAATGCCGGAACGTATAAAATTACATTAGAAGGAGATGATTTGAAAGGGTTGTTGCTGGATAATTTTGAATTTCAGTAAATAAAAATTAATCTCGCAGAGTCGCTAAGAAAATTAAACCATATAAGCTATATAAGTTCAATTAAGGCAAAACTTAAATTTTCTTATATAGCTTATATGGTTCAGAAAAAAACTTTGCGCTTTTGCGACTTTGCGAGAGAAAAAATAAAAATATGGTTAAGAAAATTACACTTGCATTTGCAATCTTGTTTTCAACAGCAATTTTTGCACAAAAACAAGCCAGAATTGTAGAAGATTTCAATAAAAACTGGAACTTCAAATTGGGGAATCACCCGGAAGCTGTAAAAGCCAATTTCAATACAGCCGATTGGAGAACACTCCAATTACCGCACGATTGGAGTATTGAAGGAGCTTTTGATAAAGACAGTAAAACAAAACAGGCGCAGGGATTTTTGCCTGCCGGAAAGGGCTGGTACCGCAAAGTATTTACAGTTCCTGCCAACTGGAAAAATAAAACCGTTTCAATTGAGTTTGACGGTGTTTTTAAGAATAGTGAAGTTTTCATAAACGGTAAGTCATTAGGAATTCGTCCAAATGGCTATATTTCTTTTGGTTATGATTTGTCTCAATATTTAAACTTCGGAAAAGAGAATATTGTTGCCGTAAAAGTAGATAATGATGCACAACCCAATTCAAGATGGTATACCGGTTCGGGAATTTATAGAAATGTCCGTTTGGTTGCCAGTGAAAAACTACACGTAGGGAAGTGGGGAACTTTTGTAACCACCCCGGAGGTTTCGGCAGAAAAATCAACAGTACATTTTGAAGTTACGATTGATAATGATAATGCATCTGCAAAAGAATTTAAACTGGTTACTTCTATTGTAAATGCAGAAAACAAAGAAGTAGCTAATTTTACTTCAACAGAAAAAATCGGTGCCAAAACATCTGAAAAAAAGATTCATAATTTAGAAGTAAAACAACCCAAATTATGGAATACAGAAAATCCTTATTTGTACAAAGTTGTTACTAAAGTTTACGAAAAATCAAAACTAACAGACAATTACGAAACACCGCTTGGTTTTCGATTTTTTAGTTTTGACTCGGAAAAAGGTTTTTCATTAAACGGAATTCCGACAAAAATACTGGGCGTTTGCCTTCATCATGATAATGGCGCTTTGGGAGCGGCAGAAAATATTCATGCCGTAAAAAGAAAGCTGATTTTATTAAAAGAAATGGGAGCCAATGCCATCAGAATGTCACATAATCCGCATTCGTTAGAAATGATGCAATTGTGCGACGAAATGGGTTTTATCGTTCAGGATGAAGCTTTTGATGTCTGGAAAAAGAAAAAAGTAACCAACGATTACCATAAAGACTGGGATGCATGGCACAAACAGGATTTGGAAGATTTTATTAAAAGAGACCGCAACCATCCATCGGTTATGATGTGGAGTATTGGTAATGAAATTCGTGAGCAGTTCGACAGTACCGGAATTGCAATTACGAGAGAGCTGGCCAAAATCGTAAAATCTTTAGACACGACCCGCTCCGTAACTTCGGCTTTGACCGAAAATATAATTGAAAAGAATTTTATTTACCAGTCGGGCGCTTTGGATCTTTTGGGCTTTAATTATAAACACGAAGACTACAAAGATTTCCCGGAACGTTTTAAAGGACAGAAAATATTGGCTTCAGAAAGTGTTTCGGCTTTGGAAACGCGCGGGCATTATGATGCTCCGGATGGAATTAAAGCCTGGCCAACAAAACACGGTGCGCCGTTTGACGGAAATGCCGACTGGACCGTTTCGGCTTACGATCAGGTGAAATCCTATTGGGGTGCAACGCATGAAGAAAACTGGAAAACTATCAAAAAACAGGATTTCATGGCGGGAACTTTTATCTGGACAGGTTTTGATTATATCGGAGAACCTGATCCATACCCGTATCCGGCAAGAAGTTCGTATTTCGGAATTATCGATTTGGCCGGACTTCCAAAAGACGTGTATTATATGTACCAAAGCGAATGGTCTGCGAAACCCGTTTTACACATTTTTCCGCATTGGAATTGGACAGCAGGACAGGAAGTAGATGTTTGGGCGTACTATAATAATGCCGATGAAGTAGAATTATTCTTAAACGGAAAATCTTTAGGAAAAAAAGCAAAGCAAAATGATGATTTGCATATTTCCTGGAAAGTAAAATTTGAACCGGGAACATTAAAAGCGATTTCGAGAAAAGCCGGAAAAGTAGTTTTAGAAAAGGAAATTCATACTGCCGGAGAAGCTTCTAAAATTGATTTAAAAGCAGATAAAACGACCATTAAAAATGATACTTATGATTTGGTTTATGTAACGGTTTCTACCGTTGACAAAGACGGGAATTTATTGCCAAATGCCACCGATTTAATCAATTTTGAAGTAACCGGAGGCGGAAAATTAGTGGGTGTTGATAATGGTTATCAGGCCAATCTGAATTCTTTTAAAGCAAATTCCTGTAAACTTTTCAGCGGAAAATGTATTGCAATTATCCAGTCGAATGGAAAGAAAGAAAATATTCAGTTAAAAGCGACAACTTCTGGTTTACAAGCTTCCATAATTGAAGTTAAAGTAGATTAATCCCGCAAAGTCGAGAGACGCAAAGTTTTTGAACCATATAAGTTATATAAGGCAATAAGCGAAAAACTTAAAAGCACTTATATTACTTATATGGTTTATTTTTTAGATTTCTACATTCCGGGCCAATACAAGAAATTAAATTTGTGGCCATCGGGATCCGAAAAACAACAGGTATAGCTTTGTTCATAATTTTGTGGTTCAGAGAAAATTTCTCCGCATGCTTCACGAACTTTTTCGCACCATTTATCTACATCTTCCCTGCTGTTGGCAGAAAGTGAAAATATAACCTCATTTTGATTTTCCCAATTTCCAACCCCGCCATTTCGTTCATCTTTTAATCTTTCTTTTTTAAAGAAATTGATAATAAACCGATCCTTACCAAAAGAAAAACTTGCAATTTCGTCAGAACTATGTTTGACATTTGACTCAAACCCAAGCTGAGTATAAAACTTATGTGTGGCTTCCAGGTCTTCCGAAGTTAGATTTGCCCATATCATTCTGGTTTCCATATTTTTTTTATTTTTCGATTAATTGGTAAAATTATGAAATTCAGTGTTTTAACTTTTATATTCCACTCAGAAAATGTTATGGTTTTATGCGATGAAGAAAACGGGGTTCTTTCTGTTTTTTAACTAAAAAAAGGCAAAAAATTGTAGTACAAATATTTCTTATATTCGCTTCAGGAAAATGAAAATTATTCCACAAAGTCTAAACGCTTACTAATAAGAAAACACCAAATGAATGGATAAGATTAATTTATTAATGATTGTAACTGTAATCTCCCTGTTCATTTCTTTATTTCTTGCCTTTTTTCTGGTGACAGTAAAAACAAAGTACAAAATAAGCAATTATCTTTTTGCTGCTTTTTTAATCGTAACGGCTATAGATATTAGCGGGCCTTTATTTGAATTAGTATCGGATGGCCCTTCAAATCTGGGAATGTTAAGAATAACACTTTCTTTTTTACAAATTCCTCTTTTTTATCTCTATGTTTTATCGGTTTGTTTTTCTGATTTTAAGTTTAAACTCAAATACATCATACATCTGTTTCCCTTTTTAATTGTGAACATTATTTTGCTGCCTCGTTTTTATGCCGTAGATCTCGCTTCTAAAATTAATTTTATTATAAACCGCCAAAGTAGGGTAGAACTGCAGTTTACCCATATTCTCTTTCATCTTCAGACAGTTGTATATCTGGTTGCCGTTTTTATGCTGTTGCGAAAAGCAAAAAAACTATATCTCGAAAATAATGCCGGTACGAACATTAATTCTTATAACTGGCTTTTTCAGTTTACGAGCGTACTGTCTGTTCTATATTTGATTGTGATGTTTAAAAATATTTTTAAATTTTCTGATTACCTATATATCTCTGAATCAATCAAAATTGTAATTTTAGTATTAGAGCTGTTTATTATTTGCTGGTATTTATATAACGCATTAAATCATCCTGATTTATTTAGAAATATCGATTCAAAATTAAAACTCGTTTCGGATATTGTTTTAGAAGAAAAAAATAATGAACCGGCAGCCGTAAACGAAACAGCATACAATGCCGCTTTATCAAAACTGAAACAGTATATGGTTGAAGAAAAACCATTTTTAAATCCTTCGCTGACAATTCAGGATGTTGCTGTTGCTATTGAAATTCCTGTTCGTGATTTATCTCTTTTAATCAATCATAAATTAGAACAGCATTTTTACGACTTCGTTAATACGTATCGAATAGAAAATGCGATGGATATTTTAAAAGATGCTGCAAAAAGCAAAGTAACCATTCTTGAAATCCTGTATGAAGTTGGATTTAATTCAAAATCTTCTTTTAATACCGCTTTTAAAAAACATACAGGAAATACGCCAACTTCGTATCGTAAAAACTTGTAAATCAAAATTTTGTAATTACTCGTACTTGTTGTTGAAACGACTCGTACTTATTTTTCCACACAAATGCGTTCGAATCTTTTCATTCGGTCGCGCAGGAACGACTGCTTCCACATCTTTGTATCGAAATAAATTTTTAACCAAAAAAAATCGATACCATGAAAAATATTATTTATGTACTACTGCTTCTTATAGTAACAAATGCGAATTGTCAGACAAGCAAAAAAGCATCGACAAACAAAAAAGATTACAGCTTTCTTACAGACAGCTTAAATATTGACCAGCAATTAGAAAAATATAAACTGGCCGGATTTAGTGTTGTGGTTTTTGAAAATTACGAGATTGTTTATTCAAAACAATTTGGTGTAAAATCAATAGATTCTAAAGAAAAAATAGATCAGAATACCGCTTTTTCTACAGCCTCAATTTCAAAACCAATTACGGCGCTTCTTTGTTTTATGCTTGAAGAAAAAGGATTAATTAATTTAGATAATCCAATAGATCCTTACTTAAAACGCTGGCATTTGCCAAAAAGCAAGTTTACTGAAAATAACAGCCCAACATGGAGACAATTTCTAAACCATACCGCTGGTACAAGTCAGGAAGGTTTTGAAGACCATTATGAGGGAGAAGCAATCCCGACACTAAAACAAAGTCTTTTAGGCCAGATACCGAGATATGATAAAGAAATAGAATTTTTGTTTACTCCGGGAACCAATTGGCAATACAGCGGTGGCGGTTATACCATTATTCAAATGGCATTAGAAGACACGTTTAATAAATCTATGGCAGAGCTTGCAAAAGAATATATTTTTTCGCCTCTTGGATTGAAAAACACCACAATGATTCAGCCAAATGAAAAGGGATTTCTAACAAATGTGGCTCTTGTTCATGATAAAGACGGAAAAGTGATCAAAACAGGTTTACCAATTACGCCACAAGTTGCACCATCAGGAATGTGGTCTACGCCAACCGATTTAGCCAAATTTGCTATTGAAATGCAAAATGCTTTACGCAATAAAAACAACAAAGTGATTTCTCATAATGTGGCAAAAAAAGTAACCACAGTAACCGCTCTAAAAAATGCTGTTGGGGGCTGGAGCTACGGATGGCAAAAGTCTTTTGGTTACAACAACTATGACTGGTTTTTTTGTAACGGTTCTAATACCGGAGTTGGGGGTACTGTAGGAGGTACGATGAAAGATGGAAACGGTTTTGCATTTCTGGCCAATGGCGAAAAACCCAATCGTTTTCCTGTAATGAGCCACACTCAAAAAACGATTCTGAAGCTGATGGACTGGAACAATAAAACAACTAATGAAAGCATTCAGGAAATACCATCTTCCCTAAAAGAAAAACTAATCGGAACTTATGACGATTTTCTGTATGGGCAGGGAGTAGAAACCAAAATAGTAGAAAGAAATAACCGTCTTTATGTTGAATCTATGATATTGGAACATTTTAAAGGGAAAAATGATAATGAGTTGGTGTATTTGAAAAATGGTTTATTTAAAATTACAGACTATCCTAACTTATTGAAATTTGATTTTAAAGATGGAAAAATAAATGCTGTAACCTTGGTAAGAGATAATATGACTGCTCAAATCGAGATTACTGCTAAAGAAAAGTAGTCCTGACAGATCAGGTAAATACAATTAATGTAAAAACCACCACCAATTCTAAATGACCTGGGAGGTGGTTTTTTATATAAATCAAAATAAACCAGTTAATTCGAAGAACTAAGTATCACTACAGAGTATAGCCAATCTCCCAAATGTGCCCAAACGGATCTTTCAGTTTTCCGATTCTCCAGTCTTCTTCGGTTGTCATTGGGCAAATTTCTATTGCGCCAAATTTTATTGCTTTTTCGAATATCCCGTCCGCATTTTTGGTTTCTAAAATGATTCTGATTGAACTATTTGATTTTATATCAGGGCTTGCGCCATCACAAGGTTCCTCATCACTCAGATAAAATTCTGCATTTTCGATTTCGATAACCGAAGATATTTTTTGGTTTTCTATTTCAAACCTTTCTTTTTCAATGGCTCCAAAGGCCGAAGTATAAAATTCTACCGCTTTTATACCATTATTTACTGTCAGAAAAGGTTTTATGGTGGTTTTGCTGTCACTCATAACTATTTATTTAGATTAATAAATTTATGCCTAATAAAATGGAAAACTAAAATAAGGATTATAAATGTACAGGAAATAAATTATTGTAAATAAAAAATCAAATGACTTAGGAGGCATTTTTAAAAGCGACGATGCACACGTACCATTTTTTGCCTACATTAGAACAATTTTGATAAATATTAATCTATAAATAATAACATACTTATGAAGCTGCTAAAGTTCTTGTTTTTTGTCTTTTTTTCTACATCTTTTACTATTTATTCTCAAGAAAATAAAAGAATCTATTTAGAAGGAGATGTGGTAAAAATACCGGTTGACATTATTAATGACTGGCCTTTTATTGATGGAGAAGTCAATGGAGTAAAAGGTCGCTGGATGTTTGATACGGGAAACAGCAAAGCTTTTTCTGTTCATTCAAAAAAAGTAGTTGGAGTTGAATCTAAAGTAATAGGTTCTGGATTTGTGGCTAGCGGACAAAAATATGAAGTACTCGAATATCCGCTAATTGATCAGGTCAAAGTTGGAACTAATGAGTATAAGGCTTTAAAAAATATAAAAGGTAATAATTTTGATTTTCTGGAGCAGATTTCCCCTACAGTGATTGGTCAGATAGGTTTTGATTATTTTAAAGGCTATGACATGAAAATAGATTACTTAAGAAACGAACTTACTTTCTATAAACAAAAAGAGAATATTGAGAATTGGAAAGACATTAAAAAACATAAAAATTACATTACCTCACTACCGTATTTTACACGAAAATTAGACAATCACCCAATGATGAAAATAAAACATAAAGGAACTGATCTTTTGATAACTTTTGATACAGCTGGTGGAAAAGGTAGTTTTACTATTGAGGATTCCTATTTTGAAAAGTTGAAAAAAGAAGGGGATATTGAAAATTTTTACGACGAACCCGGTTCAATGTACAATTGGTCTAACATTAAAATCGATGAACGTTTAACCGTAAACCTTTATGGTATGGAAAAAGAAGATTTTAGCCCCGCTCATAAGCCTTTAGAAATAACTGAAAAAAATACATTCACTCTTGATCATTCTTTTTTATCAGCGTACATTACAATATGGGATACCAAAAATAAAGTCATCCATGTTTTAGAAAAAAAATAAGCTGACACACCAATATCAAGTGGTTAGTAAAAAAGTAAAACAACAAAAAACTCCTTAAGAAATTAAGGAGTTTTTTGTTGTCTATTATATGCTATTTTCGGTTCATTATTTTTTCAAGATATTCGACTTTGTCTTTTTCAGCTTGTATTAAACGTTCATAAAGTTTTTCCTTTTCTTCGTAAAGTTCTACAACTTTATCAATCGGATTAAAATTAGGCTGAACATTAATAGAGTTAATGGTTGAATTATCGTGACTAGTATTGGTAAAAGTATTGTTTATGATATTCAATATCATATCATCACAATAATTTTTAATAGCTTCTACTGTTACGCCAAGATAAATATTAAACAGAATCACTTTTACTCCGTCTTATTTTTATCAATAAGGTTTGCCATATTAGAATTGAATAACGGAAGATTTTCATCTAAAGAAGAAAAGAAATCAAGATCGGCATTTTCTACTTCAATAAGACCTTTTTGCAAAATGCTTTCGCCTGTATTCGTCAATCGAATGGTTTTTGCCCTTGTATCTGTTTCATGTTCGTGCCTTGTAACAAAACCTTTTTCTTCCAGCGTTCGCAATACTTTTGACACCATCATTCTGTCGGCATTACTTTGGTTCGCAATGTCAATTTGCGTTACAGAATTGCTTTTTTTTGACAGCCAGCCCAAAGCGGCCAACAATACAAACTGAGTCTGTGTTAAATCTAACGGATCTAAAACCTTTTTTAGTTTGCGCTGCCAAAGCATTGTGAGTTGTCCGAGTAAATACCCGGGACTGTCTTTTGGACTTTTAAAATGAAAATTAATTTCCTTAGCCATAATGATGTTAAAGCATTTGTATCAATATTAAAAAACAGGTTTATGTTTTCAAAGATAGCCAACAGAACCTTTAGTAGACCGGATAAGGAAAAATTTTTCTTCCGTCAGTCTGTTTTAAAATTACGGATTATTTACTTTTATTTTGTCTCCAAAAAAGTAAGTTTATAGCCGTCAAGGTCTTTTACATGAAAAGCTCTTCCAAAAGGAGTTTCTATAACTGGTCCCGCTGTTGTTATTCCGTTTCCGATGAATTTCTCTTTCAGTTCGTCTACATTTTCGCTAACAGCAAACCAAAGTGCCACGCCAATTCCTAATTCTCTATTTTCCAGAGGTTCAAGCGGAGTACGAATAGCAAAGCTTGCTCTTCCTTCGTCGTACTTAAAAATACAAGCCTGCGGATTAGTGTTTCCAACTTCAAATCCTAATTTCTTTTCGTAGAAGTCTTTTGATGCTTCTAAATTTTTTACTTGTAATGATGCAAATGTAAGTTCTCTCATTTTTTCTATATTTAAATTGTTGTCGCAAATATAGTATACACGACAACAATATGCAAATAAATTTGTGTTTTTATTTTTTGGTTGTCAAAAAGCTATGGTGTTTAGCTCCGATTAAGTTAAATAGATTGTAGTGTAAATATTCTCTATATTCGCTTGAAGAAAAGTAACAATCAACAAAATATATTGAGAAAAAAACCAAACCTAAAGAAAATAGAAAAAAGAAAATTTAGAAATAAAGAGAAAAAAACAGACAGAATACATTATCCTCTTTTGATCTTTTCCATGATTTTTTTCATTGTAAATTATATGTTTTTTGAAGATGTTACACTTGGACACGATAGAAGATATGTTATGTATATTTTTTGCCTTCCATTAATTATTGGTCTGGTGTTTTTTGGAATTTACAGAAGAGAATTTTTAATTAAAACATACCTGAGTTTTAAAGAAACGTATGCTAAAATCTATGTGGTTGGATTTTATTTATTGCAGGGTATTGTAGTTTCATATTTGAGTTTTGGACAACTTGCGAATGTAATGTGGAGTTACCTAAATAAAAAAGAAGCAGAAAAAAACAAAATAGAAATAGTAAGTTGCAACGTAGGAGGTTTTTATACCAAAAAAAATCCACATGTGTTTTTTAAATTTAAAAACCGGACTGAAGTCCTTAAAGTTAATTCTGAAACGAATCGAAAAAATTATAACCGTAATCCCAAAGACTATCAATTAGAAATTACGATGCAAAAAGGAATTTGGAATTACTATATAGTTAAACATTGGGAACTCAAAAACATCCGTTAACGGTCAAAAATATTCATTTTATAAATTAAAACCTCCAAAATCAATTGACTTTGAAGGTTTTAGGACTTTGTGGAATATCAGGGTAGGCAATCGAACACCTGATATGATTCCGCAATAGGAAAACATAATCTGATTTAATTAAAGTCTTTTATAGATTCATATGTTTCTTTTTTTGCTAAGATCTTTATATGGAACTGAATAGAATCAGATATAGTTTGATCGGCTAAAAGATCATAGAATTTTCCTGATTTATAACGGACATTCCATTTTGTCCGATCAATAGCCAGTTTGCCATTCATTTTAACAATTCCGTCCCTGACTTCTATTTTGGCAGGAAAAGTGACTGGATTTGTGATGCCTTTAATGGTCAGGTTTCCGGCAATTTTTTTGTTCTCTCCATTTATTGATGTGGCGCTGGTAAGTACGATTGTAGAAACGGGAAATTTTTTGACATCAAAAAAGTCAGTATCTTTTAAGTGATTAACAAGGTCGTTATCTCTCCCGTGGTTTTCATCTTCAATTGTATTCATGTCAACTTCAGCTATACCACCCATAAGCTGACCGTTTTCAATAAGCAGTTCTCCTTTTGAGATATGGACATATCCTGTATGACTGTTTGAACCAATCAGATTAGAACCTTTCCATGTTACAGTACTTTGCTTAGTGTCTATTGCAACATAGTTTTCATTTCCACTATTTAAGGATAAGGAGCTTGCTGGTGCATTGTTTTTATTCTCCTCTTTTACAGGCCCTCGGCAACCGAAGAAGAAAGGAATAATAATTAAAATTGTTAGCTTGTTTTTCATAATGTATATACGTGAATTTATCTTTAATTTATTACTTAGCAACCGCCTTTGCGAGGGGTTCGTTTATAAATTACTTTACTATCTCGTTCTACATAGTCGCCCGATATTATTGGATATGAATACTTGGGCGCGTACGATACACTATGACTTTTTAAAATTATTTTGTCATTAACTTTCAGGCTTTGCAATTGCTGAAGTTGAGACTTTTGCGGCTCAAATCTAAGAATATAATCCTCACCATTAATCCTGGCCATCACTCCGAAACCTAATAATGATCCTGGCGGAAGAGAAAGGGAGGTTACAACTGCCTCCATATTGGTAAAGGTGCTTGTGTACTTGCTTATTTTAGCAGCACCGGCAAGCACTTTTTTACCTTGTGGAGACACTTTCCACTTTTTGAGTTTTATACCATCAGGAGTAGCTTCCCATTTTTTCAATCCGGCTTTCCTTTCAGCGGCAGAGAGTGTCTTTGAGATTGATTTTTTAGGAGTTTCGTTTTTAATTTCGCAATTTGCAAACACTAGTCCACTTACCACAACCAGCGATAAGATCAGCGCATAAATGATTTTCTTCATATTTTTACAGGTTTAATTAAATAGATCTATCTCATGATAAATCTTGTTCATCTAAGGCATTCTTTTTATTTTTTACATCCTTTAAAGTAGTAGAACAAAATTACTTTGATATATTTCAGCCTGAAGAACTTAGATTGTAAATAAAAATGTAAACTTTGTAAATAAAAAATTGACACTATGTTTAGTAGCCAAAACCTTTTGTCCGGAAAACGCAGATACCTGCTTACGCTGATAGTACTCCTGTTTATCTCTGTAATCTGTGTGGCTTTCAATATAAGTGATGGTGATGATTTTGATATCTCCAGAAGGGAAGTTTTGCTCCGCAGGATCGGACATGAACTACTTTTACAATCAGGAGACAATACATCAAGAGTGCTTCCGGTAAAAAAAATCGCCGAAAATGAATACCAGATCAGTTTTGAGAATGACTTTACTTTTCAAACGGACTCTTTGGTGAATATTACTGAGCGTTTGTTAGCCAAGGATCCACTCGCACGTGATTATGTTGTCAACGTAGTGAACTGTGAAAATACAAGTGTAGCTTACGGATACGCTATATCAAAAAATAAGAAAGATGATATTGTAGCCTGTTTAGGAAGAAAGCAGCCCAGAGCATGTTACATGATTAACATTAAATTTAAACCAACAGGTATAACTACAGTAAAAAAAGAATATCTCCTGGGCGGTCTGTCATTTTTAGCATTTGTTGGATTTGTTTTTTTGAGACCTGTTAAGCCAAGAAAAGATTTGCCTGTCAGTCAACAGACTAATATGTTTACTTTGGGTTCAGTGTTGTTTGATGCGAAGAATCGGAAGCTTATCATGAATGAACAGACAATAGACCTGACGGCAACTGAAACCCGAGTATTGCTCATTTTTGCATTGTCTCCCAATGAAACCATAGAGAGAAGCCGACTGCAAAAAGAGATATGGGAAGATGAAGGGGTTATTGTGGGACGTAGTCTGGATATGTTTATATCAAAACTTAGAAAAAAACTGGAATATGATCCGAATGTCCAAATTGTTGTGATACGCGGAAAAGGGTATAAGCTTGAGATTAGTTTTTAAGGAAGTTTCTATATAATATTAATTCCTTGAAATACTCCGTTAGGAGTTATATGTCGGTAGAAAAAAACAAGAAACCAATAAAAATATCCCATTGGGATTATATTGAAAGCCTATAAAATGCATTTATTTGTCAAGCAATTTTTTGCTCATTAATTTTAAATAAAAAATATGAATATTAAAATTTCTGAATTGAATGATTTAAAAAATAAACAAAAATTTTCTGACGAAGAATGGGAAAAGCGCGGATTAAATCCATCTGAAAAAGATTTATGCATTAAATTGGAGATTTTTTTTAATAACCTACTTGTAAAATTGATTTCTACTTGTGAAAATAAAAAATCAGAGGAAGAAATAAAAAATGTATTAGAAAATTATTTGGGAAAAATTGATTCTCATGAATTCGATACAGAAGAAAGAGAATTTATAGCGGATTATTTTGAAGAAATTGCGCAAATTTTAAAAATCAATATTGGTGAAAAATTAAACTTTTTGGTATATCAAATTCCTCTTAATAATTATGAGCTAACTAAAAAACAATATTCAGACAAAATACTAGAAGACGAACGTAAAAGACATGAGATTCTTTCTACAGAATGTAGAAAATGTAAAACTCAATTAGAAACTTTTATATTAGAAAGAGATAGTGAAATCCCTGATTTTGATTTTGAAATTGTAAAATGTGTAAAGTGTTTGGAATATAATATTCTTGATAATGGTCCTGGAATAAAAAGGTATCGATTTCTTAATTATGAATTAGTAGAAGAACTTCCAAAAGATATATATGATTTAGAGAAAGCCTT
>NZ_QETH01000013.1 GCF_003105115.1 Flavobacterium sp. HTF | reverse complement strand
TAATAAATTTATTAAAAATTTATCGTAATTTTCTTAAAAAAACATAATACAATCATGAAAAACTATTACTATTTGTTTGTGCTTTTCTGCTCTTTCAATATCGTAGCGCAAACTCAAACTTCCGGAGGAAGTAATCCTGCTCTGCCTATTAATCAAACATCGATTGGAGATGAATCTAATGGTCAGTCATCACAGATAAATAATTTACTTTACAGTGAGATCTTCACTCCAAAAATTGGAACTCCTAACAGTGGAGGTTTCAAACAAGTAAATTTTTCAAATGTTGGTGAATATACAGGAACATCAAGTATTAATGTGCCAATATATCAAATACAGGTAGGGCAAATTAATATCCCAATTGAATTAAATTATTCTTCTACCGGTATTAAAGTAGATGAAACAGCATCTAACGTTGGGCAAAACTGGTCCTTAAATGCAGGCGGTGTTGTAACTAAAGTAATAAAAGGTATAGAAGACTTTAAAGTTACTGTGGAGGGGACTCTACCTTACATTCCTAATAATCCTCTACTAAAATTTTCTGCTCTTGGTACTAATGATGTATTAGGAATGAAACTTAAAGAAGTTGGTTGGCTAATGCAAAATGCAAACATTTCTTTAAATAAATATTATGATATAAATTCTACTATTGATAAAATTTATACATTAGATCAAATGGAGTATCCAACTAACAAAAAAGATTTATCTCCAGATCTATTCTATGTAAATGCACCTGGTCTAAATACGTCTTTTACTCATAAAAAAGATAAATCAGTAATGGAAATTGCATTTCAGGGTAATAAAATTACAACAACAATAGGCCAAACATCTGTAATCCCATTTTTTCCAGAATTTAGAGATAATGGATTTGAAAGCCACTTAAAATATTATGATGGTGGATTACCACGAAAAATACAAGGTGTTACAAAAATTGAAGTTACCAATATAAATGGAACTCAATATGTTTTTGATCAATTAGATGTAAATCAATATGTGAATAGAGAAATCCTGCAACCTTATAAGACAATAGGATCAAGTAGGGATCTTACATCACAAGAAATAATGGCTTACAAACTGAGCTCTATAAAAGATTTTAAGGGTAATGAAGTTACATTTACATATGAAACATATGCAATAAATTATCCGGAATACAGAAAAACTGCTGATTTTGAGATAACGAATATAAATGGTAATCAACTAACACAAAATTTAAGTTCTACAGAAATCAGATATCCTAATTTAAACAGAATAAGTAAAATAAATTATGCTGAAGGAAGTGTAGAATTTAAATATGAAGAACCACGAAAAGATTTACCTGGAGATTATGCATTATCAAAAATTATCGTAAAGGATTTAAATACAAATATTATAAAAACTATAAAGTTAGAATATGATTACATGATTTCTAACAATAATTGTTCGGAACCTACTTGCAAAAGACTTCGTCTTTTAACAGTGCAGGAAATAGGCAAAAATAATACTGCAATACCACCATACCGCTTTTTTTATAATGACGATATTAGACTTCCTGAAAGAGGGTCGGGCATCACCGATTATTTAGGATATGCTAATGGTCCCGTATCAAGTGAATATAACAATATTACCTCTATCAGCTGTAGAATGTGTCTGATTCCTCCTCCTGAACTATATTATAAACCTAATCAACAAGATTTTTCAATATCTCCTTTTCCTATTTTTTCAGATAGCTTTGTTACAGCAGGAAGATCATTAAAACCTTCACTGTCTTATACAAAATCTGGTGTGTTAACGAAAGTGCAATATCCGACCGGAGGAAAAGAAGAATTTGAATATGAATTAAATGATTTTTATTCTACATTAACCGGACAAAATGTTAAATCCGGAGGACTAAGAATTTCCATTCATAAATTAGTTGATACTAAAGGGGCATTACAAGTAAAAAAATATAATTATTTAGATACGAACGGTAATTCTTCGGGAATATTAAACAACTTGCCTACACTAGGAATTGCTCATGCATATAGCGAACAATTGGCAACTACTTATTTGGGAATATCAAGTTTTTCGCTTCAAAGTGGGTTAATACTTCACACATTTACTAATTCAAGAACTGATTTTGATATTGTGGAGGGATCTAACGTAGGATATTCGAGAGTTTTAATTAAAGAAAATGCTGATAATGGCTATGTTGAAAAAATATTTTCTACAAGAAAAGATTTTCCAGTAGAAAAACCTTTGTTTACTTATAAAAATTTTGATAAAAATAAAATTGAATTTGGGTTAAACAATGGGTGGAGGTTTCCTACAACAAACAATACAGAATTATTAATAGGCAAACTAAAATCTATCAGAAAGTACGATAAAGGTAATAATTTAGTAGAAGAAACTAAAAACAGCTATCAATATGATACTTTTGATCAAATTAAAGATAAGGTCGGAATTTCAAGAAAAGATATATTCCCGGGAGAGGTAAATGATACAGAGCCAATTCAGCCTGATTTTGCTTTTTATCCATCTGTTTATTCAAGCAGAAACCTAGTCAATGAAACAAAAACAGTTACGAAATTCAGTCAAAACAAAGTTGAAAATATTACTACTACTGTTTATGATTTAAAGTATCAGTTACCAAAATCAATAGAAAATATTGTTAATCAATCTGGAGATACGAATTCTTTAATCACACAGACAAGTTATCCTCATGACTTCACTACTCCTTTGATGGTCAGTTTGACAAACGCAAATCGTATAGCAGAGCCAATATTAATAAAAAACCTGAGAAAAATTGATCAAAGTTCAGAAGAGCTCAACAGCCAGGAAATAATATATGACACTTTCACAAGAGGAGGGAAAAATTTAATTCTTCCAAAATCAGTACAAACAGTCAAAGGACAACAGACTGTTACAAATCCATTTGAAGAAAAAATTCAATTTCATGATTATGACAAATTTGGTAATTCAATAGAATCCTCTAAAAAAGATGATATACACACAGTATATCTATGGGGGTATAACTATTCAAAACCAATTGCAAAAATAGAAAATGCTACCTATTCGGAAGTTATGACTTCATTAGGTAAGAAAAGCTCTGAAAATCTGGAATATTTACAAAATTATGATGAAGATAAATTAAAAAATGAGATTCAAAAGATTAGAACCAGTTTAAGTAATGCAATGGTTACGTCTTACATCTATAAACCTTTAACAGGGATTTCTGTTATAGTAGATCAACAAGGCAATTCTATTTCTTACGAATATGATGATTTGAATCGTCTTAAAAAAATTAAAGATCAGGATCAAAATATTATTGAGGAATATTGCTATGGTTATACAGGGGCTGTTAATGATTGTCAAAAGGGCGCTATACCTCCGGTAGAAGTTGATAATTCTGTTTACGATACCGATTTGCAGGTTACAATTGGTGACTATAAACCATATAAAGTACCTGTAGCTTGTGGCAGAGGAGTAAGCTGGGAAGATAAATTGCCTGATGGTGCTGAATACAAAGGCAGAAACATTTTAAGCCTTCATGACAAATTATACTTTCCAAATCCAGCTCAGACAGGTGTGCATTACACACCCGGTTATTATCCATTAGCTGTAGAATATACACAATTACCTCTTCCATATCCTATTGGAGAATATACCTGTAATTACTTTGCAGAAAGATCGGGATATAGTTTTAATCTTTCAGGATTAAATAATCCTAAATTTCTTGGTCCGGACAGGGTCGTAGAGCTGACCTGGTGGATGGAAATTGATGGAAAAAAAATAGAATTACCAAAAGTTCAGGAATATAACAATATCTTTTTTATACCAAAATGTTTAGATGGTATTTATGGGCGAATAATTTGTTCTGCAAAAATAACTTCTGGTTACAATAACCATCAGGATCCGCCTAGAAATACTGTTATTTATACTGTAAAAAGTAACTTGACCAAGTTCAAAAGCGGACTAAATGATTATGATAACGTGCCTGCTTTATATAAATTAAGTCCTTATGATTTTTATTCAGGAGATGTATGCAGCAAAACTTCAGGGTATGGTGTTGGTAATAATTCTGGAAATGTACCTGCAGATCCTGGATATTGGAATGATGCTCCATGGTTAATAGATAATGGTACTGTGAATACTCCTGATTTTAAAATATTTGTAGATAATTTTAAAATGTACGAAATACCTGTACCAGCATTTCTTCCAACAACTTTTACCTGGACTGGCCTTACTAAACCAAGTTTGCATCCTCTGTTTGATTTTCCAAGACCAATAGGAGGAATTCATAATGAAGGTACTTTTACTCCTCATGCTTTTCCTTCTTTTATAACTTTTCCTTACATGTTGGAATACTATACTAATTTTTATGTAACTAAAGGAGGCTATAAATTTAATAGTGCATCAGTAATTCAAAAAGTAGCTGACAGTCGTAACTATACTTTTAATTGGTATTTAAAAATGGAAACTACCGGGCAGCAAATCCCATTAATCAGAACACTGGAATCTAAAGATCTCTTCTTTATACCGCCATCTTTGAACGGAAAAAGAGGGAAATTGATTTGTATAGCAACAAAAAGATTTGATACTGTTGCCTCGGCCCTGACTTTTGAAAGTGAGATCATAACATTTCAGCAAGGGCTATCTAATACAGACAATCTGAACTATCAGGTAGATTTTCTCGACTCAATCGAACCATAACTTGTAAGATTTAAAAATATTAATCATAATTATGATGAAAAAAACTAAACGATACAGCATCCAATTTATTTTGTTGCTATTCAGTATATATGCCACAGCTCAGGTTCCGGCTACGATAGTAAAAGGGAGTATTAATACTCCTTATAACGTAACAGGAAATGAAACTCTTATTGCAACGCAAAGTATTGTGCTTAGCCCAAATACTCTTATAAAATCCGGCAGTACATTTACAGCTAAAATTGTACCTGACGCTTACATACCAATTTCTGCAATTAGTAATGAAAATTTCATTCTTTCACGCAAATATCAGACGAATCTAATATCAGGCGAAGATATTGTTAGTAACTCTGATGTTATAGAAAATATTTCGTATTATGATGGTTTAGGCAGGCCAATGCAAAACATTGCAATAAAAGGTTCTCCAAATAAAAATGATATAGTTACTCACATTACATATGACAATGCCGGAAGACAAGAAAAAGATTTTCTTCCTTATATGGATAATGTTGGCTCAATAGGTTCATACAGAAATAGCACAGATGCAGAAACCAGAATCAATGCTTACTATAAATTAAACTATCCGCAGGATATTGACAATGCTCTTCCAAATCCGTTTTCTCAAAAAAAGTTTGACAATTCACCTTTAAATCGTATTCTATTACAAGCCGCTCCCGGAAAAGATTGGGCATTAGGTAAAGGACATGAAATAAAAATGGACTATCAGACTAATACTGCAACAGCTACTGATAATGTGAAATTCTTCGTTGTAACAACAGTATTAAATTCTGATGGGGTTTATGTACCAACTGTTGCATCAACAATTAATTATTCAGACAATCAATTATATAAAACTATAACGAAAGATGAAAACTGGGTAAGCGGAAAAAACAACACTGTCGAAGAATTTAAAAACAAGGAAGGCCAGGTTATTCTGAAACGTACTTATTCTGATTATGCAAACACTTCACAATCGGAAGTAAAACATGACACCTACTATATATATGACACTTATGGAAATTTGACCTATGTCTTACCTCCTACGGCTGAAGGTTCTGTAACTAGTTTAGTTTTAAAAGAATTGTGTTACCAATACAAGTATGATACAAAAAACAGATTAGTTGAGAAAAAACTACCTGGAAAAGACTGGGAATTTATAGTTTATGATAAATTAAACAGGCCAATACTAACACAAGATGCAAACCTGAGAACGTTGAACAAATGGCTTTTTACCAAATATGATCCTTTTAGCAGACCCGTTTATACTGGAGAATATATAAATACAACTGACAAGACAAGAAGCCTGGTACAAAAATTAGCTGACAAAAGCACTGTACTATTTGAAAATAAAAAGGCTACCAGTATAAAGATTAAAACAACTGATGTTTACTATTCAAATCTGGCATTTCCTACTGTCGATATAGATTTATTAACCATAAATTATTATGATGACTATCTTAATATTAATTTGGATGGAGGTACAACTGCAACATCTTACGGACTTACTCCCGTTACAACTCCTAAAGGTCTCACTACTTGCAACAAAGTGCGTGTTTTAGATACAGATAAATGGATTACGTATGTAAATTATTACGACAAAAAAGGAAGATTAATTTATAATTATAATAACAATAACTATCAGTCGGTTGTAACCACATTAAAGTCACAACTTGATTTTGCCGGCAAGGTTTTAGAAACTACATTAAGCCACAAAAAAGCTGGCAATACAGATATTAATGAGATAGAAACTTTCACGTATGATCATATGGGAAGGCTAATTACGAATAAACACAAAATCAATAATTTAGCACAAGAAACCATTTCGACTAATTCTTATGATAATATTGGGCAATTAAATGAAAAAGGTGTAGGCGGAACAGGGACCAGCATACAAAAAGTAAATTTTAATTACAATATAAGAGGATGGCTAACAGGAATTAATGATATAAACTCACTAGCAAAAACAGGAGATCCTAAAGATTTATTTGCTTTTAAGATTAATTACAATGCTGCTAATTCTGGAATCAGTAATGTTATCCCTTTGTATAATGGTAACATTTCAGAGACGTATTGGGCAACCAATTCAGACAATGGAATAATAAAATCCTATGGCTATCGATATGACAACCTAAACCGATTAAAGGATGCTGTGTTCAAAAATGGAACTACATTGGCAAACACCTATAATGAAGCAATCACTTATGATAAAAATGGAAATATTCAGACGTTAAAACGTAATGGCTTAAACGGATCCGGTTTTGCCCTTATAGATGATTTGGGTTATAGTTATCTAAATAATTCGTCAAACCAGCTTATAAAAGTGGTTGACAATGCCAATGCGGCTTATAAGGCAGGCGGTTTTGTAGACAGCGCTGCTAACACGGTAGATGATTACAGTTATGATGCCAACGGTAATATGATCAAAGACAATAACAAAAATATAACCGCTATCAAATACAATTATCTAAACCTGCCAACCCTAATAACTTTTGGAACAGTAGGTAACATTGCATATCTTTACAATGCATCTGGAGAAAAAGTACAAAAGATTATAAGTGAAACAGGAAAACCAAACATTAATACAGATTATCTGGAAGGCTATCAGTACGATAATAATGTATTAAAGTTTTTTCCAACTGCGGAAGGGTATGTTGAGGTTACAGGAAGTTCTTATAAATATATTTACCAATACAAAGATCATTTGGGTAACATCCGATTGATTTACGATAAGACTCTGGTTATTAAGGAAGAGAATAATTTCTATCCCTTTGGTTTAAAACAGGAAGGTTATAATATAGTTAAAACTGGTTTTGAGAATAAGTATAAGTACAACGGCAAGGAGCTCCAAGACGAGCTAGGGCTTAACTTCTACGATTATGGAGCACGTAATTATGACCCAGCCTTAGGTCGTTGGATGAATGTGGACCCATTGTCTGAGAA
Source organism: Flavobacterium sp. HTF (assembly GCF_003105115.1). Classification (GTDB taxonomy): domain Bacteria; phylum Bacteroidota; class Bacteroidia; order Flavobacteriales; family Flavobacteriaceae; genus Flavobacterium. The sequence goes on along the minus strand of NZ_QETH01000013.1, from coordinate 79,734 downwards.
ATCTCGTAGATTTAGTCCTTATACATATGCTCTTAATAATCCCGTATATTTTATTGATCCAGATGGAATGAAGGCTGAAGCATCACAAACAGCCTATATTTATTATGATTGGGACGAAGGTGGTTACAGGACTCAGGATAATAAAGAAGCTTCCGTAGAAGATGCACTTAGTCAAGGTAATTGTCCAAGTTGTAAGACTAAAGAAGATTGGGCTACATATTATAAACAAGCTGAAAATACAGCCTCTATACTAGGAGAAACTAATCTGTTTAATATTGGACTAGGCAATCATCTTACATCAGGAAAAGATGAAGATGGACATACTTTATATTATTTAGATGACGAATTAATGGATTTAAGACGTTATGAAAATAGAGCGCATGCATTTGGTAGTTTTTTAAGTGAAGGAGCTGATATACAAGGAGGATTTTCGCTTTTAAAGTTTCTTAGTAATCTTGTTAAAGGTGTAGGAATTGATGATTTAATAAAAGCTGGAAATATTATTAGTAAAGGAGGGTATAGCTCGGCAGGGAGAGCTCTTATGAAACATGGAGGAAGAGAGGGAAGCTTCTTTCCAAAAGTTGTTGGCAGTAGAGCAGCAGTTAATTCAGCTGGAGAGGAAGTTCTAACAACGATAATTACTAACCCAAATGTAATAAAGAATGTAAGACATCATGCTAAATTTGGAAAAATTTTGGAATATCGACTTCCAACTGGGCAAGGTGCTAGGTTTAGTTCAGACGGTAAAAAATTTATAGGTTTTATAGAAGTACAATGAAAAAATTTAATATAGAAATTGCAAGCGTACCTGATAAGGATAATCTTGTAGCAGAAATTTGGTGTGAAAATATACTTATAGCAGAGTTAAGTCATGAAGCAGAAGAAATTGATATTGAATTTTATATAAATGATACAATTAAGTTTAACTTAAAAGAGCTAATTGAAATATTTGAAGAAGCGAGAAAAAAATTGTTACAGTTATAATAATAGCGATAAAAATTCGTAGTGTTTCAAAGTGGTGCAATTTGAAATATAATTCTAGATAAACAATTAATCCTCGTAAATAATTAAAACAAGGAAATGGAAATAGAAAACGAAATATTACTTAACAAATATGGCCAAAGTGTTGTAGATATTGAAGATTTGATATTTGTATTTAATTCATTTAGTCACGATGATAAAAAGAAATATTTATATGATTTACTTTTTTTTATCTTACAATCTAAAGCTCAGGATGAAGATATAGTACCAGCTATTGAAAACAGTAAATTAATAAGAACATATACACCTTGTGTAATAATCCAGAAAGGAGTTGGGACTCATAACTTAAAAAGATTGCTAAATCTTCCAGAAAATGAACTCAATAAATAGCTAATATTACTTTTAAGCTTATTTAAAATAGCTTATATGAAAAGATTTGAAACAGAAAAAAAGACATATACAAATGGTGGTACTGGGATTTATCTGATGACGAAAAAGTGAAAACTATAATAGAAAATTGTGGAAATTTATAGATTAATACAAACAGAATCCATCACGCTATGGTATTGAAACAGGCAATTTTACATATGCAGAAACTGTAGTAAATAGTGGAAGGTTCACAGTTGCAAATCCAGCACAATACGGTGTAAAAATTTATAAATTACCAGTCAAATAGTATGAATGATATTAAATTAGGTACATTTCAAGTCGTGGGTAAAAATGTATTAGAAAATTTTTCTTTTAATAATGAAGATGTGACTTTAATTAATTTTAAATTTAAATCACTCAATTAAAATTATTCCTTTTTTTGAAAAAATTCAAAAGAAGGAAGTGGACGAACTTATAAATGTTTTTAAAAGTTTAGAATTAGACTTGAGATTAGATGACTTGCTAGGTAAATTGCATATTGTACTGCTTAAATTATTATTAGATAGTGAAGCTAATAAAGTATTGATTATAGATGATGTCGGATTTACATCAACCTCAATAAATTTTTTGGAATCAAATTTTAATAATATAATGCCAAGATTTAAAAATAAATCAATAATTATTTTAGATCGGGGTAAAAGTGACAGTCAGGGGTTTCAATTATTGATATGAGATTTATATTTCTAACATGCTAAAATAGAATTATTATTAGTAAAAATGAGCAATAGTAATACCCCCGCTCCGAAGAGTTCTTATGAAAAGCTGCGCAAATGTCTCTGACTTTGCGCAATTTTTTTGCATCATATGAACACAAAACGTCTCAAAAGTCTCCGACTTTTTCTGTCAGTCCTGAAATAGCTTAAAACAAAGTAAATCTTATATTAAAACAAAAAAAGACGGTCCAAAGACCGCCTTTTTTACATTATATTATCCCCTACTTCACAGAAGTTTCATTTTTAGATTTCACTAACTGGCTTACTCTCCACATCAATACAATTGAACAAAGTGTAATCACAGCAATTACATATCCCAAAATATCATAGTTTTCTAAGGGTGATGTTTTTGTTTTTTGGTGAACAATAAAACCGGCACAAACAGCTGCGATTCCGCCGGCGATTTGCTGTAATGATGATGTGACAGACATGTATGCTCCACGATCTTTCATTTCCGGAATTCCGGTATTTAAGGTTGTGGCAGGAACCATACGGCTCATAATTCCCATGAATAATATCATGTTAATGACAACAATTTGCCATAGCGGAATAGGATCAAGATTGGTATAAATTACAATCATAATTACAGAAAGTATTGATCCTCCGGTAAACAGCCAGAACTTATTTACTTTATCACTTAATTTTCCAATTATCGGCATTATAAAAAGTACCGAAAGTCCTGTAAAGAAAAACACCATTGGCAATTCAAGCTGACTAATATGAATGTTGTTTACCAAAAAAGCGCTTCCGAACGGTTGTAACATAAAACCTCCAACCGAAAGCAAAGCAATAGATGCAAAGCCGATTTGGTAATTTTTGTTGCTTATGGTGTGCCAAAGATGAAGAAACGGACTTTTGTTTGATTGCAATTCCAAATGCTTCGTAATCGGCTGCATCTGAGTCAGAACTGCAATTAGAATCAATACGCCCAAAACCGCAATCATGATAAAAGAAGAATGCCAGCCCCAATGATTTGCACAATACAAACCAAGCGGAATTCCTAAAATCTGACTTGTTGCATATGCCATTTGTATGAAACCCATAACGCGTCCTCTTTGTTTAATCACAAATAAATCGGTAACAATAGCAAGTGAAACTGAACCAATTACACCTCCAAAAAGGCCGGTAAAGATTCTTGCAAAAAGCAATGTTGTGTAATCTATAGCAAACGCGCAAAAAACAGTACCGATAATAAATCCGGCGTAAAAGAAAATCAGCAGTTTTTTTCGGTCAAATTTATCCGCAAAACCCGCGGCCAGCAATCCCGAAATTCCGGCACTGAAGGCATAAGCAGAAACGGTGAATCCGAATTTGGCTGTTGTCATGTCCAATGTTTTCATTAATACATCTCCCAACGGAGAGATAATAACAAAATCGAGTATAACGGTAAATTGTAAAAGCGCCAGAATGGCAATGATTATGATTTGTTTTGAAGTAAAAGCAGTGCTTTCTACTGTAGTATTTTCCATTTTAATTTGGTTGTCTTGGTTAATTCAATTCCTGGCATTCGTGGCCAAGATCATTGATGATTTTTATAATTGCCTTGGGCTGAAGCGTTTCTGAAACTACGCGCAATACACAATCCACGTCTTCATGATCGATACTCCATTGTTGTATAGCATTGTGACTGTCAAGCGTTTCGTGCATCACACAACCCGGCTCTGTTTTTTTAATATTGGTTTTAAAAATATGTATGGTATTTAAATTTGGTTCCATAATTTTTCATGGTTTTAAAGCTTTTATTGTGGCATCAAAAGCTTCTTTCATCATTGTATCGGTAAGTGAAAACGGCTTCCCTCCCATACTCTTACCCTCAGTATGAAAGTTTAATAACGTATATAATGGTCCGTAAGCAACGGCCCAAAAAACTTCAAATGACATGCTGCTTAGCTCATTATTATACAGACTCTTCTCTATAAATTGTTTCATAATCATCCTGAAATCTGAAAATTTTGTAGTAGAATTTAATATTATTTCCCCGTGTGGCGAGTGTTTGATAATCTCAAAGAAAGCAACGTTCTTAGGATATTTCATGGTAAATTCAGCCCTGTTTACCCATTGTATCCACAATCCTTCTTCAAAAGACATATCTGGAGAAAAGTTTTTAATCGTACTCGAAAAAAATTCAAGAGCTACGCTGGCTCCGATTTTCTGAATTAAATCATCCTTGTCTTTATAGTAAATATATAATGTTGCTACCGAGATATTACAGGCCTTTGCAAGCTTGTTCATACTGAAACCCTGAAATCCGTCCCGGACAATCTGATCGATTGCCTTTTCTATAACCAGTTTTTCCTTGTCAATATCACGTATTCTCATGCCATTATTTTTTGACAAAGATAAAATAATAAATGAATGAACATTCTTTTATTTATTATTTTATTTAAAAAAACTTTTTAATCGTTTTTAAACCACTCCATTATGCTGTTTTTTCTGTTTCTTGCAATCGGCAGACTTGTCTCTCTTATTCTTAAAGTGAACCCTTCCAGATGCGTTACATATTTGGTATTCACAATATAAGAACGGTGAATCTGCAAGAAGTTATTCTCAGAAAGTTCATCCATTATGCTTTTTAAAGTCTGATGGATGATGATTTTTTTGCTGTTTTCCGAATAAATTTCGATGTAATTCTGCATGCTTTTGATATACAAAATCTGCGACGGCTGTACTTTTATGGTAATACCGTTTTCTTTAAAATACATAGGTTTTGAAATCAGTTCCTGCTGATACATCAGGTCGTACATCTTTTTTGCTTTGAAAACAGCCGCTTTAAAATCTTCAAAAAAAATTGGCTTTAACAAATAATCAACCGCATTGACTTTGTATCCTTTTAGCGCATATTCGGAATAAGCTGTCGTAAAAATTATCATCGAAGGCTTGTCAGCAATAAGTTTGGCAAATTCCAGCCCATTTAGAAGTGGCATTTCTATGTCTAAAAAAATCAGGTCAACAGCTTCGTTTTTTAGTTTTTCGAGTGCGAGGTGTGCATTGGAAAAAACACCAACATTACTTAAAAAATCAAACTCTTTGATAAAGGAATCCAAACCTTCCCTGGCGATTCTTTCATCATCAATTACGATACATTTCATACGTTGGTTAGATTTAATATTAGCTGAACAGTATAAGAATCGGTATTTTGAGTCAGTTCTAATTCATAATTATTATGATAAGACAGCTCTAGTCTTTTCTTTACATATTTTAAACCGACTCCTTCTTTTTTGGGGCTTTGTACATGTGATTCCGCTGAATTTTTTATGTTTAAAACCAATTGATTTTCATCTTTTAGAAAAACATGAAGCTGTATGTAATTTTTTTTATCTGTAAAAGAGGAAACATGTTTAAAGGCATTTTCTACAAAAGTGGACAACAAAAACGGAATTATCAGAAGTGTGTTTTCAGGAATATCCCACTGACACGAAATTTCAAGATCTTCACCGGAACGGTCTTTTTCTAATTCAAAATAATGTTTCAGAAAAGAAACTTCATCATCTAACCTGATCCATTTGTTTTGGGATTCATATACATAATAGCGTAATATCTTGCTGTACCTCGATAAAAGTTCCAAAGCTTCGTCCTGATCTTTACGAATAAGAAATTGCAGGTTATTGAGAATATTAAACGTAAAATGCGGGCTAAGCTGCGTTCTTAAATGATCAATCTCCATTTCCAGAACACTATTTCGTAATTCCTGATGTCTTTTGGCTGAAGCAATATTCTGTTTAAATAATTCGATTGAATAACTCATTCCCGAAATCAGGATGCTTACCAGCAGCATTCCACAGAATAAAGAAATAATGTCATTATCATGAAGAACACTCGAAGATAACATGATAATTGTAATAAAATAGCTTTCGGCGGTAAGCAAAATCGAGGTCAGTAAACTGATTGATAGTGCTGAAAACACAAAATCTGCAGTGTTGTGTGTGTAAATATATTTTTTGATCAGAAGATTAAGAAAATAGACATGTACCCTCAAAGTCAATATGAGAATAACAGCATGTATAAAGGCAACCGGAAAGCTAAAAGCAGGACTTGTGGACAGTGATAATTGCAGCAGGACAATGAGGAACAGAAAAGTCCAGAAAAGTAGATTTGCTCTTTTGATAGTAAACATAATTGCGAAGTTAAACTGCAAAATTAATTTATTTTCTATCGCATCGGCTGACCGTTGGTCAACAAATCACGACCACTAGTCAAAGGCAAAAAAATGCATTTGTTGGATACAATAGTTTTGTCCTGTCAAATTAAAAATATAAAATATGAAAACAGGATTGCTTACTTTGTTATTATTACTTGCAGTTACACAAACAAAAGCGCAGATAAATGTTCAGGCTGAATATTTTGGAGAATCTCATTACACGGATGAAAACAATAACAAATTGGGCGAAAGCAAAGGTTCTGCTGCCGTTTATCAGGTAAATGCCAAAATTCCGATTTCGATGAAAATAAACAAAGACAGTCTTGCCGTTGTCTGGGGAATAGCTGTTTCCGGTTCCTATACATCTCTGAACAATAAAGATTTTACCCAGGATAGGGTATTGTCTGATATCGTCAATGCACAATTTTCATTGTTTAACATAGCTCCGCTAAACAAAAAATGGAGCATGCTCACCTTTGCAGGTGCGGGAATTTATACGGATCAGACAAAAATTTCAAAAATGGGTGCCAGAAGTGTCCTCGGAAATGCCGGTACAATTTTCATCAAAAAAATCAATTCTAAATTAGATCTCGGAGGCGGAATTGCCTTCAACAATGCTTTTGGTTATCCTATGTTATTTCCTGCTATATATGTCAGTTATAATTCTCCGGGTAAATATAATTTTAATGTTTCACTTTTAAGCGGATTTCAGTTATCTGCTGGTTATGAAATAAGTAAAAACATGACTTTAAGCCTAATAGGAGAAGTAAACGGACAATTGGCACTTACGAAAAAAGAAGGAAAAGATGTCATCTTTACACATCAGTACATTGTAACGGGATTGAGGCCTGAATTTAAAATCACTAAAAATATCTCGCTTCCGGTTACTCTCGGAATCAGCGCGGCACGCCCCGCTTATTTTACAGAACGAAGCCTCAAAAACATTTTCAATAATAACAACAATTACCAGTTTCAGTTATCACCTTACGCATCAGCTCAGGTTAATTACAAATTTTAGCCAATCCTGACGATGCTCTCCTTTATCATAGCTTTTTATACGTCAATAATGGTTTGTATTCAGGAAACAGCCATTGAAAGATTTAGTAATACAAATTCTTTTCCCGAAAAAACAGTGCAAACAAAAAATCCTGACAGCTAATTTGTCAGGATTTTTTATTTTAGAATAGAGTATCCGGATCGGTCAAATCAGATAATTTTTTCTTTAAATCGGGATTCAAAAGTGTGAGACCAAATTGGTACGAAGCATTCATCCAGCCAAATCCTTCTTCGGTGATATAATTAAACTCGGTTCCGACGTTGCCATATTCTGCAAAAATCTTGTGTGAACTTATAGACAAGTCAAATTTTTCGGGAATGGTTCCATTATAATCCACCGCATTTCGGGTTATGAGCCACAGCCAGCGGTAAATCATTTCCTGCGCTTCATTGTGAAAATTATAGTTTAATAACCCTTTCCATAAAAATATCTGATGCGGCGCCCAGCCAAACGGATAATCCCATTGTCTTACAGGAGCATGTTCGCTTACCCCTGCAACCGACAATTTTGTACTTCCGGCGATTCCACCTTTCATTTTAAATTTCGGCAATGTCTTTTGGACTAAAATTTCAGCCTGTTCCTGTGTCGCAATTTTTGCCCATAACGGATAAAATGTTGTTGCGGCTTCAAAATAATGCTGTTCTTTTAGCTTAAAATTATAATCAAAATAAATTCCGGTTTCTTCATTCCAGCACAATTCATTGATTCTTTCTTTTCGCTCTTCTGCCTTTTGATTCCAGTAATCGCCTGAATAAACAACATCATTACTATAAATAAATTTATCACTGAAATAATTTGAAATCAAAAAAGAAATATCAGTTTCGTATTTATAAAGCAGGCTATTGATCGCAACTGTGTTTAAATCAGCACAAATACCCACTAATCTGTTGGTGGTGTCATGCCCGCTCTCGCGCATACTTCTGTCATGTGTAAAGTAATGATCCAGGTCAGCATCTAAGATTTCACGTTCGAGATATTTCTTCTCAAATTCCCTTGTAGAGAGATTATATTTTGGAGCATATTTTTCTAAGATATCATCAAAATGGCCTTCTTCAACTTCAAACGGAAGTCCGATTCCTTCTGCCCTGTAACGGTTTAATCCGTTTGGGGTAAGCCTCTTCCCCTGCTCCATCCAAACGGTTTTGTATTCTTTAATTGCCGTTTTTAAATGTCTTTCGATCCAGGAAATATCCGGATTTGATTTTTCTATAATATCAATAATTAAAGAAGTGTATAATGGCGGCTGTGTACGGGTCAGATAGTAGCTTCTGTTCGCGTTCAGGATTTTTCCGTAATGATCAATCTGATATTTAAAGTTTTCGGCCATGCCAAAAGCCAAATCCGTTTTATCATCAATCAAAAGTCCCATAGTGATAAAATAGCTGTCCCAACCGTACATTTCATTAAATCTGCCACCCGGAACAACAAAAGGGATTCCGTCGGTTTTGTCCTTTTTAGTCTGAAGTGCCAATCCCAAAATTCCGGGTTTTTTATTCAGTGACAAAACATATTCAGGTGAAATATTTTCCGGAAGCTGAACTACTTTTAACGTAGGATTTGAAGCTTCTAAATTTTTAAAATACTCAAAAGCAAATCCATCTCCGGCAGGAACATACAAATACGAAACGGCATTTTCTATTTTGTCGTCTTCCAGTATTTTTTTTACTCCGGCCGCGTCAATTGTTCGCGTAAGTCCATTCCAGTATAAGTCTTTTATTTTACGTGAAATTCTCTTAACCGGGTCTTCTGTGATTTCGTCTAAATTGATTTCGGCAAAATCACTATTTTCTTTTTTTGACAATGCCAGTTCCTGCAGTAAATTCGAAAGTTGGTACGTTCCTTCAATTGCAATCGAATTACCTTCTTCATCTTGCAGCAAAAAGCTTTTTGGGCCTTTGTCGTCAATGGTTATTTTTTTGTCGCCATCAGTATCTTCCTGAGCCAGTAACTGACTAAGAGTCTGATTTATGTGTAATTTAAATTTCATTTTTTGAGGTAATTTTTTTGAGAATAAAAAAGGAAATCAACAATAAAGACATCGGAATCAGAGTGAAATAAAATGCTTTTTCCGGGCCTTCATTTTTGAATAACCAGCCTGTTATACGCGAACCCAGCGTTCCTCCCAAAGCAGAAAAAATAACGATTAATCCGGTCATTGAACTCTGCAGGTTTTTTGGCAGCGAACTTAGCACAATTGAATTCAGCAAAGGATAAATTGGCGCAATAAACAATCCGATTAACGGAAATGCAAATGCAATTAACGGAATATCCGAAAGCGTATTGATCTTTTTAACTTCAAGTCCAACCACATTTGGGAGCACAAAATAAACAATTAGCATGGCAGCAATTACGCAAATAGCTAAAACCCAGATCCAGTTTACTTTTTTGGTTATAATTCCCGCTACCAATCGGCCAACTGCCAGTGATATCGCCAGTATACTGGCCATCATAATACTGATGTTTTCCGGTAAATGGAGCACTTTGGTATTAAAGGTTGGCAGCCAGGAAAGTATTCCCTGCTCGATCATGACGAATAAAAAGACACTTATCACAAAAATAACCGTTAACAATTTCGCTATCAGCTTAAACATCTGCAGGAAATCATCTGTAAAATTGGCTCCGGCTGTTACTGCGGTTTCTTCAAATCGGGTAAAAAACAGGAATAAAAAAGAGACAACAGATAAACCTGCTAAAAACCAATATACATTGAGCCAGGAATTTGGATCATTTTCATTATTAAAAGCCGGAAATAAAAAGTAAGCCAGTGCAATTCCGATCATAAAAACACCTTCAATACTGCTCATCAATGCGTTGTGCTCTTTCTGATTTTCTGTGACAGTACCAATTAAGGAATAAACCGAAACTTTTATCAAAGCAAAAGACACACCAACTGTCGCAAATAATATCTTCGCATTGTCAAAAGAATTTCCGAAATACATTGAAATACAGGCCAGAGTTACCAGCGCCAAACCCGTAAGCATTGCTTTTTTGTAGCCAATCCGGGGGAGAAATGAGGCTATAAAAAAAGAAACAATTGCAATAGGCATATCTTTAAAGGCTTCCAGAATACTGGCCTGGACTTCATCGACTCCGTAATTTTTTTGCGATTTAAGAATTACGATGCCAACGCTGTTCAATAGAATAGCAAAGACAAAATAATTGAGATAAAGGGATATTTTTATTCCTAAGTTTTTCATTAACAGCTTGGTTTATTTTGATAAAAGTGCCTATAAAAGAAGGTATCCTATAAAGTTACAAAAAATACCAAATGCTGTCTTTTGCAACAGCATTTGGTTAAATATCAATTAACTAACAACAAACTCTAAAAATTAACGGCAACCGAAAATCTAAAGGCGCGTCCTAAAATGGGTCTTGCCATAAACACATCGCTGGCGGCAGATGTAGTTTGTCTCGGATCTCCTTCGGTTAAACCAATCTCGTTGAATAAGTTGGATGCATCAACTGCAAAACGAAGGTTATTGTACGTATAATTTAAACCTGCCCCAACCTCTTTGTATGCCGGTAAAACCTGTCTGTTATCCTGATTGGTAAACTTTTTGTCATAATAAGAGAATTGTACATAAGCACTAAAATCTTTTGTAATGTCGACTTCCGGTCTTAGGTTACAGAAAAACTTAGGGATTCTTCTTGCTGTATTTCCATTAAAATCAAATGTTGAACCATCGGCATTTGTTCCTGTAAAATTATCATATTCCGGTTTTTGAACGGTAAATGTAAAGTTCAGTTTTACGAATTCATATCTTGCATTTGTTTCTACTTCAAGACCAATATTGTTAACGTCTGCAAATTTGTTTTCGGAACTTCCGTCAGATAAGATATCGGTAAAAGCAACGTTTTTCAGGTTCATGTGAAATAAGTTCGCATTTACCGAGAAAAATGAATTTGAATACTTGTAACCCAATTCAAACTGATTGACTTCCGTATTTTCCAGTTTGCTCAAATCAGCCGCATTATCATAAAATGATTCTTCAATTGGCGATCTGAAACCGTGGCTATAGCGAACATACGATGCCATATTATCATTAAATTTATAATTTCCCGCAGCAGTATAAGACCATTCGCTTACATCATATCTCCAGTAAGTATACGGATTTCCTTTTACTGTCGTTACCGCATCATCGGCTGTGTTATTGTCTATTACACCTAAATCTTCTGCAAAGAATCGGGCATTGTCCCTGTAACCTGAATATTTGTCTTTGTTGTATCGTAAACCGGCATTAAAAGTAAGGTTATCCGTTGCTTTTATTTCTGCGTCGGCATACACATCATTCAAAAGACCTTTGGTTTGTGCATCTCTTTCTAACCAGGTGATTCGTTCTACCCCATTCCATGTATGATTTACACCTGTTGTATTGTCTTCTACGTTTAATAATCTCGGATTGTCCGAAACACTTACCAGATACGAGTTCCAGTTCCAGTACTGATTTGATTTCCAGTTCGAATAGTAGTAACCGGCAGTCAGTTTTACAGGATCTAAATCAAAAGAAAAAGAAAAGTTATTAGCAAAATTGTCCATTTTTTTGTGAATGTACCAATGGTCTGCTCTCATAATCAGGGCATTTGGATCTACAACAGCTCCGTTATCCACGTAAGTGTAAGCTAAATTACCTGCTGTGGTATTCTGAATATCTGTTGCATACGCATCTTGTGTCCATGGGCCTCCGTTTGGAAAAATAGCATTGTAATTCAAATCGATTGCCGTTTGTTTGAAGGCATTTTTGAAAGATACTTTATCCGAAATTTTCTTTTTGAATTCAGCTCCAATTGAATTGATTACCGGATGAGAACCGTCTTCTAAGTCAGCGCTAAAAGTTCCGCCTCCATATTGAGGTACATTCAAATGACTGAAATTTACTGACGTCAGTGTTCCATAATTTGGGTTAAAGCCGTCTATACCTTCAATTTTTCCATTATTGCTTTTTAAAGGAATTGGCAAATAGAATGTATTTCTGTCGTTCAGATGTTTAAAATTAACTCTTAAATAATCTCCGTCGTCGAATTTGTAAGTCAGGTTTCCTTTGATCTGACCTCCTTTATTGGCTGTAAATCCGGTGTTTCTTACTCCGTTATCGGCTCTGTAAAAACCTCCAATATTAAAGAACAGTTTATCCTGAATCAGCGCGCCTGATAAATTAAGATCGGTTCTGAAAAGTCCGTAATCTGAAGTTGAGAATTTGGCTCTTCCCTGAAAATCATTTTGTCCTGTTTTAGAAATAAAATTGATAATTCCACCCGGAGCATTGTTGGCAAAAATCGACGCAGAACCTCCACGTACAGCCTCCATTTTGCTTACGGTTTCGTCGAGTCTGTAAAAAGTATCGGCATTGGCAAACTGCAAGGCTCCATCTTCAAAAACCGGTAATCCGTCTTCCTGAATCTGTACATATTCATAAGCTCCCGCAGACGGAATTCCTCTTGCAAAAAGGTTATTCCCTATTTCTCCCCCGGATGCTTCTACCACAAATCCCGGAATGGTCTGTAATAATGCTGCCGTACTTGCCGGCGCCCTGTCTTCGATTGCTTTTGCTCCCATTGTAGTGATGGCCACACTCGATTCCAGTTTAGACCTTGGGCTTGATGATCCCGTTACGACAACTTCTTTTAAGTTTTGTGATTCGGTTTCCAGAAAAAGGTTTTCTTCTATTGACTCACCTTCTTTTACGGTGATTTGTTTCTCAAAGCTTTTATACCCTACATTGGTTGCAGAGATGGTATAAGTTCCGGCTGCAACATTAGAAAATACATAAGCTCCGTTGATATCGGTAATTACATTTTGGTCTGCTCCTTTTAAGGATACATTAGCTCCGGGAACGGTTTGTCCGGTTTCGTCGAAAACTTTTCCCGAAACGGTATTTTTCTCCTGTGCAAACACATTGTTTGATGCAGAAATTAGGCAAAACAACAATAGTAATCTGCCTAAATACGTATTAATCAGTTTCATTTTTTTTGGTTTGGTTAGTAAAATTTGTGATTGTTACTGTAAACTTAATAACTAATTAAAACCTGAAGACGAAATTATAACCGAAAACGTTTTCGAAATCACCAAAAACGTTTTCGAAAACTATAATTTTATTATTTATCCGTTTTTTTAACTGCAAAAGCCGTTATGGTTTTATGCAAGAAAGGCTATTTATAATCGGGTGATATTCCATTTTTCTTGGCAGACTTAATCTTCTTAAAAAATACATACAAATCTTTTGCCTGGTTTGCGGTTAAGATTTTTTTACACTGAACTTCAATATTTTTAGTACTTTTATTTTATGAATGACACCAAATTAATTGATATAGCTTCTGCATTAGGAATTTCTGTTACAACAGTCTCTAAAGCATTAAAAGGATATAGTGATGTGAGTCAAAGTACCCGTGAAAAAGTGATGGAAATGGCAGATAAGATGAATTATATGCCTAATTCTGTTGCCGTTAACCTTCGTACCAACGAAACCAAAACGATTGGTGTTATTATTCCTGCTACGGTTCACCACTTCTTTTCGAGTGTTTTGAACGGCATTTTAGAGGAAGCCGAAAAAAGAGGTTATCTCGTGATTATCCTTCAGTCAAGTGAAAAATACGAGCTGGAAAAAAAACAAATTGCTTTATTATTACAGAAAAGAGTCGACGGCATTTTGATGTCGCTTTCTAACGAAACAGATGATTTCTCCCATATCAACGATGCTATCCGAAAAAATACGCCTGTCGTTTTGTTCGACAAAATTGCTAAAAGAGTAGATTGTTCTAAAGTAGTTATCAATGATATGAAAGCGGCTTATGATGCTGTAACCTATTTAATAGAAAAAGGATTTAAAAAGATCGCCCATTTTAGAGGTTCTTATGTTCCGCAGAATTCTATTGATCGTTTTTTGGGATACAAAAAAGCTCTGGAAGACCATAATATAAAATACGATCCGACTTTAGTGTATGTCTGCGATCATAATACCGATTTTGAAGACGGTTATGAAAATGCCGAAAAATTAATGGCAGATCACCATGATGTTGATGCTGTTTTTGCGGTAACCGATTTGGTCGCTATCGGAATCATTAAATATTTTAATGACAAGAAAATAAAAACTCCCGAGCAGGTTGCCGTTTTTGGATTCAGCAACTGGTTTATGAGTACGGTGATTTCACCCAAATTAACCACAATCGATCAGCCGGGTTATGACATCGGGTATCGTGCCGCTGCTATATTAATTGATGAAATTGCACAGATTAAGGAACATATTCCGGTCGTGCATCAAATGATTGAATTGCCAACCCATATTATTGAAAGAGAATCCACCATGAGGTCTAATACTTAAAAAGTACTGTATTTCACGCCATTTTTATCGGCATACGGAAGTAGTAATTTCATTACCGCTTCGTATTTCTTGTCCAGCAAAATACCTTTAGTATCGTCGAGTTTTTTGGCTGCGGCGTCAATTTCTTCGTCACTTTTTCCTTCATCGATCATTTTGGCAATCAGCGGAAAATCTGTTTCCTGAATCTCGTCTGCATATTCAAACAATTCCAATCCTGCTTTTACAATTAGTTTGGCTTCGTCGTCTGTCTTCAGTTTTTTGATTTTTTTGATATCTTCCTTAAAAGTATTTCCATACCAGTATTTTACTGATGCAACACAACTGGCCGGTTTCATGGTTTTTCCGTCTTCAGATGGTATCTTTAAGCCACCGCCAGCTTTATGCTGACGCAGTTCTTTAAAAACACGTTCAAAGCTTTTCGGAATTTTATTTGCATTCAGGCCTATAGTCTGAAAAACCTGATCCGGGCTGTCATTCAACAAATTGCATGATGACAGAAAGCTTAGTAAAAGAAAAATTGAAATTATTTTAAGTTTCATAGTAGTATTTTTAATTGATCACCGAATCTATAAGTCTGTCGATTTTCATTAAAACAAAATCTTCATAAGACTGCTGTTTTGCTTCACTCTTTTTGCCTGAACCAAAAGTTTCGCTGATCATATAATTTTTTATAAACTGGCTTTTTTGAGCCCCTAAAGCATAATACCAGCTTCCCATTTCTGAATGCACAAAAATAACCGATTCGTCGAGTTTCAGGATCTTTCTTTTTGCGCGAAGAGGGCTGCTTTTGTACACTGCGTTTTTATTCGCATCAAAAGTATAGCGTATTTTACTTCCGATTTTAATATCAAACCAGCTATGCAAAGCAAAGTAAGCCATAAAAATATAAATAACCCAGCGCATTACTTCATCTAGAAGATTATCAAAAAAGAACAATAAAATAATACCAAAAATAATACCCGCCAAAAACCATCGCGACATTGCTAGCGATGGATTTTTAGGGCAAAACGAAAAAGTATTCAGAGTTTCTTCTATATTATATTTTTCCTGAATGTTCATTTGTATTTAGTATTTCCTGAATTTCGTTTAGCAAATTTTGCATCGACCGGGTGGTAAGTCCCTGTGCGATTCCGCTGCATTTTTCCTTACCATTTTTCAGGTAATAAAGATTGAGCGAAACATTGATTGTTACAAAATACTGCTTGATTTTTACTAATTCAAAATTGACAAAATCACTAATCGGAATCTGGACTGGAGGGATAATCAAGCCGTTTTTGATACTGATTTCTTTTCGGCTCATATCAATTACAACTTGGTTTATAAAAATTGAAATCAGGCATAAAACAGTGAGAATCCCAAATATCCAGATCATTATTGAATTCTTAAACCAAACGCCGGCAAACGTAAGTGCTGCCATTCCGATTACGACAATAAGGCCAAAACCATATTGTCTCTTCATGACATACTGATTTCCGTTTTTGGTGAATTTCTGTAGCGTTTCCATATTTATTCCAGACTTACACCGTCAATAATCAGCGAAGCGCAACCTAACGACAGATACGAACTATTGTAATCACTGTTTAACTGATCTGTTAAAGACTCTATCGTCGCTTTTGTAAATTCTAATTTTCTTGACGGCAATTTTCCATCAGAATCAACCATTGTGACTTGCCCGTCGATTCCGGTTTTGTTTTTCATAAAAGCCTTAAGCAAGTTAAGATCCTGTTTTTCAAAATCTAAAGAGAAATAATAATTCTTTGTTTCTGCTTTTTTCTCCATGCCATCAGCCGCCGTTGTATTATTGGACGATCTGCTGAAAGATACCGTTACAGTTCGTACCGGGGCAGTAATCAGTTTATTGCCATCTTTTACCGTGATTTCAATTTTGACGCTTTTGTTATCAGATAACTGGCCATAACTTACTCCGCTCAAAAAAAAGCACACGATTAATATTAAAGTAAAAAATTTCTTATTCATAATTAAAAGATATTTCTAAAAATTTATTTACGGCAAGATTACTACTTCGCTGAGTTTACAACAATCTGGAATTGGCAAATGGGTACTTTAGATTTTTATTTGGTCTTTAGAGGCGCATATCAGGAAAACAGGCTTTTTGACGGGTTTTAAAACCTTGTTTTCAAAGCGGTTAAATTCGGTAAATCAGTTCAAAAATGTTTGGTCAGTCAATATACAATTTGTACTTTCCCCCCGTAATTTCAGTATATATGCACGTAAACTCTACTCTTTTTATCTTAAAAAACAGTTTTCAAAAACCATTTTTTTTCCTTTTACTGCTTATCTTTTTTACCGCTTTCGCGAAAGCGCAACAGGCATCTTCAATCGAAAAATTAGTAGTTTACGGGTATTCCAAACGCTTTTCTGATTCGGCTGTGTGCAAAAAAATGCAGCTTCAGGCTTTAGAGCTTGCCAAGAAGAAAAACAACATCGACGATCAGGTTATTTGCTATGCTTATCTCGCCCTGACGCAGAGGAAACTACTTCATTTAAAAGGTTTTACGCGTTATGCCGATTCTGCATTTTCTCTTTCATCCAAAACCAACAATATACGGGCCAAAGCATATGCTTCGCTTGCTATGGGGTCTTTAAAGTCTTATATCGATGATAAATCCCATGCCATTGATTATCTGCTGACTTCTTATAAGCTTTTTGCCAAAGTGCAGGCACATGACCAATGCGCTAAGATTGCTTCGGATATATCGTATCTATTTTCTCCCGGATCTCCGGACAAAGTCGAAAAATATGCCCGTGAAGCTTTATTTCATGCTTCTAAAGCCGGCGATCCCGAAAGTATCTTATATGCGAGACTGGCTTTTGGCGGCCATCTGACTGATAATCTGGAAACATGGAGCCAGGATGAATGGCGGAATGCGGTACTGTTTTTTGACGAAACAGTTGCTCTTACAGAAAGAAATTCCAGCAATATTATCAGCAAAAGCAACATCGGAATCGCGTATATCAACCTTGCCGATTTATATTCCAAAGGCCCGAAACCGATTGACGAAAAGTCGCTTTTGAAAAATCTGGAAAAAGCTACAGTAATAGCCCAAAAATATGATGTGAGGATTATTTACAGAAGTGCTATAGGACTTCAGGGATTCTATTATACAGAAAAAGGGGATTATGCCAAAGCCGAAGGTCTTTTTAATGAAGGAATAAAATACCAGAAAAAGCTTCCCTATACTGATAATTACCTTTTGGCTACGTTTTACAACAGTTTAAAGAATGTAGCCGCAAAACGTAAAGATTTTGAAGCTTATCATCGTTATGATACGGCATTTGTAAAATATAATCAGTTAAAATACAATGAATCTACTCAGAGTTTATTGCAGAATGCCGATGTACGATATGAATCGACCAAAAAGATAGAACGTATCAAACAGCTTGAACTGGAAAATGAACTGGTGCAGAAAAACAAATTACTGGGCTACGGAATTGCGGGAGTTTTACTGATTGGTCTCGTTTTTATGTTCCGCTCCTACCATTACCGCCAAAGGTATTACCAAAACCGCGAAGATTTCCTGAAACAGGAACAGGCCAACAGTGAACTAAAAATGCAGCTGATGGAAAAAGAAACGATAGAAAACCTGGCAGCAAGGCTTTCGATGGAAAGGAGATTACTGCGTTCGCAAATGGATCCGCATTTTATTTTTAATGCGTTGGGAAATATTCAAAGTATGATTCTTCAGAAGGAAACGGTTCCTGCGGTGTCTTACCTGAATAAATTTGCCAAACTCACACGTCAGGTTCTTGAACAGTCACGCAAAGAAACTATTTCGCTTGACGAAGAAATCAATACTTTAAAAAATTATATCGAATTGCAGCAGCTGAGGCTGAATAATGGTTTTGAATATGTAATTGAGTGTGATGAAACGGTTGAAACTGATGTACTGATTCCGCCTTTATTGATTCAGCCCTTTATAGAAAATGCCGTTGAACATGGTTTAAAACCGCAGGTAAAAGAAATTAAAGGTTTGATAGAAATTTATTTTACGCAGGATTTTGAAGAGCGAAATCTGGTGTGTACGATAAAAGACAATGGTATCGGACTGGCGGCATCGAGAAAATTAAAACTCAAAGACAATCACGAATCGTTGTCTACCAAAATTACAAACGAAAGGCTAAACAAAATGCAGCAGGATAATCCGAATGCGGGATTTGAGGTTCGGGAACGCGATGCTCATGAAGGGCCGGGCTGTATCGTTATTTTAAATATTCCAATACTCCAGTAAAATGTATAAAACTATTATTATTGAAGACGAACATCGCATCAGGGAAGCTTTGTCTATTATGCTTGAAATGACGGCTGCCGACAAAATTCAGGTTATTGCGTATGCCGAAAGTGTCGAAGAAGCCGTAAAACTCATTGACCGCCTAAAACCTGATCTGGTTTTTATGGATATTATGCTCAAAGACGGAACGGGGTTTGATGTCCTGGAGCAAATTGCATTCAATTCTTTTCATCTCATTTTTACTACTGCTTACGAGCAGCATGCGATTAATGCGTTTAAGTACAGTGCCATAGATTATCTTTTAAAGCCGATAGATTCTGAGGAACTCAAAACAGCAATTGACCGTATTGCCCTTTTGCACGAAAGGGTTTTAGAAAAACAACAATTGAGCGAATTGCAGCTCAATCTTATCAAAACACCGGACAGAATCATCCTGCCCA
This sequence comes from Flavobacterium sp. HTF, assembly GCF_003105115.1. Lineage (GTDB taxonomy): Bacteria > Bacteroidota > Bacteroidia > Flavobacteriales > Flavobacteriaceae > Flavobacterium. The sequence continues at coordinate 60,410 of NZ_QETH01000013.1, read as the reverse complement.
CTCAGGAAGCCATGTATGTGGTAAAACTGGACCAGATTATCAGGTGCGAAACTTCGGGATCGTACACGACTTTTTTTCTGACTGACGGCAGGAAAATCATGGTTTCGAAACCACTAAAAAATTATGAGGATTTACTGGAACCTCCTGCTTTTTTCCGCATTCACCAGTCGCATTTAATCAATCTGAACTGCATTGTGAGTTACTCCCGCGAAGGAATGGTGCAGATGAATGACAAATCTTCGGTACCGATTTCGAGAGGAAAAAAAGACCAGTTTTTTAAATTAATGAAAGAAGAAGTTTAGGTTTAAATACGCAATACCGGTTTAAATATCCTGAATACAAATCCGAAACTACAGAAGACAAAGTGTGGGCTTTTAGTAGCAGCTGTTCTATCTACTTTTGGCGCAATTAATACGATAACCATGAACAGAAAAACCCTTTCTATCCTAAGCTATGTGACTATCATTGGCTGGATTATTGCTTTTGTAAAAAACAAAGATTTAACGCCAAAAAGCGACCTGGTAACCTATCATTTAAAACAAGGTTTCGGAATCTTTTTAGTGTCTTTTGCCGTAAATATTATTCTGTCTATTGTAGTAACAACAGTGACTTCTCTATTTTTTCTTAGCTACATTGGGTATGCCATCCTGATTTTATGGATTTTTGGTATTATCAATGCTGCCAACGAACAAAAGAAACCTATTCCGGTAATCGGGAAAATTTTTGAGGATAAATTTAGCTTTATAGATTAAATCTAAATTTCCTTTTTAACTCAAGTTTTTTATTTTTTGGATTTAGAAATGATTCTCAGTCATTCCGGTTTCAGGACCAGGAAGAAATTGGGAATCTTTCTTTTTTTGATTTCATTTATCTTAAGATAATCCTTCGAGCTGCTCAAAAACAGGAAGTAAAGCCCTTCCCTTTTCTGTAAGATTATATTCGATATGAAGTGGTTTTAACCTGATGGTTGTTTTTTCCAAAAGGCCTTCTTCTTCCAGTTCTCTCAGCGCAACAGCTAATGACTGTTTGTTCGAGCCCTGTATTTCTCTGAGCAACATGCTAAAACGCAACGGTGACTGCACGGCCAGACGAAAAATTTCTGCTTTCCATTTTCCCGACAATATTTTTAAAAGCCTTTGTGCCGGACAGGTCTCGGTCTCTTCTGTAATTTTTTTTATAGTCATAAAATGCCGGCCTTTTGCTTAGGAAATGAGTTATTAAAAATGGTAATGCAAAAGTATAAAAATACGGGCAGAAAAGAGCCCCTAAAGTATTAATGAAGAATTATTTAAAAACTGCCCCCAAATGGTGATACGTTATTGAGGGCAGTACAAGTTAAAGGTTTTAAGCCGGGATGAGTTTTGTTGTAATTCCGATTCTGTTCCAGGCGTTGATGGTAATAATAGCCAGGATTACCTGGGCCAGATACGTTTCATCCAATACTTTTGCAGCCTGCTCATAGGTCTCGTCTTTTACGTGATTGCCAATTAATGTAACTTCTTCGGTCAGGGCCAGGATGGCTTTTTCTTCTTCAGTAAAAAACGGAGTATCGCGCCAAGCATTAAGAGCGTAAATACGCTGCTCGGTTTCTCCTGCTTTACGGGCCTCTTTAGTGTGCATGTCAATACAAAATGCACAGCCATTTATTTGCGAAGCCCTGATTTTGATTAAATCCTTATGTGTTTTTCTTAAAGGAGTGCTTTCAATAAATTTCTCCAGTCCCAGAATAGCATTATACCCTGCAGGTTCTGTCTGATCAATACGAATTCGTGTTTTCATTTTCTTTATGATTTGATATTAATTTTTGTTCTGTATTTTTCTAAAAGTAAATTGAGATTATCCAGTTCATCCGGACTTAAATTATGTGCCATTTTTTCTTCAAGAGCACTAATTTTAGGCTTTATTTCATTAACGAATTCAATTCCTTTTGGGGTAATAAATACATCTATTTTTCTTCTGTTTTCAGTACACACTTCCCTTTTTACCAGTTTTTTCAGGAGCAGTTTGTCTACCAGTCGTGTCGTGTTGCTTGTTTTGGTTATCATTTTTTCCTGAATTACACACATATTCGCGGGTATCCCGTTTTGGTCATTCAGTATTTCCAAAACATTCAATTGTTCGGAAGACAAATCGTAGGGTTTTAATATCTCATTAAAACGCTCACAAATACTATTTTGAGTGTAAATAATATTCAGTAAAATTTTCCTGCTAACAGGTAATGCTATAGTCGATCGAATTATCTCTTCTATCTTCATAGCTGTATTTTTTTGAGTGCGTGGTAAAATTCATTTAGAATAGTAAGAAGGCTTTCGTTTTCTATTGCTGAATTCATCTGATTTAAAATATAGATTCCTATTTCTTTTCAGCAAAATTAAAGCAACAAAACCGATACAAAATATACCAATTCTAAAATAAGAGGTAGCCCAGTAATCTAAAATAATACTTGTTTTAATATACCAAGCGCCTGGACTATTTCTTTTTCGTCAAGCGAAGCAAAACCCATTCTCATGGCATTATTTGAGAAGGATTCATTTTTGTAAAAACTGCCGTTATCGATATAAAGACCTTTTTTTCCGGCTTCTTGAGACATTTTTACCAAATTTGTTTTTTCATTAAAAACAGACCAGACGGCAAGTCCGCCTTGGGGAGTGGTGAATTCGATACTATCTTTAAAATCAGATTTTAATATAGTACAAAACAGATTCCTGCGCTGTTTGTATATTTTTAATGATTTCCTAAAATGCCTGTCCATTTCACCATTATTAAACATCACGGCAAAAGCATCTTCCAGTAAAGTATCTCCTTGTTTGTCTATCAATTCTCTTAATGATGCCGCTGCGTTAATAAAAGCAGGAGGTCCTGTCATGAAACCAATCCGCAATGCCGGTGCAAAAGTTTTGGAAATCGAACCAATGTAGATAACATTGTGATTATGATCAATACTTGCCAATGGCAGATAAGGTTTATTATCATAGTGAAAATCAAAGTCGTAGTCGTCTTCAATAATGGCAAAACGGTATTCTTTGGCCAGTTTTAAGAGTTTTAATCTTCTTTCCATGCTCAGGGTCACGGTTGTCGGAAAATGATGATGCGGAATTACATAAACTGCTTTTATTTTTTTGTGAAGCAAAATTTCTTCAAGATAATCAATGTCCAGTCCGTTTAAATCAACGGGAATACGAAGCAAATCTGCACCGCAATGCCTGAAAGTATCATCGGCAAATGTATAATTTGATACCCCGGCTGCAATCGTATCAGAAGGGCTTAAAAGTAATTGAGACGCCAGGTAAATCCCCATCTGACTTCCTTTTGTAATCAGTATATTTTCTGGAGAAACTGCCAACCCTCTTGTGTTCGAAAGATAACCTGAAAGTGAAATCCGAAGGTGTTCTGATCCTTTTGAGCTTCCGTACTTGAGGAAATTTTTTCCGTAGAATTTTCTCGAAAGACTTCTGTATTCGCGCATTAACTGATCTACCGGAGCCAGTCGTACATCGGGGAAGCCATCATCAATTGCCAAAACCGGTTTTTGAAGATTTCGGCTCGGAACGGCATTTTTAAAAGTATTGGTCCATACAAAAGACTCTTTCTGATCGCTGCTTTTATTCTTTTCAGGAAGATTGTTTTTTAAAATAACCGGAAGCTTAGAAAGCACAAAAACACCTTTTCGTTCTACCGATTCCGCCCAGCCCTGGCTGATTAATTCTTCGTAAGCCAGTTTTACGGTATTCCTGTTTATACCAATCAGTTCTGCCAGAATACGGGAACTCGGAAGCATATCCGAAGGCTGCAAAGTACCATTGGTAATCAGGGAAATAAAATTATTACAAACCTGAATGTAAATGGTTACAGGTATCTTTCGGTCGATCTGGATTAAAGATTTATACGGCAACATCTGGGCTGTAGTTTTAATAAAAATTGGTATACAAATTTAATCCAAAACCACGATACTTTTGACGAAAATTATTTAAAAATGAAAAAAGTATTAGTTGTGAATTCAAGCATACGATCGCTTAATTCGCACAGCAGAAAACTCACCGAAGTTTTTACCACCCACTGGAAAAAAAGTTATGATAATCCTGTAATAACCTACAGGGAACTGGGAAATGAGCCTGTTTCACACATTAGCGAAAACTGGGTAAATGCCACCCAAAAACCTGAAAAAGACAGGTCCGAAGCAGATAACGAAATCCTGAAATCCAGCAATGTCTACATATCAGAATTACGTGAGGCTGATATAATCGTTTTGGGAGTGCCAATGTATAACTGGTCTGTCCCAAGTGCCTTAAAAGCGTATATCGATCAGGTTTTCCGGTTTAATGAAACCTTTACCGTAAATCCGGAGAATGCTGAAAATCCGTATGTCGGGCTGCTCGAAAACAAAACTATGGTGCTGCTGCTTTCAAGAGGTGCTTCGGATTATGAAAAAGGAGAATCTAATGGACATCTGAATTTTCAGAGTACTTACTTAAAAACTGTTTTTGGGATTATGGGAATTCACAACGTTCATCAGATTACGGTAGACGGTGCTTCATTTGATCAGGAAGTTCTTAAAAAGACTGTAGAAACGGCACATCAGAATGTCAGGGATTTAATAGACCTGAAACTGATTTAAAATCAGATTCGTAAATTTTTAAAATCATGAAAAATAATGCACTCAAAGGAAGTCTTTTTATAGCATTAGGAGCTTCCAGTTATGGCATGCTGGCTACTTTTGTAAAAATGGCTTATCAGGAAGGCTTTACCACTGCAGAAGTAACCCTCTCGCAATTTAGTCTTGGTTTTTCAGGGCTTTTTATACTGACATTATTTAGCAAAAGAAATCCAGAGTCAAACACGGCATCATCAGGCATAAAAAGCATTCTAAGGCTTATGATGGCCGGAACATCGTTGGGCTTAACCAGTGTTTTTTATTATATGTCTGTCAAATTTATTCCGGTAAGTGTCGCTATTGTGCTGTTGATGCAAACGGTCTGGATGGGGGTTATTGTAGAAATGATCGTTCATAAAAAAACGCCGGGATTACGCAAAATCGTATCTGTTTTGGTCATTCTGGCAGGAACAATTCTGGCTACAAACCTGCTAAAAGAATCCGTAACGATAAACTGGGAAGGTTTTCTCTGGGGAAATTTGGCTGCACTTTCTTATACGGCTACGATGTATTCGTCTAATAATATTGAAATTAATTCTCCTCCGTTAAGAAGAAGCCTTTTTATGATTTTGGGCGGATTAATTGTTATTTCCCTGATTTTTAATTCTTCTCTGAATCAGGAATTTTCATATTCTGTTTTTCTGCGTTGGGGAGTTTTGATTTCTTTGTTTGGAACTGTACTTCCGCCTTTGCTTTTTACACGGGGAATGCCGCTAACAGGCATAAGTCTCGGCGCTATCATTGCTGCGATTGAAATACCTGTTACCATTTTAATGGCGTATATCTGGCTTAAAGAACCCGTTAATTTCCTGCAATGGCTGGGTGTTATCTTAATCCTGTCAGCCATTGTGGCAATGAACATTGAGCAAAAAAGAAGTTGATTTTCCGGTTAATGCCAAACTAAAAAGTCCCGTCTAAGAAACGGGACTTTTTAATGAATACAAAATTCATCGGAAAGAAAAGAGATTTTGTTATTCTTTAATGACATTCAATGCCAGGCTTTTTGCTCTGTAAGTGTTAAAAATCATAAACAGAACGGTAACAATCAGAAGCAAAGAAAGATCTGCCGCACCAAGCAACAACTGGCTTTTTACTTCGAATAAATTCGTAAATCCATAGCTGAATACAGAACTGATCATATACATCACACCGCCTGTAAGTCCGCTTGCTACACCGGCATTTTTTGAAAAACGGGTTAAACAATAGGCATACACAATATTAAAAATAAAACCTCCGGCAATATGAATTCCGATTATAAACCCGATCAGCGTATAAAGGCTGCTGGTATAAGAAGCCGTGAAAATCATCAACAAAACCAGAATTATCTGTATCCCAAATGCCGTTCCTACTTTTTGAGCCAACGGTTTTTTGATCAGTGATTTTGCGATAATTCCGCCTGTCATCAGAGAAAATCCGGACAATAAAGAGCTATAACCTGTAGTAATGGCAGAATATCCTAAAACACGTTCGATAATAAAAGGACTTGACAAACTGTACACAATCACGATACCAAAACAGATTCCGATAATAATAAGACCTAATGTAAAATCAGCTGTTCTGAGCATTCCTGAATAAGTTTCTACAATTGATTTTAGTTTGAATGGCTGATAATGTTTTAAAGATTCTCCGCTGTAAATTAATTCTAAAATCACAAAAGCCAATGACAAAACACCAAGGAAATAAAAATTAGATCTCCACCCAAAACTGTTTTGCAGGTATCCGCCTAAAAACGGTGCCATAATAGGCGCACACGCCCAGATAATTGAAAACAGGCTGATATAACTTTTTAGTTTTTCGCCTGAAAAGAGATCAACAAAATAAGCTCGTTTTCCTACTACGATAAGTGCAATAGTAATTCCCTGAATGATTCTCATAGCGTATATCACATAGATATTAGGAACGAGTGCAATAACAAAACTGGTCAAAGAAAATAAGGCCAGTGAGGCAACACCTATCTTATATCTTCCGAAACTGTCTAATATGCTGCCGATAAAAAACTGGCTTACCCCAACGCTAAACATAAACAGTACCAGCGATAGTTGTACAGCTCCTGCCGAAACGTGCAAATCACTTGCCATGGCAGGAAGCGACGGCAAATAAATATCTGTTGCAAAACCGGATAATGGGATCAGTGCAAGGGCGAGTATAGTACTAAAGCCCTTGTGGTTTTCTTGTAAAGTTTTCATTTTTTCTATTATAATTATGCCCCGTGCGCTTCATCAGAAACGGATTTCCATTCTGCAAAGCTTTCAAGACGTTCTTCGTATACTTTTGTTACTGCCGGATAAGCAAATGAACCCAGTAATAATCTCAAAGGCGGTTCTTTTGCATCTACCAGTTTCAGGATAACAGGAGCCGTTGCTTCCGGTTTTCCGAATATTCCCGGAGTTGCTACCGCTTCGTTAAAACCTGCTTTTACAGGATCATAAACTGACATACTTTTGGTTTGAAAAGCCGATTCTCCCGACCAGTCTGTAGTGTAACCGTTAGGTTCAACCAAGGAAACATTGATTCCAAAACCCTTAACTTCTGATGCAAGTGTTTCGCTTAAACCTTCTACTGCAAATTTGGAGGCATTATAAAGTCCGAGAACCGGAAGTGTTATCAATCCTAAGAAACTCGATACCTGAATAATATGACCGCTTTTTTGTTCGCGCATAACAGGCAATACCGCCTGAGATAACCAAAGCACGCCGAAAAAATTAGTTTCCATCTGGTTTCTTGCTTCTTCTTCAGACGTTTCTTCAACTGCTCCAAACAAACCATAACCGGCATTGTTGATCAGGACATCTATTCTTCCAAAATGTTCTTTTGCTTTATTTACAGCTTCAAAAGCCGCTTTTCGGTCGTTTACGTCCAGTTGAATTGGCAACACCAAATCTCCATATTGGGTTTTAAGATCTTTAAGTGCTTCGGTGTTTCTTCCGGCAGCCACTACTCTGTCCCCACGTTTTAAAAATGCTTCTGCCCAGATTCTTCCAAATCCTTTAGTGGCTCCTGTTATTAAAATTACTTTTGACATTCTGATTATATTTAATTATTAAACTTTTATTTAAAATAGACCGTTCGGTCTAAAAATTGGTAAAAAAAATATGTTATAACACATATCTTTTAAAATCCTCTTTGATACTTTCCAGCACAATTGCCATTTGTTGATTCCCAACTAATTTTCCACATAATATGGCACCTTCTACCATTGCAAAAATCTTGATGCTGAATTCTTCCGGATTCACGGCTGATGACAATTCGTTATTTTTGATTCCGTTTTCCAGTATATTGAAGAATCTTTTCTGGGCAGAATAAGCTGCTTTTTTTACCTGTTCTTTCATTACAGGATTTGTGTCATCTGCTTCTGTTCCGAAATTTAGTATCGGACAGCCTTCCATCATACTCTGGTCGTTTTTATAAACATCCAGTAAATTAAAAAGCTTATCCTGAGCCGATTTCCCTTTGCCAACAGCCAAATCCAACTTATTTGCCAATTGTGATCTCAGGTACATAAAAGCTTCCATGCAAATTTCTTCTTTGCTTTCAAAGTTTCCGTAGATTCCCCCTTTAGCCAGCTTCGTAGCTTCCATGATATCAGACATAGAAGTTCCCGCCATCCCTTTTTTATTGATAATAGGAGCTGCTGCTTCTATAATAAATTGTCGTGTTCTTTCTGCTTTACTCATGATCTTCTCATTTTGACTCTGCAAATATAAGACCGTTCGGTCTAAATTAAAAAATATTTTAACTTTTATTTTAAACTGAATGGTTTAAAATGCCTTTATATTCACCTTTAAAATAAAAGTTTAATGCCATTTTACGGGCTTTAACGAGATATTTTAGATTTACAAAAATTTTGGCCTGTGTTTTTAAAAATTAACAAAACTCATTAAAAGACAATTTCTGATTACCTTTGCTGTATCATTTCAACAGAGTAATTATGCTTTCCTTATCTGATTTGCTTGTAGAAAAAGAGATTAAAAATTCCTTCTCTATTCATTTTTTTGAGAATAAGGAATACAGCAATCTGCCTGTTTATCGCCTTACTTATAACCGTATTTTGCTGCTTAATTCCGGAAAGGGAGAAATTTTAATTGATGATGAAACTTTTGAGGTTAAGGGTAACATGCTGTTTCTGATTGCAAAAGGCCAATTGATACGTTTTAAATCTGAAACTACCTTTACAGGATATGAACTTAGTTTTGGTGACTGTTTTTGGGAAAGAACGCCCTCCAGTGCCAATAACTGCAAAGCGGTCTTGTTTAATGATGCCTCTGCCAACCAGACGATCCCTTTGAATAAGGAAGATCATGAGGAATTAAGTGCTGTTTTTAAATTTTTATTGTATGAATACCAGAAAGAGGAATACATCAATCAGCTCGATGCAATGGCGGCTTACCTTAAAATTATCATGATAAAAATTGCCAATGTTAATCATTCGCTTGCAAAAGGATTTGACAGTTATGAAAACCAACTCTATGCACAGTTTTTAGCACTGATTAGCAAGAATTATAAAACCTCACGCGAGGTTGCCGATTATGCCAGGCTTTTGGGGATTTCTGCACGCAAACTAACTGATTTATCCAAACGTTGCAGTGACAGAGGGGCAAAAGAATTAATAAACGGACAAATTATAGCCGAGGCAAAACGATCCCTGCAGTTTACTTCGAATCCCATTAAAGAGATTGCTTTTGAATTAAATTTTGTAACACCGGACCAGTTTAGTCATTTCTTTAAAAAGAACACTCAGGTATCACCCAACGATTACCGCTCCCTTTTCTTAAATATTGGAATTTAATACGTTACAAATCAGATTGTCGTTTTTAACATGTGCTTGACGGAATTTGGCATTTTACAAATTCTATGACAGTGATACCTTTGAAAAAAACAAACAATCATGTCAGTAAACAAATTAAAAACAATTGCAGGAATCACTATTCCTGATAGTGCTATCGCCCATCAGGCTACAGAACTTTTATTAGAACACGGAACAGAATTTATCTACAATCATTCTTTGCGTGTGTTTCTTTTTTCTTCTTTAAACGGAAAAAGAAAAGAGCTAAAATACGATGAAGAGTTATTGTATGTAGCTTCTGTTTTTCACGATTTGGGTTTAACAAAACACTACAGCAGTACAGATCTTCGTTTTGAAGTAGACGGTGCCAACGCTGCCCGCAATTTCCTAAAAAGCCACGGATTGCCAAAAGAATCCTTACAATTAGTCTGGGACACGATTGCACTGCATACCACTATTGGAATCGCAGAGCACAAAGAACCGGAAGTAGCACTCATGTATTCCGGAGTTGGCCTAGATGTTATGGGTGAAGGTTACGAGCATCTTAGTGATGAGAACAGAATAGCTATTCTTGACGCTTTTCCACGCAATGATTTTAAAAAGAATATAATCCCCACTTTTTTCAGTGGTTTTGAACATAAAACAGAAACTACTTTTGGAAATATCAAAGCGGATGTTTGTGCTTACATGATTCCAAATTTTCACCGTAAAAATTTCTGTGATTGTATTTTACATTCGCCCTGGAAAGAATAAAACCTCTATAACAACATGTTATTAAAAACCGAAGTTTAGCCAGACTTCGGTTTTTTTGCTTTTACAATTCATTTATCAAATTCTATTGGGCTGTATATTTTATCAAAACTGGAATATAATAGCAGTCCAGAATAGATTTAATTTTGTCCAATAAATCAATTAAAAAAATAAAGACATGAAAAATTCATTTAAAACACCGCAGCTTCTATTACGTCTTGCGTTAGGAATCGGATTTATTTCGACAGTATCAGACAGACTTGGTCTTTTGGGTCCAATGGGAGGAAATATCGAATGGGGAAACTGGAATAACTTTATTAATTACACCGCGACATTAATGCCGTTTCTGGACAGACCTGCAGTTGAAATCATGGGAAGCCTTGCCACCGCAGCAGAAGCTATAATCGGGGTTTTGCTTATTGCCGGATTAAAAACACGTCAGGCAGCAATGGCAAGCTGTCTATTGACCCTGATCTTTGCTTTGGCAATGACTACTTTTTTAGGAATAAAAGCTCCACTGAACTTTGCTGTATTTTCTACCTGTTCAGGAAGTCTTTTGCTGGCTACAATACCGGTTTATAACTGGAGTCTGGACAATTTGTTTGCACATGATGCGGAATAATTATTTGTGTGTTTTATTATTTATAATTCCTTTTTTGGCGAAGGCACAGCTTGAAACTTACGGCAGATATACCGAAAACGGCAATATAGAACCAAACATTAATTATTCGGGAGCAGCAAAAATAACAGACAAAATATCCTTAACTTTTTTTGGGCTTGTAGAACAAAAATGGAGCGAAGCTTTGATTGGGGTCAAATATTCTCCGACAAATACTTTTAGCATTGGGGGAAGTGCCGGTATTGAACAAGGAACAAATTCTCCCCGTTACAGTGCCAGTATCTGGAAATTAAAAGGAAAGACATCACTGCTTGTTTTGGGAGAATTGGGCAGTGGTAAAGATAATTATCTGTACAAAGTCAATTTGTTTCATCAGTATTCAGATCTCTTTACTTTTGGTCTTACTGGCTGGAGATTTCACGGCGTCGGGCCCAACTTCAGGTTTACAGTTAAAAAACTTTCATCGACTTTATGGTCAATGCCGGCATATGACTTTGAAAGTAATACATCAAAATTTATGTTTGGAATTAGTTATAAAATGTAGGTTTTATAAAAGCTCATCAGATTTGATGGGCTTTTGAGATTATTTATTTTTGAAAAAAAGTATCTCAAAATCAGCCTCTTTCAAATCAAATAAATTTTCCTGATTTCTTTTTTTAACCAATTTCCAAAAGTAATCCGCATTTTCGGGAAAAGGTATTTTTACAAGACCGGTTATTCTGTTTCCGTTGGCATTGAGATAACCGGAAACATAAGCCAGAATATGTCTTTCATTAAAACTTTCCAGAAATTCAGGCCTTATTTCTGCATTCGTTGCAAAACATACTTTCCCTTCACCCTGTAGTGAAGGTAAAAATGGAATCCCGATACAATCAGCAATTACCCGAATATCTTTTTCTGCAATTTTCAGCATATCTAAAATTACCCATTTATTTTAAACAAAAAAAACTCCTGTTCAGATGAACAGGAGTTTACAACAAATTAATTTCTAGGCATTCTGAATTATATCATAATCAGACTGTCAACCCACGGGTCAACCATCCTCTTTTATTGGCAGTTACAATGGCATAAGGCGTTATCCAGAATAAGCTAAAAGTATAAAAAATGCTGTACGAATAAGCCCAGAAAGCTTCTGATACGCTATATCTTTTCGCATAAAAAAGTACTGGAAAAGTAGATACAATTAATATACTTAATAGAGTTGAACTTAAAAACAACAACGGATGGGTTGCAATAAAAATCAACATAAAAATCAGGAAGGGATAAGCTAAAATGATTTTTAACGATTGGTTAATAAACAAAAGTCTTGCACCAAATTTAGATTCTTTTCTAAAGTCTTTAAAAACATATTTAGCCATCATCAGGTTCTCACGTACATTACTTCTGCTCCATCTGATGAACATTTTATATAAACCGGTGTAATCTTCCGGTACGTTTGTCAAAACATAAGCATTTCTTTGAAACAACACATGAAGTCCCTGTTTCAGGATCATATTCGTCATCGCACGGTCTTCACCAATGTCAGATGGCTGTCCCATAAAGGTCTGGTTGATCCATTCCGGCAGACAGCTCATTACAGCATCTCTGCGGTAAGCTGCGGCTGCACCGGGAGTACACAGAACTGAACCCAGCTGACTTTCGGCAGAACGCATGAATTCAAAACTCATGACGAAACTTACGTTTAACATTTTAGGAAGTATTGCTTTTTTATTATTCAAAACATGAACATTTCCGGCAACTGCACCACATTTTTTATTCACTACAAAAGGACTCACTAAATTTCTCAAAGTATCCTTTTTTACGATTGAATCACTGTCTACGGTTACAAAGATTTCTCCTGTACCCAATTCAAATCCACGGTAAAGTGCGTGACGTTTTCCTCCGTTTTCCGGTTGTTGAAAAATCGTTAAACGGTCTCCTAATTTCAGTTTTGCCTGTTGCATCCAGTACCAGGTATCATCTTTACTACCATCGTCAATAGCAAGAATTTGTAATTTTTGCTCCGGAAAATCACTGTCTGCAAGACTTAATAAAGTATCCCAAACCAGTTTACCTTCATTATAAGCCGGAACTATAACGGTACACGTTGGCAGCAATTCGTCTGAAACAGACTCAATTGGTTTGTATTGAAAGAAAAGATATAAGTTGTATAGAAAAACCCCGCTCTGAAAGATAAACAAAGCTGCGGCTAAAATTAAAAAAGAAAATCCAACAGGTGAATTCAATCTGTCGATATGAAACTGGTCAAAATCGGGTTGAAACTGAAATACCATAAAAGCTCCCCCCAGCATTAGTGCAAAAGTACCTGACAGTACAATAGCCCCTAAGCGTGAAGTTTTTTCTTTCTCTGATGTTTTTGATTTGCTGTTAACACGAAAAATGGAACTGTTTATAGAAAGTTCGTTGTTAGTATTGATATTGTCGGCTGTAGTATAAAATTGGTCTGAAATAATTGTTTCACTTTTCATATTGCACTTTCTTATTGATTTGTATCTGTATGGCTTTTATTAAATTTTTCCTGATGACAGGATTTTACACAAATCAATTTAGCAATGGGTGTGCCATTGTACTACAAAGTACGTTATGAGCGTTTTACGATAATTCGGGAGATTTCAGAGTGTATAAAGTTTATACACTTGTACAATGTTTATACAACTTTTGTGTGTATTCGGTGCTCCGGTTTACTAGTAAATACAGCTGTTTTGAAGTGGCACGGCTGTTATTTTTCCTTTTTTAAAGAATCAAAAAAGGCGTTTAAAATTTGTTCATTTATAACGACAAAAAAAGGAAAATAGTATAATCCTATTTTCCTTTTTTTTTAGAAATCAACTGAAACTTTATGTCTTTCAATGTTTTAGTCTTTTTCACCTTTTATAAATTTTCCTTCTTTAGTAAATTCAAGGTCAATTTTGTTTGTCAGATCGACATCCAGGTCTTTGTGACCGTAATCAATATGGGTGATTTTTTCGTTCGGATAATTTTTTGCCACATAATCTTTTACAGCCGCCGGAATAAAAGCAGTCGGAATCGGTTTGTCGCCGCCATCGACTTCACGGTACGAACCATCTTTCCAGAACTCTACTTCTGTTCCGTCTTTCAGTTTCACTTCATATCCTTTTTCGCCGTGTTCGGCATCTTTTTTTACAACTGCAATTTCAGAATTGCTAAAATGTTTTTTCAGAAAATCCTGCGCAGGCTGCGGCAGCTCTGTGACTGTAATTTTCTTTTGTGCGTTGGCCGATATTGCAAAACCCAGCAATAGTGCAGCACTAATGATTCTTATTTTCATGGTTTGAATTTTAAAATTATCCTCACTAATTTATAACATAAGAAAATATTTACAAATCATTTTAAGAAATCTTTATAATTTAAATCATTTATAATCAAACAGATCCTGATCTCACTTTAATGCATTTTTTTTCCTTCTTATGATTTGAGTCATAAAATAGCGTTTTGGTACTGGTCTAAATTTGTGGAAGTAAAAATTTTAAAGCGCTTTATTATTATTACCGTCCACAATATTTAAATCCTAATATAAATATCACAATATGAATACCTATCAGAAAGAGCTTATCAAAGCTACCATTCCAATTTTAAGAGAAAGCGGTGAAGACCTGACCAATTATTTTTACGCCAGAATGTTTAAGGCTCATCCCGAATTGCGAAATATGTTCAATATGGGAAATCAGGCCAACGGAAGACAAAAATCCGCTTTGGCAAATGCCGTTCTGGCTTACGCCGAAAACATTGAAAACCCTGGTGTTTTAATTGGTGTTTTGAAAGGAATCGGTACCAAACACAGAAGCCTGAACATTCAGCCTGATCAATATAAAATCGTAGGAACACATCTTATCGCTTCTATCGGCGAAGTGGTTGGTGAAGCTGCAACGCAGGAAATACTTGATGCCTGGACTGTTGCTTTTTATCAGCTGGCGCAAATTATGATTGATCTTGAAAAAGGGTTGTATGAAGAAAATATAGAAAAACCGGGAAGCTGGAACGGATGGAGAAAATTCATCATCAAAAAAATTGTTCAGGAATCAACCGAAATTAAATCATTCTATCTTTATCCGGAAGACGGAAAAGCCATTGCCGATTTTCATGCCGGCCAGTTTATAAGCGTTCAGGTTTTCGTTCCCGAATTAGATCTTTTACAGCCAAGACAATATAGTTTATCAAGCGCTTCTAATGCTGAATATTACAGGATTTCGGTAAAAAGAGAAAGCGGTATTGCACCAAATCCGTCCGGGTTTGTTTCCAATACTTTACATTCAAAATCAGAAGGCGATGTGATTTCCATTTCATCTCCGGCAGGATTATTCCATTTAGAAAAAGATTCCAAAAATCCTTTGGTATTAATTAGCGGTGGTGTTGGTCTTACCCCTATGCTGAGTATGCTGGAAACAAATCTGAGCTCTATTCAGAATAAAAAAACAATCTGGATTCACGGTTGCAGAAATGAATCGGTTCATGCTTTTAAAAATCAGATTATTGATATCAAAAAAGAAGCGCAGCATCTGGAAACTTTTACGTTTTATGATAAGGTAGAAAGTCATGACGAAACTTCCAATCAGATCATAAAAGGGCGCGTTGACCTTCATAAATGCAAAGAAGCCATATTACTGGAAGAAGCAAAATTTTATATCTGTGGCCCTGAAATGTTTATCAAAACACAATACGAAGCACTGATCAACCTAAATGTTAATCAGGCCAATATTTTCTACGAAGAATTTGGCCCGCAACTTATTAATTTGAATTAAGGTGAAGATTGCCGGATTATACAAAAGAAAATATGTAACTCAGTTTCTGCAAAATCTTACTACTACCTTTTTTATTACTTTTACCCTGGCTAGTATAAATTGCGCAGACAGATCTAATTTTTTATTTTTCTGGATGCGCTCCTGGATCGTTGCCGGACTGATTTCGAATCTGTTTTCATTTTTTATATTTTCAAACAGAAAATAAAACAAAAAAGCCTTCATTTTATGGAGGTTTTTTTTTGAGTTATACTAAATGATATAAATTATAAACTCTGAAAATATTTTTTGCCATAAATAATTTTATATCAATTAGTAAAAAAGCACTTATAACTGATTCATAAATTCAAAGTTTTCTATAAATAATTTTGAATCGCCATTAATTAATTTGAATTTTACTTACAGATATTTCCTAAACGCCATTTATAATATGAAAACATTCTTTATTACTGCATTATTGGTTATCGCTTTCTTTTTTGTTGTCAGACAATTTATTTACAAACCCTATGCCTGGAAAAAAGCAATCAATAGCAAGGAGCATCAGTTGCAGGTTGGAAGTTTTATTTTCAGCAGCGAAAGAGGTTCAAACGGAAGCCAGAGTTTTACCACTCACTATTTTGTTTTTAAAGTAATTGAAATCAATGGTGATTTTGTACGGTTTTCTGTGATTAGAAAATTATCTGAAAAATATAAACTTGTACAGGGTGATTTTTCTACAACTTCATCTGATTATAAGAAATTGAAGAAAACCGTAAAGGAGAAATTAATTACACCAATTTTAAGAGACGATTTATATAAAGGTGAAGGGCCGAGTTATATGCTAAATGATTATTTAGTGGGCAAATATCCCGATTTAAACACCTCACGATATTATTATGAAGATATTCCGGCGGAGGAGAAAAACAAAGCTTTGCCCACAGACCCACTTGACCTGACTCTTTATTTTAGTCTGGTATATTCTAAAAAAGAAATTATTGAACACGGAAAACTTACTCCGTGGATTATGAACAATAGTCTTAAAAATGCGCCTGAGTTAGCCGACAGGCTTTCTAAAAAAATAGATTTGATACTGAATTAAGCATTATTCCAGATCCCGTAAACCTTGCCTTTTATCTGCTTTCAAAAAAAAAAAATATTTTTTTATTTTTTTGTCCAATTCCAAAAGTTCAGTTGTTATTGAGGTATAAACATTTAAATTTATACAACATGGAAACCAGAATTAATGTATTCGAAAAAGGTCAAAAAGCATTAGCTCCATTATTTGGAATTACAGGTTATCTGAAAAAAACTACTCTTGAGAAATCTCTTGTAGATTTAATAGATTTCAGAGTATCACAAATCAACAATTGTGCTTATTGTTTAGACATGCACTCAAAAGAAGCTTTGGCTCACGGTGAAGACATCCAGCGTTTATTAGGAATCAGTGCGTGGAAAGAAACTCCTTATTTTACACAACGTGAGAGAGTGGCTCTTGCATGGGCAGAAGCAGTAACAGCCTGTGATGTTCCGGATGATATTTACAATCTTGCTCATGGGGAATTTTCAGATGAAGAGTTAATCGATCTTACTCTTGTCATCACAACTATTAACACATGGAACCGTTTTAACCTGGCTTTCCCTAATACTCCGGGAACTTACAGAGTCGGGCAATTCGGATAAATAAAAAACAGCTGTTTTTATTCGGTAAAACATTAAATTTATAGTGGAATAAAAACAGCTTTTCTTTTTAAAATGCAAATTGATAAACTTATAAAAACATAAAAAATGAATGAATTTTTGTTGATTTTCAGAAGAGATTTTATATCAAAAGAAGCACAGCCTTCTCCGGAAGAACTGCAGCAGCATTTGCAGCAATGGCAAAACTGGTTTGGCGGTCTGGCAGCCCAGGATAAGTTAGCAAGACCTTTGCAGCGTTGGGACGGACAGGGAAAACTGGTAAGCTCCAAAGGAATTACAGATGGTCCTTTTGTTGAAATCAAAGAATCTATTGGCGGACTGATTATTGTAAAAGCCAAAGATTATGATGAAGCTGCAGCTATTGCACAAGGTTGCCCGGTTTTGAACTTTGGCGGAAACGTAGAAATCAGAATGGCGTTCTAGATTCTTTTTTTTAAATCCAATTTTTTAAATTCCAAATTCCAATTTCCTGAAAATTGGAATTTGAAGTTTAGATATTTTTTTACCCGTAGTTTGTCCTGACAGAAAACTGTTAATTTTGATTGCGGAGTTTCTTGTGTGGGATCCTTCCTTCGTCAGGATGACAAATTCCGAAACCTGAAACCCGAAACCTGAAACTTGAAACCCGAAACCTGAAACTTGAAACCTGAAACTTGAAACTTGAAACTTGAAACCTGAAACCTGAAACCTGAAACTTCAAACCTGAAACTTAAAACATCAAAAGATTGAACAACCAAGAACTTATCCCCAACCTTTTTAGAACCGAGTATCAAAAAATAGTTTCAGTTCTTTCCAGTTTATTTGGCATTCATCATATTGAAATTGCCGAAGATATTGTGAGTGATACTTTTCTGGCAGCGTCAGAAACCTGGGCTATAAAGGGAGTTCCGGAAAATCCAACCGCATGGCTTTATACAGTCGCCAAAAATAAAACCAAAAACTACCTGAAGAGAAATACTGTTTTTGAAACCAAAATTGCTGCCGAAATCAAATACAATTCGCCTTTAAATAATCCCGAAATCGACATTGATTTATCAGAACAGAATATTGCAGACAGCCAGCTTGCCATGATATTTACGGTCTGTAATCCGTGTAATTCTGATGAAGCACAAATTGCGCTGGCACTCAATTTATTATGTGGTTTTGGAGTAAATGAAATTACCGATGCTTTTCTTTCGAACAAAGAAGTAATTTATAAAAGAATCAACCGTGCTAAGGAAAAACTCAAAGAAGAAAATATAAAAATACAAAACCCCAGCAGCTCTCAGGTAACAGACAGGATTCAAACGGTGCTCAAAACCATTTATCTTCTGTATTCAGAAGGCTACTACTCTACTTCACAAAATACTACTTTACGAAAAGATCTTTGCGCAGAGGCCATGCGCCTTACTTTTTTACTGATTCAAAACAACAACACCAATCTGCCCGAAACCAACGCTTTGATGGCCCTGATGTGTTTTCATTCTTCCAGATTTGAAGCCCGGACATCAGAAAATGGGGAAATTATTTTATATGAAGATCAGGATCAGTCCCTTTGGAATCAGGAACTGATAGAAAGGGGAGCTTATTTCCTGAGCCGTTCTTCAACGGGAAATAAACTTTCCAAATACCATCTCGAAGCCGGAATTGCGTATTGGCATACGATTAAAGAAGATAGTATTGAAAAATGGGACCACATCCTGGAACTGTATAATAATCTCATTATTTTAGAGTATTCGCCCATCGTTGCTTTAAACAGGACGTATGCTTTGTCTAAAGTAAAAGGCAAAAAAGAAGCTATCATTGAGGCTGAAAAACTTAATTTAACAGAAAATCACTTTTATTATTCGCTTCTCGGAAATTTATATGCTGATTCTGATAAACAAAGGGCTTCAGAGGCGTTTGCAAAAGCCCTTGATTTAGCGAAAACGGCTTCGGACAAAAATGTTATTCGCAAAAATATTGAGCAACTGAACCTAAATAAGCAGTAAAAATTTAATATAGCGAACCAAATATCATGTTTTCACATCAAATCGTTGCATTAACATAAATTCATTGCCAATCTTTCTAAAAAAGCTTTAATTTTCTTTAAACAGCTGTTAAATCTTTAATAAATATTAATTGAAAATTTCGCAGGAAAACGTATATTTGAGTAAACAGAATATATTTTATCGTGCAAGAACAAACAAAATCACATAGTTTTATTTTTCCAAAAACCCCTACGGGAGTTGACGGTCTGGACGAGATTACTGATGGTGGATTTCCTTCGGGACGACCTACATTAATCTGCGGCGGTGCCGGTTGCGGAAAAACATTGTTATCCATGCAATTCCTTATAAAAGGAATTACAGAGTATAACGAACCCGGAGTTTTCATGTCTTTTGAAGAACCCTCCGATGACCTTACTTTAAATGTAAAATCACTGGGCTTTGACCTGGAAAAACTTAAAAAAGATAAAAAATTAGTAGTCGATCATGTCAGAGTCGAAAGATCTGAAATTGAGGAAGCAGGCGAATATGATCTGGATGGATTATTCATCAGATTAGGTTATGCGATTGATTCGATTAAAGCAAAACGTGTCGTTCTGGATACTATAGAATCGTTATTTGCAGGACTTGATAATCAGGCGATACTGAGAGCTGAATTGAGAAGATTATTTCACTGGCTGAAACAAAAAGGCGTAACGGCAATTATTACAGGAGAACGCGGAGAAGCTACCCTCACCCGCCAGGGACTGGAAGAGTATGTTTCTGACTGCGTAATAGTACTGGATCACCGTGTTATTGAACAGGTTTCTACCAGAAGGCTCCGAATTGTAAAATACAGGGGATCTACTCATGGTACAAACGAATACCCGTTTCTTATTGATGAAAACGGTATTTCCGTACTTCCTATTACGTCCCTGAAACTGGACAACGAAGTTTCTTCAGAAGTGGTTTCGACAGGGTTAGAAGGATTAAACGGTATGTTTCAGGGCGGAGGTTATTACCGCGGAAGCAATATTTTGGTTTCCGGAACTGCCGGAACTGCCAAAACTACCATCGCTTGTTATTTTGCTACCCAGCAATGTAAAAATAAGGAGAAAACCATCTATTTTGCTTTTGAGGAATCACCACAGCAATTGGTTCGAAATATGAAATCAATCGGCGTTGACCTGCAGAAATTTTTAGATAATGGCACTTTACAGATTCACTCGTCAAGGCCTTCGCTTAATGGTCTTGAACTGCATTTGCTTACACTTCGAAAATTAATCAAAGAGTTTGAACCTACTACCATTATTATTGACCCGATCAGTAATTTAATTTCTGTAGGAAGCGAGCACGAGGTAAAATCAATGCTGGTGAGGCTTATAGATATGCTGAAAGCGAACAATATTACGGCACTTTTTACGTCTTTAAATAAACAAACTGAAAATTTCAGACCGGATCTTGCAGAAGAATCCGTATCCTCATTGGTTGACACCTGGATTACGGTACGCGATATGGAAGGAATCGGGGAAAGAAACCGTGGAATCTTTATTGTAAAATCAAGAGGTATGGGGCATTCTAACCAGGTAAGGGAATTTGTTATTACCAACAAAGGAATTGAATTACTGGATGTAGAACTGGGCCCGCAGGGAATATTGACAGGTGCAGCGAGAACGTCACACCAGTTCAAAAAAACCATTTCGGATATTAAATTACAAAACGAAATAAGCCGAAAAGACAGGGAAATTGAGCGAAAACGTAAAGTTTTGGAAGCTAATATAGAAGCACTTAAAACCGAGTTTGAATCTGCAGAAGATGAATTAAGTATCCTGAAAGCCACAGAAGAATTACAGAAAAAATTGTCTTCTAACAGAAAAAAACAGTAAAATGAAAAAAGAAGTTGTAGCCGAATGGCAATTATTGCTTTATATAGCCGGACAAACACCAAAGTCAATAAAGGCACTGGAAAACATAAAAAAATATGCGGAAGAATATCTGGCCGGAAAATACAGCATTGAAATTATCGATTTGCTGAAAAATCCACAGTTGGCAGAAGGCGACCAGATTTTGGCTGTACCAACTTTAGTGAGAAAATTTCCGGAACCAATCCGTAAAATTATTGGCGACCTTTCTAATGAGGAGAGAGTACTTGTGGGTCTTAATATTAAACCTATAAAGTCATAAAAATGAGTAACTCAACTGATGATACAAGTGCGTCCAAACATAGGTTTATACTTTTTGTTGCCGGTATGTCTGTTAAATCAGGACATGCAATAGAGAACCTGCGCCGGATATGTGACAAGTATCTGGAAAATAATTACGATCTGGAAATTATAGATATCAGCCGTGACAAAGAGCAGGCCATTATACATCAAATTGTTGCCATTCCGACTTTAATAAAAACAAGCCCGGAACCCAAAAGAATCATTTTAGGTGATTTATCAGACAAAGCAAAGGTTTTAAAAATTTTAAATATAGAGGAATAAATTTGGAGGATAAAAATTTAAATATCAAATCCTTATTGGCAGAAATAGCGTCTTTGAAAGAAGAACTATATGAATCAAATAGTATTGTTGATGCTATAAAGGGCGGCGATGTAGATGCGTTGGTTTTAAACAGTAATGGAGTACCACAGCTTTATTCATTAGAAACTGCCGATTACACCTTCAGGCTCCTTATCGAAAAATTTGGACAGGGAGCCCTGAGTATATCAAGAAATGGGCTGATATTATATTGTAATGATTATTTTGCAAAACTGGTAGGTATCTCTTCAGAAAAAATAATCGGAACTTATTTGTATGAATATTTTAATAATGAGAGCAACTTTGTTTCTCTTATTGAAGCTCTTAAATATGGTGTTACAACGCATGAAATTGTGTTTAATACCATTCATGAGAAAAAAACTTTTCCGGCTTACATTGCCCTGACAGATCTTGAACCTTCTGTACAGGGTATTGGTATTGTGATTACGGATTTAACCGAAAAGAAAAAACATGAAGATGCCTTAATTCATCATCAGAAGGAGCTTGAGGAAAAAATCAATGAACTGAACAGGATCAACAAAAATCTGGGAGAATTTATACATGTAATATCACATGACCTTAAGGAACCTTTGAGGAAAATAGTGATGTACAGCCAAAGAATAAACGCCGAGAAACTGGCTGAAGCTGACGCCAAAGCGATGAATGTAATGAAATCATCTGCAGTACGACTGAATTCACTCGTTGACGATTTGGTTAGTTATTCTTCCCATACGGTACAGGAGGAACTTACCGAAGTGAATCTGGCCGAAATAATTTCAGAAGTAAAAGAAGATCTGGAAATCATCATAACCGATAAAAAAGCGACTATCCAAATTGAAAAACTGCCTGTATTGCGCGCTTCCAAAGTGCAAATGCGCCAGCTGTTTTCCAATCTGATTTCAAATGCCATTAAATATAGTAAAACGGATATTCCTCCTGTTATTCAGATTTTTCAGATTGGTGATTACGATGCACAAAACCCAAATCAGAACCACAAATTTGTCCAGATTAAAATAAAAGATAACGGCATAGGGATGGAAGAAAGCCACCTGACCAAAATTTTTACCATTTTTCAGCGTTTACATGCTAAGAATGAATATTCAGGAAACGGAATTGGTCTTGCGATCTGTAAAAAGATTATGGAAAACCATTCCGGTTATATAACCGTCGATAGTAAACTTAACGAAGGCACTACATTTAATCTATATTTCTCAATTCTATAAAAATGCAAAAAATGAACCTACATATAATTATTGCCGAAGATGATATTGATGACGCAGATATCATCTGCGATTCCTTTAATAAGAATGCGCATTTTGATAAAGTTAGCCTGGTAACAAACGGAGAAGAGCTTTTGAATTACCTGAAAGACACTTCTAAGGAAACACCGGATGTAATTCTTACGGATATCAATATGCCGCTAAAAGACGGAATCGAAGCATTACAGGAAATTTTGAATACCGATCAAATTAAGCATATACCGTGTTTTGTTTATTCGACCAGTATAAATCCTGCCTATAAAGAAAAATGTGATCAGCTGGGCGTAAAAGCGTACCTGATTAAACCTTATTCTATAGAAGGCTTTGAGGAGATTCCTAAAAACATTTTAAAAATTGTTGAAACCGAAATTACGGTATAATGAAGAACCATAATTTTTTTGAATCAAATTATAAAAAACTAGGGTTCCTGGTTCTTAATGCTGATTCTGCTGAAGAAATTAACGGGGATTATTTCAAACCTTATATTAAAGTTCTTTACTTACCGGAAAATTATTCGATAACAATCGATTTCAAACATTATCAGACAACAAGCCCTTCCCTTTTTTTTATTAACAGCAACCAATATTTGCAGATTAATAAAGAAGGAAAACAACACGGTTATTTTATGTATTATAACCGTGACTTTTATTGTGTACAGATTCACGATGCCGAAGTGGCCTGTGACGGATTGTTATTTAATAATATATTTGAAATGCCAATGACAGCCCTGCCTGATAATGAGGTTTTGTTTGTAGAAGGCATTTATACCCAGATTCAGCAGGAATTTGATACTCCGGACTCTTCACAGGAAGAAATGATCCGGACGTACCTGAAACAACTGATCATAAAAGCAACCCGAATCTGGAAAATTCAGCAATTGGGTGCTCTGAATAATGAGCCTTCAAAAGAAATGGATTTCTTCAGGGATTTCAGCCGTCTGGTAGAAATTCACTTCAGGACCAAACATACGGTTGCCGATTATGCCGATATACTGGGCGTGGCACCCAAAACCTTATCCAATAAATTTAATCGCCTGGAGTTAACGCAGCCAAACGATATTATAA
This sequence comes from Flavobacterium sp. HTF, assembly GCF_003105115.1. GTDB lineage: Bacteria > Bacteroidota > Bacteroidia > Flavobacteriales > Flavobacteriaceae > Flavobacterium. The sequence continues at coordinate 36,382 of NZ_QETH01000013.1, read as the reverse complement.
AAGACCGGATTATTCTGGAAGCCAAAAGACTTTTAGGATATTCTGCCTTAAGCGTAAAAGAAATTGCCTACCAGCTCGGATATGAAGATCCGGCTTATTTTAACCGCCTTTTTACCAACAAAGTTGGAGATACTCCCTCAAATTTCAAGAAAAAATACCTACAAGGGAAAAATGTACAATCAGAATAGACTTTTATCTATTTCCTGAGCCTGACTACCGCCATATCTTTGTCCTGTCAAATTAACTGATAAACATTATAAGATATGAAAACTATAGCACAAGCCGTTTTGAACGGTAACATCAAAAACAGAATCCAACAAGGTTTGTTTATTATCGCATTACTAACTCTTAACACAAATGTCATGGCACAGGAAAGACAATACAAAGGAGAAAATGACCCACAGGTTTTTACAGAGGTAAGAAGTTTTTTGAAAGCATTAAATTCCGGTGACGGAAAACCGCTTGAACAATTAAGTGTCGCTGATGCACGCGGCGTGTTGGTTGGAGCTCAAAAATCGGTAGAAGTAAATTATTCCGGAATTGAGGAATCTGAAAAAGTGATTTCCCAAAACGGACTTAAAGTGAAAATTCATATCACCAAACCAAAAGGTTCAAAAGCAGATGCCCCGGTTTTTATCTTTATCCACGGTGGCGGATGGGTTTTGGGAGATTATCCGACACACAGAAGATTAGTTAGGGATTTGGTTGTGGCAAGTGGCGCGGTTGCTGTATTTCCGGACTACACTCCTTCTCCGGAAGCACAATATCCGGTGGCCATAAACGAAATTTATGCGGCAACACAATGGGTTTCTGAAAATGGAAAAGAAATTGGCGTAAACGGAAAAAACCTTGCTGTAGTAGGAAACAGTGTCGGAGGAAATATGACTGCCGCTATTACCCTAATGGCGAAAGATAAAAAAGGACCGCACATTAAACTACAGGTTTTATTATGGCCGGTAACAGATGCAAATTTTGAAACTGAATCTTATAATTCTTTTGCAAACGGAAGATTTTTGACCAAAAATATGATGAAATGGTTCTGGGATAACTATTTACCGGACAACAATAAAAGAAAAGAAATCTATGCTTCTCCATTGCAGGCCAGTTTAGACCAATTAAAAGACTTACCTCCTGCACTTGTGCAAACTGCCGAAAATGATGTTTTGAGAGATGAAGGCGAAGCGTATGCCAGAAAACTAAACGAAGCTGGAGTACCTGTAACACTAACAAGATACAGCGGATTGATACATGATTACGGACTTTTGAACCCAATTGCAAATGTTCCGGCTGTGCAAACTGCTATAGAACAGGCTGCGGTTGTGATTAAATCGACTCTGAAATAAGTAAAACAATATAAAAATTCAAAAGGGAATAGTGACCAGACTATTCCCCTTTCTTTCTAATATTCAAAAAAATGCAACATATTACAAAAGTGCTTCTACATAATTTGCGATCTGAGAATCGGTTTGAGAATTGAAAGAAGATTGTACCAGTTGAACCGTTAAAAACAAAGTATTCTCTTTTAATTCCATTTTCACATCGTCGTTGTTCTCTGAATTGGTAAAATGAATTGTTTTCATTTTATCCTGCAGCGCTTCTTTGCCCATATCATCAGAACATATTTTTTTTACAAATGACTCTACATCATCAAAAACAATATCCAAACGGGATAATGGATATTCATCATAAGCGGTAAAAGTATTCCAGTCAATGTCTACTTTAATATCATAACCGGCTCTGTCTTTTAATTTTGCTTCAAAAGCAGGAACTTTTTCTGTTTTAATCGATTCGGCTAAACGCTTTTCTGCTAATCCCATATTTACTTATTTTTTAGTAATTGTTATACGGCAAATGTATTAGCATGGTATAAATTGGGCATCACCATTTCTAGTGATTTTTAGTGTATTTTGATTTCTTCTTTCAAAGGGATTTTTCCTTTATTTTCTATAATTTCATTCAGCATTGCAGACGCATAGCCCATTATTTTGGCTTTTCTTGCCTGTTCCAGTGCTTTTTTAGGATGGTGTAATTTGTAGAATATCTCTCCCAGATTGCAGACATAAATAGGTTCTTTCGGATTTATCTCTACCGCTTTTTCAAAATATCCCAAAGCCTCTTCATAACGCAGTTCCAAATCCAGGATACAGCCAAAACTATTGTAAATGTGCGCCAGAGCGGCCGGTTCGTGTTGTGTTTTGGTAATAAAATAATCTTTTTTGGCATAACAGGCATCAAAACCTTTGGTGTACCAGACCAGCCTTGCCTCGAGAAAATAAGCAAAACCAAACCTTGGATCGATTTCTAATAAAGCATCACATTTTTTTTGTGCCGAATCATAATCCTTTGCAAAAACAAAATCCCAGCCTTCCTGCAAAAGTTTTCTTTTCAGGTCGTCTTCTTTTTTATCGGCCTGCTCCTCTTCAATTTCTTTTTTCCACCTTTCATCAATCTCAATTTCCCAATCGCCAAAGAATATCTTTTTTCCGTTTACCACAACATTAAAAACCATTTCAATTTCTGATTCATTATGAAAATCAAGAGAAAATAAAACCGGATCATTTTCATTTTCGCTTTTGTTTTCTTTTATAACCTGATTGAGTTTCTGAACATCAATATGCAATTTCAACCACGGAAACAGGGATGAGCCTCTGTAAACAAATACAATTTTTGTTGGTAAAAATCGCAGTTCAGGCTCGGCTATGGCTTCTTTTTCTATTTTTTTATAGCTATTGAAAGAAGTATCATAAAACTCAATATAATTTCGTTCGTCCAAACCGGAAAATTTCAGGTTCCAGACCTGTTTTTTATTTTGCAGTTCAAAGCGTTCCCTGATTGTATCCGATTTTTTTAGTTTTTCTATTAATGCTGAAAAACGCTCTTCGTCATCATAATACTTGTGCGACCTACGGTGTTTTTTTATCCTTTCTTCTTTTTCTTCCGCGCTGATTTCAACTGTATTATTAGCAGAAAAATCAAGCAAAACTATATCTTCGGTATATAACTTAAATCCTCCGTTCTGATAAAGGTGAAGCTGCATTCGCTTGCTTTTTTTTCCTCTCAGGGCTTCCGATTCGTCATAAGGATATTTTTCCTGTTCCAAAACCAGTTTTTCATTTAGAAAAGGCACATTTATACTAAAATATTTGTCCTCCACAATAGAATACCATTTCATTTCAAAACGGTCACTATTAAACGGAATATGGATTAAACTTGAAAAAGCCGATTGCTGCAGGTGATTGTATTTTGACCGGGTTTCCATTTCGTCCAGTTCTTTATCGGAATAAAACGGAACATCATTTTTTACCTGTATGTCTGAAATCCTGTGTTTAGAAGAGTTTATAAAAGTAATGGAATCAATATAGGTAAGCAGTTCACGATCATGATAAACGCTAAACGGGGTATTAAAATATGTTTGTGCCAGCCGAACCCTTGCCAGATAATTAATGCTGATTTTATATCCGTAATGGGCAAAAGGGCTTCCGAAAAGAATAATGATCCAAATACCAAAATATAGCCCATTAAACAAACCGGTCTTCTGATACCTGACCAATGCATATACGCCATAATCTACAAAAAGCAAAAGTGCTGTTATCCCCAAAACCCCGGCAAGAAATTCTAATGTAATATATGTCAGGGATTTGCCATAATAATATATATAAAAGTAACCGCACCAGGCAATAATAACATTAAAAAAAATGGCGGTAATAATTCCAAAAACATACAGCAGGCCATAACTAATCAAAGCAGCGACAAGTAGTAACCCAACCGGGAAAAATGCTTCTCCGCTGAAATAAACCGGATCAATTCTTTTATAAGAAGTATAATTCTTCATCATTTATTCTTTTATTTCAATTAAAAAATCTGCTGTATCTTTTTCATCCAACACAAAAGGAACCGGTATGTAAGACCCCTGCAAAGCGGGACCATGCTCACCCGTTTTTTTGTTGAGACTGTATTTTCCAAATGAAAATTCATTTTCGCAATCAATAAAATAATCATTTTCGCCTTCGCGGATGACATTTTCAAAACTTGGGGAAAACAAACCAAATTTTTCTTTTATAAAAGCAAGAGCAACAAGATCTGCTTCAGTAGGAATATAAAAAGACGTATTAATAAGGTTATCAAAAGGCAGGATATTATTTTGGGTTAAATTTACTGTTATATCAAAATCTACCGGCTTGTCAGTTAGCGGTTTCAAAGGAAAAAATTTAATAATCCTCCGGAATTTCACCAGCACTCCCCTGCTGTTTTTCCAGGCTGTGATTTCAAAATCACGCGGGTCAAATGTTACATTGGGCTGTTGTTCAATAATCAGGTTAAAAGCCATTTGTACCAGCTCTTCTTTTTTTCTGTTCTGTAATTCTTCCATATTCCTGTCCGCTTTTTTATTCTGGGCGATTGCCAGCATGACATTAAAAACCAAAATAATAGCTATACACCGTTGCCTGATTTTCATATCAGTTTATTTTTAAGATAAGCGAAAGCAAATGTAGAAGAACACAAAACGTGCAGGCTCACTAGAAATGATGATTTTTGAGGAAAGAAAAACCTGCACTACAAGCCCTTTTAATGTGGTTTGAATTTTAAAATAAGTCAGACGAAGCAAATAATAATCAAAACCGCATAAATAATAATTGATATTATGATACTAAAAAACATATCATACATTTGTCTCACAACAACCAAAAACCAAAACCACGTGAACCCAAAAATCCGTTTAATCTGTTTCTTAGCATTTATTCTTGCCTTCGGGATATCTGATGCTCAGAATGTTCAGATAGACAGTTTAAAAAATGCGCTGCGCATTACCAAAACGGATACACTAAAGGCTAATCAATACAATCAGCTGGCAGATTTATACAAAGAAATCAATCCCGATTCGACTTTGTATTTTGCTAACAAAGCGGCATTGCTAAGTTCAAAAAACGATTATAATTTTGGACTGGCAACAGCAAATTTCAATAAGGGAAATGCTTCTATAATACTGGCAAATTATTCGGTAGCCTTAAAATATTTCAGGAATGCGCAGTCAGAATTTCAGGCTGCTTTACAAAAAGATCCTCTGAATAAAAAAGCAAAAAGCGGCCTGGCACGTGCCTACGCAAGTTCCGGGGTCGTGTATTCCGAGCAAAGCAAATATGTTTTATCATTAAAAAATTACGAAAAAGCCTTAGAATTTTATCAGGAACTGAAAGACCAGAAAAACATTTCTAAAGTGCTGAACAATATTGGCATCCTCTGCAAATCACAGCAAATTTATCCGAAAGCGTTGTATTACCTTAAGGAAGCTTATAAAATACAATTGGTTCTGAAAGAAGAAAATGCTCCCATGACACTCACCAATATTGGCGCCATTTATTTTGAATCAGGAAAATATAAAGAGGCTCTTTCCTATTATGAAAAGGCAAAAGCAGGTTTTGAAAAATACCAGAACAAACGCGGATTTGCACTTCTCAATAATTATCTAGGTGATTATTATAAAAAACAAAACAATATTCTCCTGGCACAAAATTATTACCAAAAATCCCTGGCTTTGTATGAGGAACTGCAGAATAAATTCGGGGCTTCTCTTGCCGTTTACAACATCGGGCTTTTATTGCAAAAACAGCAAAAATACAGTGAAGCTCTTTCTTATGCCAAAAAATCATTAGCGTATGCACAGGAAATTGGCGTTCAGGACCAGACTTTTCATTCGGAGAAACTGGTGAGCGAATTGTACGAATCCATGAATAATCCAAAAGAGGCATTATTGCATTACAAAAATTATATAAACGCCCGTGACAGTATAATCAATCAGGAAACAAATATGAAATTCGCGGAAGCGGAAATGAATTATGAGTTTAAAAAGAAAGAAGCATTACTGTCTGAAAAGCACAAAAGGGAAATTCAGTTTGTTATCTTTTCGATTTTAGGCGGGTTGCTGCTGATCATTTTAAGTCTGGTTATTTATAACCGAATGCAGGTAAAACGCCAGCTGACATTAAAAAAAGAAGTGGCAGAATACGAACAGAAAGCACTGCATTTGCAAATGAACCCCCATTTTGTTTTTAATTGCCTGAGTTCTATTTCCAGTTTTATTGTTCAGAACGGAACGGATTCGGCTTTGAAATACCTGTCTAAGTTTTCCAAATTAATGCGGCTTACTTTGGAATATTCAAAAGGTTCCCTGATTCCGATTGATAAGGAAATTGAAAGCCTGCAGAATTATCTGGAACTGGAACAGCTCCGGTTTGATGATAAATTTGAATTTGAAATTCAGTCTACTGAAAATGTAGAATTTAATATGGGATTACCGCCACTGCTTATACAGCCCTTTGTAGAAAACGCCATTCTGCACGGCATGGTTCCCAAAGACGGAAAAGGAAAAATAAGCGTTCGTTTTGATGTCCAGAAGCTACAGCTTGTCTGCACTATTACTGATGACGGGATCGGTTTATCTGAATCGAAAATTTTAAAGGAAAACTCGGTTACAGCACACCAGTCCATGGCATTAGCCATCACCAAAAAACGGCTTAAGATTATGGAATCCATTACGTCCAAATCGGCTAAAATTGAGATTTCCGATCTAAATTCCGAACCACAAAAAACGGGTACAAAAGTCACTTTGTACCTGCCAATTCAATACATACCATAATACCTGAATAAATGATAACAGCACTATTAATAGACGATGACAAGCATTTGCGAACGGGTTTGAAAGCACTTCTGGAACGTTACACCAATGATATTCTAATTGTTGGTGAAGCAGAAAGTGTCAAAACAGGAATTGTTGCCATAGAGAAATTACGCCCGCAGGTAATTTTTCTTGACATTCACCTCACAGACGGAACCGGTTTTGATATCCTGGAACGCTTATCAAAAATAAACGGCAAAATAAAAGCGCACGTGGTTTTTATTACCGCTCACGAGCAATATGCCTTAAAAGCGTTTAAATTCAGTGCTCTGGATTTTATTTTAAAACCTGTTGACCCCGAAGAGCTGCAACTTACAATGGCCAAAATAAAAGAAGCTGTCGGGAAAAACAACTCCTTTGAGAACATCGATTTACTGCTGGAGAATATCCGGAAGAAAGTAGATAATTTTAAAAGAATCGCCTTGTCTACCAGCGACGGAATTCATTTGTTTGAAGTTTCGGATATCATTCGCTGCGAAGCCAAAATTAATTACACCCAGTTTTTTATCAAAAATCATAAACCGGTATTGATTTCCAAAACACTGAAAGAATACGAAGAATTATTGACTGAACACGGTTTCGAACGGATTCATCAGTCCCATTTAATCAATTTATCTTATTTAAAATCGTATATCAAAACCGATGGCGGATATGTAATTATGGCGGATAATGCCAATATTCCGATTGCCCAGAGCAAAAAAGAAAAATTGCAGGAACTCATTAATTCACTTTAAAAAAACACCCCAAGATTTCTAACGAATACTCAAAACCAGTTTATTATGAGAAAAAAATTACTCTTAATGGTATTGCTTTTTACCGGAATGGTAAATGCGCAGATCCTCACTTTTACCGATCCTGTCTTTAAAGCCATGCTGATAAATGGCGGTGCAAATAACTTTACAGCCTATTCCGGCGGTGTTGCCGTAACCCGGATTGATACCAACTTTGACAATCAGATTCAGGCTTCAGAAGCAGCTATTATTGACAGGCTCTGGATAGAAGGCCTCAATGCCCCGCAGGTTACCAATATTCAGGGAGTTGAAGGTTTTACCAACCTGACCGACTTAGGTTTCAGGGAAATTAGCGCCACAAACATTAATCTGGCTACAATGCCCAATCTGAAAACTTTCTTTTGCAAAAGCCCGACACTGGTTTCTGCTACAATTTCAGGTTTTAACGCTCTTACTACCCTTTCGGTACAGGAAAATCCGTTACTGACAACATTAACGGTTTCCAATTGTCCGGCTTTGTCTATGATTATAGCGCAGCAAAACAGTATTTTTTCTACTCTGAATCTTAGTAACCTAAACGGATTAACACAAATATACCTGGCAGATAACCAGCTTACTGCAATAGATTTTACGAGTTGTCCCAACCTGGAATTTTTTAATGCAGTAAATAATAAAATTACAAGTATAAATGTTTCCGGTTTAACCAAATTAACGGTCATTAGCGTGACGGATAATCCAACTCTTACTACAATAAATGCCGCAGGCTGTACATTACTGGATATTCCGGGTTCTGAATTTGCCCAGAACCATGAAATCACAACTGCCGATTTTTCGAATTGTACAAGTTTAAAAAGACTTGATATGCCGGATAATAAACTGACTTCCTTAAATCTTTCGGGTTGTAGTGCCCTGACGCAATTTAGTGTAAGAAACAACGATTTACCACTTATAAATCTTTCCGGCTGTACTTCCCTGATCAGGGCCGAAGCTTACAATAACAAACTTACTGCGCTGGATGTGAGTGATTCACCAAATCTTCTCGAACTTTTAGCAAATAACAACCTGATTGCTGACTTAAACGTGACGGGCTGTGTCAATTTAGAAACGGTTACCGTACGTATAAATGAAATTCCTTCCTTAAACCTTTCGGGCAATACACATTTAAAAGTGCTGGATATAGACGATAATCCGACAACTTTATTGAATCTTGCCGGTTGTAGCGGCTTAACATATTTAAATATTGCAAATACGACTATTGCCAATGCCGATTTTTCAAATTGTACTGGTTTACCCTCTCTTAATAATACAAGCAGTTTATTGGCATCCATTAATGTGCAGGGCTGTACTGCTCTTGAAACTTTTTCTATTTCAGGGACCGTTTCTCAAAAAATGCCTCTTACCACTGTAAATGTTGCCGGGCTTAGTAGTTTAAAGCAATTTAACTGCAGTTATAGCAATGTTACTGCAATTGACCTTACAGGCTGTTCAGGATTAACCAGTTTGTTTTGCAACAATGCACCGATAACCACATTAGATTTTTCAGATTCTCCGAATATCGAAATCTTAAACGTGAGCAACACACAACTGAAAAGCATTGATATTTCTAATCTAACCAATTTCCAGTCATTGTCAGCAAACAGTATTCCGACTCTTGAAACTGTTTTTGCCAAAAACGGAAAAAACGAAAGTCTGTTCTTTACTTCCGCAAATACTGCCCTTAAATTTGTTTGTCAGGATGAGGCAGATATCGCCGCTACAAAAACCTATCTGGGTAATTTGGGATTATCAAATACGGTGGTAAACTCTTACTGTACTTTTACTCCGGGCGGAAGTTACAATACTATAACCGGTACTATTTCTTTTGACATTGACAATAATGGCTGTGATGCCGCTGATATTAAACAACCCAATGTGAAAGTCGGTATTAATGACGGGACTATTCAAAGTGAAACTTTTACCAACATCAACGGAAAATTTACTTACTATACAGATGCAGGAAATTTTAATATCACACCGCATCTCGAAAATCCAACCCTGTTTACTATTTCTCCGGTAAATGCCTTACTTACTTTTCCGGACAAGAATAATCATGTTACTACACAGGATTTCTGTATCACTGCCGCAGGTTCACAAAGTGATGTTGAAATTGTGATTGCTCCTATTTCTCCTGCAAAACCCGGTTTTATGGCCTGGTACCAGATTACAATCAAAAACAAAGGAAATCAGGCTGCCAGCGGAAGCTTTAATTTTACTTATAACCAAACCCTTTTGCATTACGGTCTCGCAACTTTAGCTCCGGCAGTACAAATTCCGGGTGAACTGGGATGGAATTACACCAACCTGATTCCTTTTGAAAGCAAAAGTTATTATGTAGGCTTAAATGTAAATACTCCTGTACAGGTTCCGCCCGCAAATCTGGGAGATATACTGAATTTTACCGCAACGGTAAATCCAATTGCGGGAGATTTTAACCCGGCAGACAATGTGTTCAATTACAGTCAGGTTGTTGTGGGTTCATTTGATCCAAATGACATTACCTGTCTGGAAGGAAAAAGCGTTTCTCCTGGTACCATTGGTGATTACCTGCATTATATAGTGAATTTTGAAAATACCGGAACGGCTGACGCTGAAAACGTAGTGGTAAAAATTGTTATTGATGAAACCAAATACGATGTAAATTCATTGCAGTTAATAAGTTCTTCGCATCCATCACAAACTACTGTTCATGGAAATGTAGCCGAATTCAGCTTCCCGAAAATTAATCTTAAAATGGCCAAAGATCCTCCGGTTGGAAGCCACGGAAATATTTTATTCAAAATAAAAACGGCAGCAGATCTTGTAACAGGTGACCATGTTGAAAAAGAAGCAGAAATCTATTTTGACTACAACGCACCAATTGAAACCGAAAAAGCAGAGACTATTTTCAAATCATTAGGAGTTAAAGATCATGAAGTAGACAAAAGTGTTGCTTTATATCCAAATCCGACTAACGGAAATGTAAATATCAACAGCAATACGACCATAAGAAGTATTGAATTATTTGATGTTCAGGGAAGAATCCTTCAGACGGTAATTGAAGACAACAATGCTGCGCAGATTGATCTTTCGAATAAGGCAAACGGTCTTTATTTCATCCGAATTACAACCGAAGCCGGTGTCAAAGTCGAGAAATTAATTAAAAAATAAAACTAAAAATACTAAGAGATAAATTTAGGACATACTTATTCTCTTTCAAAAGCCTTCTGAATCATACGATTTAAGAAGGCTTTTTTATTTTGGAATCAAAACCTGAGAATCGCTGTGTTTATTGGCTTTTACCTGCAAAATAATTCATCATGATACCTTCTTCAAAACATACAAATACCCTGATTACAATTTTATTGGTGAAATTTGTTACCTTAATATTTACTTAAACTAACTATTTGACCATGCACAAAAAAATACATTACTTATTTGCTGCAACCCTCCTGGCATCGTGTTCTGTAAAACAATACCAGACCATAGATGACGGCATTATTGTAAGCGTAAAGCAAAACAGTACAACTGATGTCCAGAAAGTACGAATTCAGGTTTTACAGGATGAACTGATTCATGTTTCTGCAACACCCGATGCAGAATTCAAAAAAGATTCTTCGCTGATTATCGTTGCCGGAAAATCAAAAGTTCCGTATAAAGTAGAAACCAATGTTGCCGATTCCATAGCGGTAATAACATCAAAATTAAAAGTGATGGTTTCTAAAGTAAACGGCGGAATCAACTTTAAGGACAAAGACGGTAAAACGATTCTGGCTGAAAAAACAAGAAATTTTACTCCAATTGAAGTAGAAGGCACAAAAGGATATACCGTTCGTCAGATTTTTGATTCTCCTGCCGATGAAGCTTTTCACGGATTGGGTCAACATCAGGCAGATGAGTTTAATTATAAAGGTAAAAACGAAGAATTGTTTCAGTACAATACCAAAGTTTCCGTGCCTTTTATCGTTTCAAACAAAAACTACGGGGTTTTGTGGGACAGTTATTCCCTGAGCCGTTTTGGCGAAAGCCGTCCGTATGCGCAATTGAATACGGTTTTTAAATTATATGATAAAAAAGGAAATCCGGGAGCTCTTACCGGGACTTATATTTCGAATGTTAAAGACGTACAAAACATCGAACGCAAAGAAGAATCAATTTTCTTTGAAGACATCAAAAGCATTAAAAAACTGCCACAAAATTTCCCTTTAAAAAATGCCAACGTAACATATGAAGGAGAAATTGAAGCACCGGAAAACGGAACTTATAAATTTACTTTATACTATGCCGGTTACGTAAAAGTGTATTTAAACAACGAATTAGTAGTTCCGGAACGCTGGAGAACAGCATGGAATCCTAATAGTTTTAAATTCGCACTTCCGCTACAAGCCGGAAAACGTGTACCCCTAAGAATTGAATGGAAACCTGACGGCGGAACTTCGTATTGCGGTTTACGTGTACTGACGCCACAACCGGCAGAAGAAGTAAACAATCAGGTTTGGTGGAGCGAAATGACGCAGAAAATCGATTATTATTTCGTTCACGGAAATTCTGCAGATGAAGTAATTAAAGGCTACCGTACCCTTACGGGAAAATCTCAGATTATGCCAAAATGGGCAATGGGATACTGGCAAAGCCGTGAAAGATATAAAACACAGGATGAAATTGTGGGGAATCTAAAAGAATTCAGAAAACGCAAATTCCCGATTGACAACATCGTTCTGGACTGGAATTACTGGGAAGAAGATGCCTGGGGAAGCCATGAATTTGACAAAAAACGTTTCCCGGACCCACAGAAAATGGTAGATGATATTCATGCTTTGAATGGAAAGATGATGATTTCGGTCTGGCCGAAGTTTTATAAAACGACCGAACATTTCAAAGAATTTGACCAAAAAGGCTGGATGTACCAACAAGCCATAAAAGACAATGTTCGTGACTGGGTTGGTCCCGGTTATGTAGGTTCTTTTTATGATGCGTATTCCGGCGGAGCAAGAAAATTATTCTGGAAACAGATTTATGATAATTTATACCCGCTAAAAATTGATGCCTGGTGGATGGATGCCAGCGAACCAAACGTACTGGATTGTACTGATATGGATTATCGCAAAGCATTGTGCGGACCAACGGCTTTGGGTTCATCTACCGAGTTTTTCAATACTTATGCCTTAATGAATGCAGAGGCTATTTATGACGGACAACGCAGCGTTGAGCCAAATAAAAGAGTGTTTTTGTTAACCCGTTCGGGATTTGCAGGTTTACAGCGTTACTCTACAGCAACCTGGAGTGGTGATATTGCCACGCGCTGGGAAGATATGAAAGCACAAATTTCTGCCGGACTGAACTTTGCGGTAAGCGGTATTCCGTACTGGACAATGGATATTGGTGGTTTTTGTGTAGAAGACAGATATGTTGGCGGACAACAGCAATACGACAAAAACGGACAGGAAAATGCTGATTACAAAGAATGGAGAGAATTAAACACACGCTGGTTTCAGTTTGGTGCTTTTGCTCCTTTGTACAGAGCACACGGACAGTTTCCGTTCCGTGAGCCGTGGAATATAGCACCGGACACACACCCTGCTTACCAGTCCATTTTGTACTACACGAAACTTCGTTACCGATTGATGCCGTATATCTACACCATGGCCGGAATGACGTATTTTGATGATTATACCATCATGAGACCTTTGTTTATGGATTTTGCTGCTGACAAAAAAGTGCAAAATGTAAGCGATCAGTTTATGTTCGGACCTTCATTTATGGTTTGTCCGGTTTATAAATACGAAGCCCGTAACCGAAATGTGTATTTCCCTGAAGGAACAAACTGGTTTGATTTCTATACAGGCCGTTACATCACGGGCGGTCAGCAGGTAAATGTTGACGCTCCTTATGAGCAGATTCCGCTATTCATTCGCGAAGGCGCCATTATTCCGGTTGGACCTGAAATACAATACACTACAGAGAAACCGGCTGACAAAATTGTACTGTATGTCTATATGGGACAAGATGGTAAGTTTACTTTATATGAAGATGAAAATGAAAATTATAACTACGAAAAAGGAAGTTTCTCTAACATCGCTTTCAGTTATAACGAAGCTTCGGGAACACTGACCATTGGTGACCAAAAAGGCAAATTTGACGGAATGATCAAAAACCGAAAATTTGTAATTGTAGCCGTAAGCAAAAACAAACCACAGGCTTTTGATTATGAGGCCAAAGGAAAAGAAATTACTTATGACGGACAGCAGCAGATTATTAAGCTGAAATAAAACAGAAAAGAGGTTTATGCTAATTGTATAAACCTCTTTTTTATTTTGTAAGCATACCTACAAGGTTTTTGGAAACCTTGCAGGAACGTTAATTTCAAAATATTCTGAAAATTTCACATAACAACTCCTGCAAGGTTTTAAAAACCTTGTAGGTATAATTAAGACGTCTTATGATGGAATTTTAAGATTTTGTTGCCACGAATTACACAAATTTCACGAATTCATTAAATATTGATATGAGGCGAAAGGAAAAGAAATTACATATGACGGACAGCAGCAGACTATTAAGCTGAAATAAAACAAAAAAGAGGTTTATTAGCATAAAACCTCTTTTTATTTTGTAAGCATACCTACAAGGTTTTTGGAAACCTTGCAGGAACGTTAATTTCAAAATATTCTGCAAATTTCATATAACAACTCCTGCAAGGTTTTAAAAACCTTGTAGGTATAATTAAGACGTCTTATGATGGAATTTTAAGATTTTGTTACCACGAATTACACAAATTTCACGAATTATTCTTTCATCAATATTTAATAAATTCGTGGAATTCGTGTAATTCGTGGCAATACATTTTTTCTATACCTTCTCAAAATATACTATCTTGTGCTTTCAAAAGCTGTGACCTTAAATGAACCCTTTTAACCGAATTGTATACCTCCTTTTTTTCTCGCTTCTCGCTTGCTTTGAAGCTGCGGGACAATCGTATACATTTCATCATTTAAGAACCAGCGACGGACTTTCTAACAGCACCATAAAAAGCATTCTCAAAGACAGTTATGGTTTCTTGTGGATTGGTACAGAATCCGGACTAAATCGTTATGATGGCTACGGATTTAAGGTATATGCAACAAAATCAGATAAACCTTCCTCGATAATAAATGACGATATCCGCGGACTACAGGAAGACGGTTTGGGCAATATCTGGATCAGTACCGAATTCAGTTATATTGTCTATCAGCGAAATAAGGATAATTTTAGAAGTGATATTCCGAATTTACTAAAGGAATTTGGAATAAAAGCAGATCAGAATTACAAAATTTATGTAGATAAAAACAAGGATTTATGGGTCTTGTACGGCAATAAAGTTTTTGTTTATGACACGCATAAAAAAGCTTTAAAAACCTTCCTGACCAAAGAAAAAATAACGGAAGCTTCGGATATTTTTTTAGGCGATAACGGAAATACTCTTTTCCGAATCCTGAAATCAGGGAATATTTTAAAAACAACCAAAAAAGACGGTAAGGAATCTATTCTAAAACTTCCCGGTTTCGTCACACAAAACATTCGAAATCAAAAAAATAAAATCTATACCGATGCCCAAAACGGCTTATGGATTTATTCTAAAACGGCTTCGGTCTTTTATCAGAAAAACAGTCAGACAGAGTGGAAAAAAATCACACTCAACTCGTCTGTTAACTCGCAAAACGATGTAATATTTGACATAAAAGACGGCGAAAACGGTAAAGTCTGGATCGGAACAGATCATCAGGGCATTTTTGTTTATAATACCGTTACTACTGAAGTTACCAACATTATTTATAACCCAAATTCAAATTCTTCCATTGCTTCAAATAATATCGGATGTTTGTATAAAGACGATACCGGAACAATGTGGGCAGGCCATAACAAAAAAGGCATTTCGTATTATAACAGCAGTTTCGGAAATCTCGTTAATACAGAACTGCAGGATTGCAAAGACGTAAGTAATTTTCTGGAAGACAAAAACGGAAATCTCTGGCTCGGAACCGACGGAAACGGTTTGTATCTCAAAGAAAAATCCACCGGAAACAGTATCAGAAAAATGCCTATTGCGAGCAATGTGATAGTAACTTTACTCGAAGATAAAAAAGGCAGAATCTGGGTTGGAACTTATTTAAATGGATTATTTTGTTATGAAAACGGAAGTTTCAGGCATTATACCACAGAGAATAGTACTTTAAATTCAAATGACATCTGGAGCCTCAAAGAAGACCGTTATGGCAACTTATGGATCGGTACGCTGGGGCGTGGAATTCAGTGCCTTCGAAATGATGTAGCCCGTTTTGAAACAATAACCAAAACAATCAAAGGTTTAGAATTTACCCTCGATATGTTTTACGACAATGGTGATGCCTTATATGTTGGCACAGACAGCGGACTTTTTACTATTGATATCGTTACAGGAAAGCAGGAAAAACTCTCCGGAAACAAAAGCAAAACCCAAAAATTCAGACAGCAGTTTACTTCCAGTATTTTTCGGGATTCCAGGCAAAATGTATGGCTTGGGCACTCAAAAGGCTTATCTGTTTGGGACACTAAAAAGGACACCGTTTATTATTTTGACAAAACGAATGGCTTATGCGATAATATCATCAAAGGAATTATCGAAGACAATCACCAGCATATCTGGGTAACGACAAGCAATGGCTTATCGGTTTTGAGTGTTGAACCCAATGCAAAAGGGATACTGAAAATAAGCAGCAGAAATTTCTCTGCAAAAGACGGACTACGTGATAATTACTTTAATACACACGGGATTTACAAACGGGAGAACGGAGATATTCTTTTAGGAGGCACGGAAGGATATACTACTGTAAATCCGAATAAAATGGCAGAGAAAAGCAAACCTCTTGCCAAAGTTATTTTTACAGGGTTGACCCTTGGCAATACTCCGGTTCAGGTAGATTCGCTCTACAACGGGAGACGATTGCTGATACGTTCTATGGAACAAACGTCTGAAATAAAATTCAGTCATGATGATAAATTAATTGCCATTCAGTTTACCACCGCAGATTTAATCAATGCTGATAAAGTCCGCTATTTATATAAACTCGAAGGTTTTAATAATCAATGGCTTCCGACAGAAAATAACAAAATTGAATTTTCATCACTGGCTCCGGGCTCCTACAAGCTTTTAATAAAAGCTTCAAACAGCGACGGAATCTGGAACGAAAAAGCGACCGTATTAGATATTACAGTAATGCCTCCCTTCTATTTATCCGGCTGGGCAATATTGTTTTATATGCTGGCAATTGCCGGAATTACGATTTACTTTATCAGACAGACAAAGAAAAAACATCAAAAAGAACTTGAACAACAACGAATTAACTTAGAACATCTGCAGCAGATAAATCTAAATGAAATGAAACTGCGCTTTTTCACCAACATCAGTCACGATTTAAGAACACCGCTTACACTGATTACCATTCCGTTACAGACTATTTTGAATAAAGATCTGGAAGAAGGTCTTAAAGCAAAACTGAACATCGTGTATAAAAATGTAGAGCAGTTAATGACGCTCATCAACTCATTACTCGATTTTAGAAAACTTGACGTGGGTACCGAACAGCTGAACTTAAAAGCCGGCGATTTTGTTTATTATATCGAAGAAAGATGCACGCTTTTTCAGTCGTATGCCACAGACCGCAACATAAAATTCTCTTATACAAGTGAAATGGAAACGTTTCTGATGGAATTTGACAGTGTAAAAGTGCAGAAGATTCTTTTTAACCTTTTATCGAATGCTTTTAAATACACACCCGATGGCGGAAGTATTAACCTGCATATTTATAAGGAAAATAAAAACATATGCGTGACCATTTCAGATACAGGACATGGGATTCCCGATCATGAAAAGAAAAATATTTTTGAACGTTTTTATCAGGCAGAACAAAGCGAGGAAAATACCGGAAGCGGAATCGGGCTTCATATTGTACGCGAATACATAAACATGCATGGAGGAAGTATTTCGGTTAAAGACAATTCGCCGAAAGGCAGCGTTTTTACCTTTTGCCTTCCGGTACAAAAAGTCAAAAACCAGGAGCAGATACAAGCATTGGAAATCATTCCTGAAAAGAAAACAGACGAAAAGCCAATCTTGCTTTTTGTAGATGATAATAAGGATTTCTGCGATTTCATGTCCGAAAGTCTTTCTGAATTTTACACGGTTTTAATAGCCTATAACGGATTGGAAGCTGTAGAAAAACTTCAGGAAAACAACGTCAATATTGTGGTAAGCGATGTGATGATGCCTAAAATGAGCGGAACAGAATTGTGCGCCCAGATTAAAACCACGATCGAATGGTCACATATTCCGGTTATTTTACTGACTGCAAGAACGGCAGAAGAATATAAAATTGAAGGACTTATGCTGGGTGCGGATGATTATCTGACGAAACCTTTTAATTTTAATCTGCTCAAACTTCGTGTTGACAAATTTCTGGACTGGACAAAAAAATCACATCAGGCTTTCAGCCAGAAAATTGATGTTGCGCCAAGCGAAATCACGATTACTTCCCTTGATGAACAATTAATCGAAAAAGCGATTAAAACGGTTGAGGAAAACATTAGCAATCCCGACTTTACAGTAGAAGAACTAAGTGCCATCGTTGGTCTGAGCAGGACGCATTTGTACAAAAAACTAATGCACATCACCGGAAAAGGCCCTGCGGAATTCATTAGAACCGTAAGATTAAAAAGAGCCCGACAGCTGTTGGAAAAAAGTCAGCTTCAGATTGCCGAGATTGCTTATGCGGTTGGTTTTAATTCACCCAAAAGATTTACCGTAAACTTTAAAAATGAATTCGGAATCTCCCCTTCTGAATATTTACGCAATTTGAAATAATTTTTTTCTGCTATTATTTTTTAATAAAACCTGAATTTCAATAAGTTACAAAAGATAATTTTTCTTTTCAATTTTCTTTTCAATTTTTTTTAAACTTTCTCAATCCAAATCATCTGTTTGTACGTAAATGGAGGAAACGGTACTCTTGATCAGGGTAAATTCAAATGGTAATAGTTTTTTGGAGCATATTGGATTTATCACACTCTTGATTATCGTTTTTTCTTAATTTTAAAGTAGAAACAGGTTGGAAAAATTAAACATTCAGAGGTTAAAAAGGACGTTAGAATATTTGGAAAGCAAACAACGTGAATTAAAAAATCAAAAAGAAAACGACACCCGAAGCCTGGAGTCCATGATAAAATATTTGAAGAAAGATATGATGGAACAGTTTAAACTGGCCGATCATGTTTTATTATCCATGAAACAGGAAATTAAAAATACAGAGACTTTTATAGTTATTGTAAAAAATATTATTGACGCTAATTCGTAATATTTCAACATCTTATCTGAACAAAATTGCCACTTCGAACAAGGAGAAATCTTCAGAAGAAACCAGGCAAACCTGCTCAGCAAACGGAGATTTCTCCTTCGAAATGACATAACTGGAAAATGATTTAGTTTAATAGCAAAACTGAAGCCGCTACAGGGTTTTTAAGTTTTCCGACAAATTGCAGACTCTCTATCGGATCTGCCAAATCCAGCATTTGTTTGTTGTTGCGCAATTGCAAACGGTTCAGACAGCAGGAATCAAATTCGGAATCAAATAAATTGTACTTTTTAAACTGTTCTTTCAGATGCGGATGCTCTTCCTGGTATTGCAGAATACAATCGGCAACAGCAGACCAGAAATCTTCTTCGGCAAGTGTTTTGCTTTCTGATAAAACAGCCGACAGAAAACGGAAATAAAACTGAAAAACATCATTGAATAAAAACAAGATTTTCAACGGTTCTTTTATATCAATATGAATACGTTTTACCTTTTCCGGCAACGGAATTTCTCCATTAAAAAGCATGACTTCCTCGGTAATATCTTTCATGATCGCTTTTACCGGAACATGATTTTCTAAAACCAGAATCAGGTTTTCGCCATGCGGCATAAAAACCATTTCGTGCTGATAAAAACAATGCAGCAAAGGCGAAAGATAAGCATCCAGATAACTTTTAATCCAGGATTTTGCACTTATTCCGGATTCTTTTATTAATTCGGAAACAAAAGAATTTCCGGACTGATCAACGTGCAGCAAAGCCGCCATAGTCATAATCTTCTGCCCTTTTGCTAATTTCGGAATTGGGCTTTCGCGCCACAAAGCCGCCAGCATTTTATTATGCGGAATACTTCGCCCTAAAGGTTCGTACAAAAAGTTACGATAGCCAATTGTGGCCACTTCTCCCAATAGCGTAAAACCTTTTTGTTGTAAGTAGGCATCATTTTCAACCAAATCTGCCACCCATTCGGTTATGGCCGGAGTGCTTTCCATATAATAAGGAGAAAGTCCGCGCATAAAACCCATATTGATAACAGAAAGTGCTGTTTTGGCATAAAATTTTTCCGGTGACGATAGATTAAAAAAAGTACGGATAGACTGCTGAGCCGAATATTCGTCTTCGCCATAACCCAGACAAACCAAATGGCCTTCGGCAATATCGGGAGCAAAAATCAGTGCCAGTTTATTGAACCATTGCCAAGGATGAACCGGGAAAAAGTAATAATCTTCAATGTGATATCCCTGAGACGTGATTACATTTTCAAAAAAAGCAATTGTTTCGGCAGATAATTCCTGTTGCAGTACTTTTTGATAATCCAGATTCTCAATTCCCGAAAAAGTAGCCTTGCTCCTGTGCCCGGCCAGCCATAACAATTGTATGGGCGCATTGGCTTCGGGCGAATAGGTAGCAAAATCATCAATATTAAAACCGTTTTTACCGCTGTTGGCTACAAAACAAGGATGCCCTTCGGTCATGGCGTGTTCTGTCTTTTGGTAATCCAGATCTAATAAATCTTTTGAAGAATATTTTTCATTCGAGATTTTATAGGCCGTACTGTACAAAGTGCTTGTAATTTCTTCCAGATAAGTCGGCAAAAGGCTTTCGCTTATTCCTAAAACCTCTTTAAATTCAATAATAAATTCCAGTAAACGCAATGGCGATGCCACATTATTTATCGTTTTTTGAATGGATTCAATGGCAACTGACCAATGATTTAAAGCTAAAACAGAGGCTTCAAAAGTATATTCTATCGTTTGGTCCGGAGAAAAAACACTATACGAATTGTCCTTGTTCTGAATGGGTAAAATCAGTAATTCATGGGCAAATTCGCTTAGTGTCTTTTTCAGCAATATGGCATTAGCCCTGTCCCAGTTTTCTTTGGTCAGGTGTTTTAAGTTTTGAGTTGGTGTTTTCATTTTCATAAATTAAACCGATTGTAATGCCTTGTAATAATCATTTCGCGTACAAAATTCCAAATGGGCTTTTTTGTGCGGTAAGTCCAGTACACGCTGAAAAACAAATCCGGCTCTTTTGTTCAGCAAATGAATTTTATGATTTCGTGCATCGGGCTCCACTACAATTCGCTTATTCGCAGCATCAGAAAAGATGAAATCCAGAATTACCGTAAAAATGGTCCAGGTAAAATTCGGAATTGCTTTTTCGGACGGTGCCACCAGAATATGCATGCCCTTATCGCCTTTTTCGGCTTCGTAATAATCGCCAACAATATCATTTTTCGGATCATAACATTCCAGTAAGAAAGCCACATTTCCGTTGAAAACCCCGATATAAACCTGCGCTTTTTCCTGAATCTTATAATACGTTTCCCTTACATCTTCTTCAGAAAATCCATTCATTTCCCAGTAAACGGCATAATCACGATTTACCCAGTTATGAATCAGGGCAATATCACTTTGCATATCGATCGGACGCAGCTCAAAAACACCTAAACCCGGAATCGTTTTTACAAAAACAACATCAGTTGCGACGTCATTTTCAGGATGAGTTATTATACTATTCATCTCTTAAGCTATTATTTTTTTATAAGGTGCAATCGGATTTTGCAATTTTCCCTGAAATTGCAACAACGCCACCGGATCATCAAGATCAATCATCGTTTTATTGTTGTTCAGCTGTAAACGGTTCAGGCAGGACAACTGAAACTCATTGGCAAACAAATCGTATTTCTCAAATTTTGCTTCCAGATGCGGGTTCGCTTCCTGATAATCAGAAATACATTCTGCGACCAATTCCCAAAAACGATCTTCATTATAATTATCACTTGAAACCAAAATCGCTGACATGAAACGGAAGAAACCATCAAAAACATCAATAAAAATCGACAGTAATTTTACGTCTTCCGGAACTTCAGCATAAATCCTTTCAATATTTTTAGGAATTACCACATCCGGGTTTAGAATAACCGCTTCTTCGGTAATGTCTTTCATAAAAGAGCGAACCGGAACATGGTTTTCCAAACCTAAAATAAGATTTTCGCCATGCGGCATAAAAACCAGATCATACTGGTAAAAACAATGCAATAACGGGCTCAGATAAACTTTGAAATATTCTGAAAGCCAGTTATCTATAGACAAAGGCGATGCTTTTATGATTTCAGACAATAAGGATTTCCCGTCTTTATCCAGATGTAAAAAAGCCGCCATCGTCATCAGCTGTTCGTCATTTTTCAGTTTGGCAACCGGGCTTTCCCTCCATAAGGAAGCGATCATTTTGTTGTACGGATTGTGTTTTCCGAAACTTTCAAAATACGGATTGATGTAACTTACCGAAGCCACTTCACCAAGCATTCCGAAACCAACTTCCTGCAGGTATTCGTCTTTGCTTAATAACTGATCCAGCCATTCGGCCATTTCCGGTGCAGTTCCCAGATAAAATACCGGCAAACCACGCATAAAGCCCATATTCAGGATGGAAAGTGATGTTTTGGTATAAAACTTTTTAGGATTACTCAGGTTGAATAATGTTCTTATCGATTGCTGCGCCTGATATAAATCGGGGCCGTAACCTACACAGATTAGTTTTTGTTTGGCAATTTCGGGTGAAAACAAATTGGCCAGCTTATTAAACCATTGCCACGGATGAACCGGAATAAAGAAATAATCGTCCGGATTCTGCCCTTTTTCTGAAATAGTGGCATTGAATTTTGCGATGGTTTCCGTACCTAATTCCTGCTGAATCAGCGTATCATAATCCAGTTTTTTGGTTCCGGCATATACCGTTCTGTCGCGGTGACCCGCCAGCCATAATATCCTGAACGGATTTCCGGTTTCGGGTGCATACGCTTTGTAGTCCATACTGTTATAGCCAATTCTTCCGTTGTTGGCCACAAAACCGGGATGCCCTTCCATCATGGCCTGTTCAATAGTCTGAAAATCAGAATTGGCAAGGGATTTTGAAGTGGAATTTTCTTTTAATAATTTATAACAGCTTCCGTGAAGCGTACTGATAATTTCTTCGATATAAGACGGAAGAAGCTGTTCTGAAATTCCAAGGCTTGTTTTGAATTCCTGAATAAAATCAACAGCATCTAAAGCTTCCGGCTGTTCATTTTTATATTTTTGAATAGAATCTGCTTCGATATTAAGATGATTCATCGCCAGTAATTGTCCTTTGAAAATATACTTTACCGACTTATCGTCTGAAAACAATGAATATTGGTTTTCGTTTTGAAGATCCTGTTCTGCAACCGGTTCGATCAAAAGTTCGTGCGAAAACTCACAGATTGCTTTTTTTACCAATAAACGATTGGCTTTTTCCCATACTTCCGGCTGGATGTGCGTAATCGCCTGTTCCGGAAATTCAATTTGATTTTCGCTCATTTCACTTGTATTGAGGTTTACTGAATCTGTTTTTTTAATGAATTGCTCTCTCGTGCAAAATGCAAGCAAAGCTGTTTTGTGCGGTAAATGAACCACGTCGGCATCTTCAAAACCAACACGATGGCAAATGCCAAACATTTTTTTGTTTCGGATATCCGGTTCTACAACAATTCGCTGAATTCTGAGATCACTGAAAACAAATTTCATGATGGCCGAAAAAATATGCCAGGTAAACTGATGAACCTGTTTTGCAGATGGCGCCACAATGACGTGCATCCCGCAATCGTAATCCTGAACGGTATAATAATTTCCGATTATATCGTGTTTTGGATTATAACGTTCCAGTAAAAAAGAAACATCACCGTTTACCAGTCCGATAAAAACATCTGAATCTTTGGTTATTTTTTCATATTCCGAACGCACCTCTTCGAGATTTTTTCCCTGCATTCCCCAATATTGCGCATAATCACGATTGACCCAGTCATGAATGATTTCAGCATCATTATCCAGTTGCAGCGGACGGAAATCTATAGTCCCGAAATCCGGAATTGTGGTAGAATAAATAGAATTATAGGTATTCATTTTTTTACTATTTAAATTAATTCAGAGCAATTTTTCGGGCTTTCTTTGTACGCAATTGCTTTTTAAGTTCATTATAAGCAAGCTGTACAGAGATACTAAGTGCAATAACGGCAGGAAACAGAACCAAAACCGTCAATTGAGTCTGATTCCAGAATCCAATCACATACATTCCCCAGTTGATCAAAACCCACTGAATCACGTATAAACTTGTCACATGTTTACTGCAGAAAATCAATAAATTAAAAACACTGTTATCTTCTTTAAACAGCTGAACCACAATATTAATCAGCCAATACAGCACCAGATTGGCACCAAGAAGTAAAATACTTCCGCCCGGGCCTAAATGGTAATAATCTCCAAAATGATATTCCGGATTAGAGAAATTTAAAAGACTTCCTGAAATCATAAAACCAATTCCGACGAATAACATTCGTTTGAAAAACAATTCCTGATTTTCATTCAGTTCCTTATACCATCTTCCCAAAAACATTCCGATCAGGATAAAAGCGCTCCACGGGAAAACCGGGAAATACACATTAAACTGGTTGCTGAACAGCAAATCACAGATATAATCCAATCCTGTAATCCCGATTCTGAAACCGCTTAATTCCTTAGAAACTGCAATTATGAATAATGCAGCCGCAAGAGGTACATATTTGCTTTTGCTAAAATGATTGATCAATCCCATTATAAACAGCGTAACTCCTGCGAGCTGCAAAATATCTCCTAAAAGCAAAAAGAAAATTCCTGTTTCTAAAGTGCCCGATTTTAAGCCATAAGCCGAAACAAAAGCTTCCGGAAGCCCTCCAAAAATAAATTCCGGGACAAGGAATTTCAAAAAATTCATCCCGTAACCAATCGCCAGAATGTATAACGCTCTTTTGCAGACGGCGGTAAAACTCTGTCTTCTCGACAAAACAAACGAAATTCCCATACTTACCAGAAACATGGTTGTTCCGCGTCCCAGCCATAAAGTGATTTCGCCCAAAATGGTATTGGTTTGTGTCGGAATTGTCCCGTATATCAGCATAGTGTGAATCATCATCATCAAAATCACACTCATACCTCTGGCAATATCGATTGCCAGAACTCTCTTTTTTTGTTGTACTGTTTCCATAATTATGCGATAGTTTCAAATACCGGAGATTCAATAACTTCAGCTGCCGGAACACCAAATTCCTGAAATGCAATTTTGGTTTCTATGGCATAATGTTCGATTCCGGTAATTTCTTTGATTATGTATGAATTTCTGTAACACGCCATTCCTAAATCCGGCGTGACGAATCCGTGTGTGTGCAATTCAGCGTTTTGCACAAAAACCTCATTGGCATTAGCATCAATTGTATAATTTCTGTTGGCTGCAAAACGGCCTTTTTCGTCCCACTGAATCCGGTTGGCAATTCCTTCCAGAAAACGTGGCATTTTGTAACCATAACCTGTTGCCAGAACAAGTGCAGAGGTTTTATGACGGTATCTTTTATCCTGTTCAACCTGATGTAATTCTAACTCGAATGTTTCGTTATTTTCGTCAAAAGAAGCTTTTGTACAGGCGGCATTCGTTCTTAAATTAACATCAATTTCAGTAATGACTTTTTTATTGTAAATAGTATCAAAAATGGTTGCAATCAGGTCTTTGTTGATTCCTTTGTACAATAATTTCTGATTTTTAAGCAAATGATCTCTTTTGTCCGAAGGAAGATTGTAGAAATAATCAACATATTCCGGAGAGGTCATTTCGAGCGTTAACTTGCTGTAATCCATCGGGAAAAACCTTGATGATCTCGTGATCCAGTTCAGCTGGTAGCCGTAAACATCAATTTCCTGTAACAGATCATTAAAAACTTCAGCTGCACTTTGTCCGCTTCCTAAAACCGTAATTGATTTTTGCTTTTGAAGGGAAGCTTTGTTCTGGATATAAGCCGAAGAATGAATTGCTTTTCCGTGCAAAGACTGACAGGATTTCGGAATATGCGGTGCTGTTCCGGTTCCCAGAACGATTTTTTTGGTCTGATATACAGTGGTAATTCCTGTTTTTACAGAAAGTGTATTTACCAGGTATATCTTTTGATTTTCATCATATTCAATCGCGGTAACTTCTATATTAAAAAACACATTAGGAAGTTTTCTGATCGCCCACTGGCAATACTGATTGTATTCGTTTCTTAGTAAAAGAAAGTTCTCACGAATGTAAAAAGAGTACATTTTTCCCTGTTCTTTGATGTAATTCAGAAAACTGAAAGGACTCGTCGGATCTGCCAGTGTAACCAGATCAGCCATAAACGGAATTTGTAAAGTCGTATCCTGCAATAACATTCCCGGGTGCCAGTTAAACGATTCATTTTTATCAAAAAACAAACCGTCAAGATTCTCAATTGGGGCTGTCAGACAGGCAAGGCCTAAATTAAAAGGTCCTACTCCAACTGCTATAAAGTCGTATATTTTATGTTGCATGGTAACTGAATTAATTTTTTAATGAATATTCCTGTCCGTGATGTACGATCAGGTCAATGACTTCCTGAATGTCATTAGGAGTCGTAAGCGGGTTTAGCAAAGTGAATTTCAGGAAAACCTCATTGTAGACCTTTGTGCTGGTAATGATTGCTTTACCTTCATTGAAAATCGCCTTACGGATATACGAATTCAAAGCACAAAACGAAGCTCCGTTTTCTTTGAATGGCGTGTAACGAAACACAATGGCGCTAATTTCAGGATTATGGATGATTTCGAAATCTTCCCTGTTTTGAAGCAATTCTGCGGTAAACTGGGCGTTGTCCATCGCTTTTTCCATATAAGAACTTAAACCTTCGGTACCAATCATTCGCAGTGTAAACCACAATTTTAAAGCATCAAAACGGCGTGTCGTCTGGATTGATTTTTTGACCATGTTTGGAATCCCTTCGTCTTCCTGTTCTTTGGAATTCAGGTAATCGGCGTGGTATTTTATATAATCGATAAACGATTTGTCACGCATAAAGAATCCGCTTGAACTTACCGGCTGGTAAAATGTTTTATGATAATCGATGGTAACCGAATCAGACAATTCGATTCCGTCCAGTTTGTATTTATGCGCATTGCTGATTAACAATCCGCCGCCATAGGCCGCATCAACATGAAACCACAACTCATTATCGTACGCGATCGTAGCAATTTCCGATAGCGGATCAATAGAACCAAAATCGGTTGTTCCTGCAGTTCCCACCACAGCAATCGGAATATTTCCTAAGTCTTTTTGCTGCTGAATTACCTTTTTCAGGGCATTGGTATTCATCTTAAAGTTAGCGTCAACAGCAACCGGAACCACAGCATTTTGCCCTAATCCCAGTAAACTTAAGTTTTTCTTTAAGCTAAAATGGCTTACCTCAGAACATAAAACCCTGAATTTAGAAGCTTCAGGCGGAAGCCCGTCCATTTTTGGATCAATTCCGTAGTGTTTTTTGATATAATGATCCCTTGCCAAAAGCAGTCCCATCATGTTTGATTGTGTCCCGCCGCTGGTAAAAATTCCGTCAGCGTTTTTAGGATAGCCCAGTTTTTCAATTGTCCAATCGACCAGTTTTAATTCTATAAAAGTGGCGCCGGTACTTTGGTCGTAGGTATCCATCGAAGAATTTAAGGACGAAACAAAAGCTTCGGCCACCAGTGTTGGCGTTAAAATCGGGCAATTAAGATGTGCGATGTATTTTGGATCATGAAAATGGATACAGTCGTTTAGGTAAATATCCTTTAGTTCGTCTAAAACGTAGTCCAGGCTTTTTCCTTCCGTATTATTTTCGAGATGGATAGTATCAATCCTGTTTTTGATTGATGAAATTGTAGCTCCGGTAAACGGAGTATTTCTTTCTTTTAAGTGGTTACCAATTGTCCTGATAGCCTTTTTCATGCTTTTGGTATAAATCCCAATCGATTTTTTGTTATTGGAGAAAACATGTTTATTATGCTTTCCCTTAACTACCCTTTCCTGCAGTATTGATTCTAGGTTTTCCTGTGCTTCCATTTGTTCTTTTTTATTTAGATTGATTCTAAAGAATATTTTTTGACAAATGTAGAGGCGATCAAAAATGTAATCAATACCACAAAAAAGCGAAAATTATTTCTACAAAAGAGGTAGATAAAATACCTCACCTATAGTAGGAAATAATCTCTGAAATGATTTTATATTATACGAAAATTACCTTATTTTATTTTCTAAAGCATACAAAATCAGTTCAGAAGTGGTATGTCTGCCCGTCTTTTTCATAATATTTTTTCTGTGGGTACGAAAAGTATGAATGCTGATAAAAAGCTGTGATGCTATTTTTTTTCCGTCATTACCTTTTGCGATTTGTTTCAGAATTTCGAACTCACGCAAAGTAAGTTTTTCATCACTTTCCTGTTTTGGAAGTACAAAAGAGTCAATAAGAGCATTTAAAGTTTTGGGACATAAATAGCGCTCGCCATGTTCGATTTTGTACAAAGCGTCATAAATGGTTTGTTCTTCGCAGTCTTTTGAAATAAAGCCGTTTATATTATCTTTCAGAAAGCTGTCGATGGTTTGTTTATTTTTAAAATAAGATAAGATGATGATTTTACATTTGGGATAATCTGCTTTCAGGATTTTCAGATCATCATCATAAAAAAGAAAGATATTATTTGGGTCAATGATCAGACATTCAACGATACCGGAGTTTAAGCATCTAAATAATTCTTCTCTTGAGTTTACAATTTTTAAATTGGGAGATTTTACGAGCTTTTTGAGTGTGTATTTCAGCCCAATTATATGTAGGTTTTCAGAATCTGCAATAAGGAAATTTTTCATTGTTATTTAGATTTGGTCTAAACAAAAATAGATATAAATCAGTTAATTAAGCAAACTAAACATTAAAAAATAGTTTTTTTCTTATATTGAATTCATCTTTTATGTTAATAACAAGAAAATACATTATAAATATTTTGGTTCCAAAAATAAAAAAACGCCCCGGTTATCGGGACGTTTTTTGAAACATTTGGAATGTTGTTCGTTACAGTTAATTATGCTTTGGGCTTTCTTTTTACTGTACAGCCAATTTCTTTTGTTTCCGTAATGGCTGGTTTTTTATTACTCAATAAAGAAGCTATAACATCTTCAACATATTTTGTTTTTTCCGTCTTCGTTCCTTCCGGGTCATTATCAATTGCTCCGGTATATTCTACAACGGTTCCCTTTTCTGTTTTGGAAACCACAAAAAGATGCGGTGTATGTTTGGCTCCGTACTGGTCTGTAACTACTTGCCCCTGATCAAATAAATAAGGGAAAGAATATTTTTTCGCTTTTGCCAGATCCTGCATTTTATCAAAAGTATCTGCTTTTGAAGCTTCAGGATCATTTGGATTGATGGCAATTACCGGATAACCCTGTGATTTGAACTTTTTATCCAGATCTAAAATCCTTTGCTCGTAAGCTATTGCGTACGGACAGGTGTTGCAGGTAAAAACCACAATAAATCCTTTTGCTTTCGGGTAACTTTCAAAAGAAATCTCTTTGTTATCTACATTTTTCAGTTTAAAATCAGGTGCAGTTTCTCCGGCTTTTAGTGTTTTGCTTTGTGCCTGAGAAAGAATAGCTGTAAAAACCAGCACAAGGGTGATGTACTTTTTCATGATTTATAATTTTTTATATTCAGTTACTAATTGTTCGTAAGTAAATTCGTTTTCGGCAAATTTACGTTTGTCGTTTTTAATAAAAAGCGTTGCCGGAATACTTCCTGACCAGGACGGATCTATACGGTCTATATATTCCTGCGGATTGCTTTCATTTAAAAGAAAAACCTGATTTTTAAGGTTCTTTCTTTTAACGAATGGCACAACCCCGGAAGTTAGTTTTGATTTAAAATCAACACTGATTAATAATACTGCCAGTTTATCTGATTTGTTTTCCTGTCCCAGTTTCTCAAAATGAGGCAATTCCTTGATGCAGGGAGCGCACCAGGTTGCCCAAAAATTAACGACATACGTACTGTCTTTTCCGTTTTTTATTCTTTCCTGAAGCTGATCGACTGTAATTAGTTTTACGTTTTGTCCGTAAGACATCACCGATACCGTCAAAAGAAGAACATAAAGTATAAAAGTTCTGATTTTCATTTTACTAAGTATTGCTTCTTACAAATATAAACTAATGAATCGCAACCAGAAAAATTTTATTTACTGAATCTGCTAAGGCTGGACTATTTTCAATAATCAAAACTGGATTATTATTGCAACCCTGATAATTTCTACTCTTGTTCGCTGATAAAAAGGATTAATTCACAACTGAAACAATCTTTTACAAAAGGAATCTGAAATAAGAATATTGCGGAATAAACTCTAATTTTGCACCAAATAAAACATAAAAATGAATCTGTACGAACTTACCGTAACTGATACCGAAAAAATTGCTTTAAACGATTTGTTTTTTAGTAATGAAAACAAAGCTGCTTTAACCCAAACCATAAAAGAACACCAATATCTTGAGGAATTAAAAAAATACAATCTTAAGGTTGACAACAAAATCCTGCTGCACGGTCACTCGGGCTGTGGTAAAACTACAACGGCAAAAGCTATTGCTACAGCTTTAAACAAAAACATTGTGATTATCAACCTGAGCACGTTAATCAATGCAAAGATTGGTGAAACATCCAAAAATGTAAAAGCGATATTTGACAAAGCAATTCGGGAGAAATCGGTTTTATTTTTGGATGAGTTTGACCAGATAGGAAAAAGCCGTGACAGCGATGATAAAGATGTGGGCGAAATGCGACGTCTGGTAAATACGATTATCCAGCTAATTGATTATTTACCGGCTGACAGCCTGCTGATTTGCGCTACGAATCATTATCACGCAATTGACACCGCATTATTGAGGAGATTTCAGTTAAGATTACAATTTGAAATGCCGGATGAAGATCAGCTGGATGTTTATTATGACCAGTTATTGGAGGCTTTTCCACTTCATTTACAGGATATTCCGAGAAAATATAATATCTCGTATGCTGAGGCCAAAGATTATATTCATACCCTGATGAAAAAACAGATTATTGCAGAATTAGAATTTGAAAAGAATACAAAACAGGGTTTAGAATAATCGTTTCTAAACCCTGTTTTTTTATCTTCTTCCTCTGAAACCTCTGACGCCTGTGGCTCCGCCACCGAGTCGGCTACCACTATTTCTCTGGAAATTTTGGAAATTTCGTGCCTGCGTCTCCCCTCTCTGACGCGAAAAATCAGAATGGTTCAGTCCGTCAATTGTGCTGGAACGACCGGCTTCTCCAAGTGGTTTATCTGGTGAACCGAGTACTCTGTCCGGTTTTTGCAAATTCAGATTATTGTCCCGCTGAATTTTATCTCCTGAAGGCTGAATCCTTTCGCCTGAATTTTTAGACGATCCCAAAGTTCCCGCCTGCGTCCAGCCGCCATTGCCGTTGTTATAATGGCTCCAGTTTCCGTTACTGTCCTTTTTGTACACATGCCCGTCATGTCCGGCGTACAGGTTGTTATTGGTATGAATTGTTGTTCCGCCGCCTCTGTGATGTACTATAACGCCTTCCTTGCCGCCTGAAGTCTTATACCCCATTACAGTTCCGCGTCTCGTTGTTACATGTCCGCTTTCTACCCAGTCATGACCGTTTGATGCAGCAGAATGCCCCCATTGCGCATAGGCATTGTGAGATTGAACTGTTCTTCCGTAATTTCCTGTCCACGGATTATAAGAACTGGCAACGGTGCGTCCGCCATACCAGCCCTGTACACTTGCCGAACGTCCATATCGTCCTGTTGCCGGATTGTACCAGGCAGATGTTCCGGCAGCTCCGTAAGGGCCGTAAACCGCTCTTCCGGCTGCCCAGCCTCCCGTCCACGGGTTATACACCGCTCCAATACCATAGGTACAAGGCCACGGACGGTAAATTGGATACATGGGTCCATAATACATATAGGGCGGATAATAAAACCCTGTTCCGTACGTGAGGACAGAACCTATAATAGCTCCGACAACAAAAGCTCCGAAATAACCTGCCGTTGTACTGCTTTCGACCGTTGTATCAGTCACATTGGTTTGGGTAACGTACGTCACATTATAAACAGGCGAGCTTGGCGGAATGCTATAAATTTCTTTTGGAACTGAATTTGTAACCTTCCAGGGTCCATTTGGCTGAGTAGACATAAACCAGACTGCCTGAAAGCACAAATAATACATATCGCCTACCTTTATCACTTTTTCCTGAGTATTGCTCGCATATTGCATAGAAGTGCCTTCTATGGGCTTAAATTGAGGTTCACCGTCATAATTTACTTTAGCTTTGGCTTCAGCATCCGCTTTTTTTACAATGGCAGTTGTCGGAACCTGAGATAACATTACGGCATCTGAAGCTTCAATTGTACCGGGCACGGATGAAAGTACACTGGCACGTGGCGAATCTTTGGGTATTTTTGCAAAATCTGACGGAAGATTATTGGTAGAATAACTCCATGGTCCTGTCAGTTCTTTGGCCTTAAACCATCTGCCGGATAATAAAACATAGTACTGTCCGTCTTTTTGATCCGCAAAAATGTCATTTTCTGTGTTTTCAATATACATTAGCTGTGTGCCGGGGATTTTTACAAATTTAGGTGTGCCGTCTACCGAAATCAGTTCAGCCGGTTTATTGCTAAAGAAAACCTGCAATTCTGTTTTCACAGATGGCGGCGGAATCATTTTTTTGACTTCATCAAAATTCTGGCCTGAAGGTAAATTGTTCAAAGCCTTTGGCAAGCTGCTTGTTTTTGTCCATTTTCCGTCTAAAACTTTGGAAGTCAGCCATACATTTTCAACCAGTAAATAGTAATTTTTGGAGGGTTTATCAAAAAACAAATCCCAATTGGTATTGACTACATAACTTATATCTGTTTTTTCTACCGGAACCAAAACAGGTTCTCCCTGCACAATAAGCAACACAGATGGGTCTGAGCTGTAAAATATGGGTGGAGGATCATTTTTGACCGCAACACCTGTTGCCGGTACACTGTTTTTTTCCATATCAGCCATTACACGGTCCAAAGAAATGGGGTCACCTCCTTTTGGAAATAATTCTTTTAGCAATTGCTCCATTTTAGGTACCCGTTTTTCATCAAGAGCCGGAAACCGGACATCGGTTATTGCAATATTTTTAAAAAATACATTTCTCGAATCTTTGTCTACCAGCGTTTCTGATTGTAAAGAAGCTACGCCCAGAACCTCTTTTTCGCCTTTTGGGGTAAGGGAAAACGCAACACGTGCGGTCAGTTCTTTAAAATCTTTCCACTGATCAATCTGAGGCTGATAGTATACCAGTTTTGATCCGTTGACTGTAACCTCCCTTGGCCAGCCAATGTCTGTTGTTGCCACAGAATCAACGGAAGGTTTTACATTTTCAGCTAATTTTTCATCTTTGTTCTTTTGGCACGAAAAAGAGATTAAAACAGTACTAATAAGAAGTATTTCAAGTGTCTTTTTTATAACTTTAGTACAATTCATAACTTTGATTTTAAGGAGTAAAACTTTAATTCTTCATGATTTATATGTTGGCTATTTATTCCGGATCAGGTAAATCAGGATTTCTTCTTCCAGTTCTTTTGACAGGTTTTCAAATTCTAATTTATTCCTGAAGTTTTTTTCAAACTTTTTCTTGTATTTTTCGGTCTTTATACGACTATTGCAATATTCATTACAGATCGATTTAAATTGATCATCAACCAAATACAAAATCTTAAGAGATTCGATATACTCTGCAAATTTTGCATTGTATAATTCACTGGGAAGAGACATATTTTTTGGTTTTATAGATTAGTAAATCAATAAACAACTATAAAAAGCCTTTGCCTGTTGATTAGTAACAGACCTGTTTTAGCTGTCTTTTCCACAACTTATTGTCATGATTTAAAAACATCTCATGCTATAGATTTATACCCGAATAGGCTTAATTTATTGGTTATGACTAAATTACCAATAACTAACATACAATATCAAGCAAACATGTTTCATTCTATAAAATGAAACATGAATATGATTTATGCTATAATTTGAAACATTCGTAAAGCCTGTAAAACCGTTTCTTCAACTAATTTAAATCTCCGGCTAAAAAATATTTTTTAAATTCACGTAACAAATTTTCAATTTGATGTCCTATTAAAAACCTGGCAGACAATACCATAATTCCTAAAAAATGACAACAGACATCATCGAATTAAATGACTTTATTGTTTTAATCGAGCAATCAAATGCCTCGGAAACATTCATTCAGAAATGCGAAATCGACGGGGATGCTGTTGGATTTGCCTTTTATGGTTCGGGCAATGTCGAACTCGAAATAAAACACAATCAACAAACCAAATACTTAACAAACACAACCGGTCTGGCCATTTGCTTTTTTGGAAACCAGAAGGTAGAATTTGCCCACAAAATCGAGCCTGATAAGCCTCTGCAGTCGATTAGTATTTTTACCAAACTAAAAAATCTGCCTTTATTACCACAGGCAGAGAAAGAGATTTTTGAAAAATACCTGCCCGAATTATTAAATCCGCAGGAGCATTTTGTAAAAGGCCCATCGTTTTATATGACACTCGAAATGCAGTTGGCGGTTCAGAAAATATTCCATACCACCTATACTGAAAATACACGTTTATTGTTTTTAAAAAGTCAGGTCAATGAACTTCTGTCGCATTTTTTTGCCTTATTGTCAACAGATCAGAAAATCGATTTTTCTGAAAAAGACAGGGACAAAATTTTTCAGGCCAGGGAAATTGTTACGCACAACTACTCACAGCCGCCATCGATTACCCAACTTTCAAAGATGGTGGGACTTAACAGCAATAAACTAAAAAAGAATTTCAAGGAGTTATTTGGTATTCCGGTTTTTAAATATGTACAGGAAGAACGTCTGAACAAAGCGTATGAACTATTGCAAAACAGTGACAAAACTGTACAGGAAGCGGCCTGGGAAGTGGGTTACGAAAGCCTTAGTTCGTTCTCGAATGCCTTCTATAAAAAATTTGCCACGCGACCAAATGACGTCAGGCAAAAATGCTTTTCAAACAAATCATAATTCTTTTGCAACAAATGGTTTAATCAGGAACTAAACACCTTTGTATCAGTATTCATTTAAAAAATATTGATATGAGCAAAAAGAAAATTTTAGTACTTGGTGCTAACGGAAAAACAGGAAAAAGAGTTGCGGAACGTTTACAGCAAAGAAATGATATCGAAATCGTAATGGGTTCACGCACTGCAGAACCGGCTTTTGACTGGGAAAATCCCGAAACCTGGCCGGCAGTTCTTAACGGAGCAGATACGGTTTATATTACTTTTCAGCCCGATCTGGCCGTTCCTGCAGCAATAGAAATCATTCAGAAATTTACATTTCTGGCCACCAGGCTTGGGGTTCAGAAAATGGTATTATTATCCGGAAGAGGCGAAAAAGAAGCGCAGGTTTGCGAAGAAATTGTAAAAGCTTCCGCTAAAAACTGGACGATTGTAAGGGCGAGCTGGTTCAATCAGAATTTTAGCGAAAGCTTCTTTTTAGATCCCATTTTAGCCGGTTTTGTAGCTTTACCAAGAGCAGAAGCCCTGGAGCCTTTTACAGATGCAGATGATATTGCAGATGTTGTTGCAGAGTGCCTTTTAAACGACAAACACAACGGTCAGACATACGAACTTACCGGGCCGGAATTACTTACCTTTCCAGAGGCTGTTTCGATTATTGCCAAAGCAGCGGACAGGGAGATCCAATTTCAGGCTTTGACTCTGGAAGAATACATCCAAATGTTACGGGAATATCAGGTTCCGGAGGATCATATCTGGTTGGTAAATTACCTTTTTGAACAGGTTCTGGATGGAAGAAATTCGGGCATTACGCATGATATTGAAAAAGTAACCGGCCGCAAACCGACCAATTTTGCCACTTACGCAAAAGAAACAGCAAAAAGCGGAATCTGGAACACCGTTAATGTTTAAAATCCAAAGCTATGAAGTGTATCAAAATTCTGCTTCCCGGCATTTTTGTCTGGCTTTGTGTTAGTGCTTCTTTCTATGTTTCAGGCTTAATTCCAATATTAAAAAACAACTTTAACACACAGGCCTTAATAGTTCTGATAATGATAATTTTATATTCTATAACAGGAGCTTATTTTTATTATAAAAACGGTTCAAAAATCAACGGATTGATTCTGGGAATCGTAATGTCACTTACCGCCCTGGTTTTAGACGTTTTCATTACAGTTCCGTATGTTGAAATACCGAACGGTAGGAGTTATAAAAGCTTTTTTTCGAGTTCGGTTCTTTGGATTTTAGTAAGTGTAAATATAATCACCGTTTATACTTTTTGGAAGATTAAAATTAAGCCAAAAAATTAAATCCAATCCTATTTTTTCATTTTCACGCAACAAAAAATCCAATTTTCAGCAATTGGATTTTTTTATTTTTACGCATAAATCATTTATTTAAATTAAATATTACAAAATACTGGTTTACAATATACTTAAATCAATTCCTACAAATTTGTTTTTTAGCTTTTTTAACTTACAAAAACCAAAAAAAATGGGTTTTTATTTTATAAGCCCTTCACAAAACAGCATTTCAAAATTTCATTCATATTATATTTTAAAACTTATAAAATCACATCGGATGTTCCCTAAAAAAAATTACATTTGAAGACCCTAATTCATTATTTACATTATGATT
>NZ_QETH01000012.1 GCF_003105115.1 Flavobacterium sp. HTF | reverse complement strand
ACAGTGACCGTTGCGGCTAACACTCCGGCAGGAAACTACAACGTAGAATATACCATTTGTGAAATTACCAATCCGGGCAACTGTGATACGGTAACTTCAATAGTGACAGTAGGCGCAGCGACAATCGACGCTGTAACCGAAACCACAACCAGTATCAACGGAAACACAGGAGGTACAACCGCTTCCCTTACTGCCAATGACACTTTAAATGGAAACCCGGTTGTAATTGGAACCAATCCAGGACAGGTAAAACTGACTGGAGTAACCGTTCCGACAGGACTTACCCTAAACGCCAACGGAACAGTAACCGTTGCAGCGAATACCCCTGCAGGAAACTACAACGTAGAATATACCATTTGTGAAATTACCAATCCGGGCAACTGTGATACGGTAACTTCAGTAGTGACAGTAGGCGCAGCGACAATCGACGCTGTAACCGAAACTACAACCAGTATCAACGGAAACACAGGAGGTACAACCGCTTCCCTTACAGCGAATGACACCCTAAACGGAAACCCGGTGGTGATCGGAACCAATCCAGGACAGGTAAAACTGACTGGAGTAACCGTTCCGACAGGACTTACCCTAAACGCCAACGGAACAGTAACCGTTGCGGCTAATACCCCTGCAGGAAACTACAACGTAGAATATACCATCTGTGAGATTACCAATACAGGCAACTGCGATACGGTAACTTCAGTAGTGGCAGTAGGCGCAGCGACAATCGACGCTGTAACTGAAACCACAACCAGTATCAATGGAAACACAGGAGGCACAACCGCTTCCCTTACAACCAATGACACCCTAAACGGAAACCCGGTGGTGATCGGCACCAACCCTGGACAGGTCAAACTGACCGGAGTAACCGTTCCGACAGGACTTACCCTAAATGCCAACGGAACAGTAACTGTTGCAGCTAACACCCCGGCAGGTAACTATAACGTAGAATATACCATCTGTGAAATTACCAATCCGGGCAACTGCGATACCGTAACTTCAATAGTGACAGTAGGCGCAGCGACAATCGACGCTGTAACCGAAACCACAACCAGCATCAATGGAAACACAGGAGGTACAACGGTTTCCCTTACTGCCAATGACACCCTAAACGGAAACGCGGTGGTGATCGGAACCAACCCTGGACAGGTAAAACTAACCGGAGTAACCGTTCCTATAGGACTTACCCTAAACGCCAACGGAACAGTAACTGTTGCGGCCAACACTCCGGCCGGAAACTACAACGTAGAATATACCATCTGTGAGATTACCAACACAGGCAACTGTGATACCGTAACTTCAATTGTAACGGTTAGCGCCGGAACATTAGTAGCCAATGCCGATACCGTTCCATCAGTAGTTGCTACAAATGCTAATCAGACTTTGGTAAACGTATTTACAAATGATACTAAAAATGGAGTTGCCCTGGTACCATCAGATGTAAACCTGACTGTTACTACAGCAGACCCAACAGGATATTTAACACTAGATACAAACGGAAACGCTGTTTTAGGCGCTAACGCACCGGCAGGGAATTACGAACTGACCTATACAATCTGTGAGAAACTAAACCCGACAAACTGTAGTTCCAATACAGTTAAGGTAACGGTTGGTTCTCCGGTAATCGACGCTGTAACCGAAACGACAACCAGTATCAACGGAAACACAGGAGGTACAACTACTTCCCTTACTGCCAATGATACCCTAAACGGAAACCCGGTTGTAATCGGAACCAATCCAGGACAGGTAAAACTAACCGGAGTAACTGTTCCGACAGGACTTACCCTAAACGCCAACGGAACAGTAAGCGTTGCGGCTAACACCCCGGCAGGAAACTATAACGTAGAATATACCATCTGTGAAATTACCAATACAGGTAACTGCGATACGGTAACTTCAGTAGTGGCAGTCACAGCAGCAACATTGGTTGCCAATGCCGATACCGTTCCATCAGTAGTTGCTACAAATGCAGCCCAAACTTTGGTAAACGTATTTGATAATGATACTAAAAACGGCCTTGCCCTAGTACCATCAGATGTAAACCTGACTGTTACTACAGCAGACCCAACAGGATATTTAACACTAGATACAAACGGAAACGCTGTTTTAGGCGCTAACGCACCGGCAGGAAATTACGAACTGACCTATACAATCTGTGAGAAACTAAACCCGACAAACTGTAGTTCCAATACAGTTAAGGTAACGGTTGGTTCTCCGGTAATCGACGCTGTAACCGAAACGACAACCAGCATCAATGGAAACACAGGAGGTACAACCGCTTCCCTTACTGCCAACGACACTTTAAACGGAAACCCGGTGGTGATCGGAACCAATCCAGGACAGGTAAAACTGACCGGAGTAACCGTTCCGACGGGACTTACCCTAAACGCCAACGGAACAGTAACCGTTGCGGCTAACACCCCGGCAGGAAACTACAACGTAGAATATACCATCTGTGAAATTACAAACACAGGGAATTGTGATACAGTAACTTCAATAGTGACAGTAGGCGCAGCCACAATCGACGCTGTAACCGAAACTACAACCAGCATCAACGGAAACACAGGAGGCACAACGGCTTCCCTTACCGCCAATGACACTTTAAATGGAAACCCGGTGGTGATCGGAACCAATCCAGGACAGGTAAAACTGACCGGAGTAACCGTTCCGACAGGACTTACCCTAAACGCCAATGGAACAGTAAGTGTTGCGGCGAATACCCCGGCAGGAAACTACAACGTGGAATATACGATCTGTGAGATTACAAACACAGGCAACTGTGATACGGTAACTTCAATTGTAACAGTTAGTGCCGGAACATTGGTTGCCAATGCCGATACCGTTCCATCAGTAGTTGCTACAAATGCTTCCCAGACTTTGGTAAACGTATTTGATAATGATACTAAAAATGGAGTTGCCCTTGTACCATCAGATGTAAACCTGACCGTTACTACAGCAGACCCAACAGGATATTTAACAATAGATACAAACGGAAACGCTGTTTTAGGAGCTAACGCACCAGCAGGAAATTACGAACTGACCTATACAATCTGTGAGAAACTAAACCCTACAAACTGTAGTTCCAATACCGTTAAGGTAACGGTTGGTTTAGCCACAATCGACGCTGTAACCGAAACCACAACCAGTATCAACGGAAACACAGGAGGTACAACCGCTTCCCTTACAGCAAATGACACTTTAAACGGAAACCCGGTTGTGATCGGCACCAACCCTGGACAGGTCAAACTGACCGGAGTAACCGTTCCGACAGGACTTACCCTAAATGCCAACGGAACAGTAACTGTTGCAGCTAACACCCCGGCAGGTAACTATAACGTAGAATATACCATCTGTGAAATTACCAATCCGGGCAACTGTGATACAGTAACTTCAGTAGTGCCAGTAGGCGCAGCCACAATCGACGCCGTAACCGAAACCACAACCAGCATCAATGGAAACACAGGAGGCACAACCGCTTCCCTTACTTCCAATGATACCCTAAACGGAAACTCGGTGGTGATCGGAACTAGTCCTGGACAGGTAAAACTAACCGGAGTAACCGTTCCGACGGGACTTACCCTAAACGCCAACGGAACAGTAAGCGTTGCGGCTAACACCCCGGCCGGAAACTATAACGTAGAATATACCATCTGTGAAATTACCAATCCGGGCAACTGCGATACCGTAACTTCAATAGTGACAGTAGGCGCAGCGACAATCGACGCTGTAACTGAAACTACAACTAGCATCAATGGAAACACAGGAGGCACAACCGCTTCCCTTACCGCCAATGACACCCTAAACGGGAATCCGGTTGTAATCGGAACCAATCCAGGACAGGTAAAACTGACCGGAGTAACCGTTCCGACGGGACTTACCCTAAACGCCAATGGAACAGTGACCGTTGCGGCCAACACTCCGGCAGGAAACTACAACGTAGAATATACCATCTGTGAAATTACCAATCCTAGCAACTGTGATACCGTAACTTCAATTGTAACGGTTAGTGCCGGAACATTAGTAGCCAATGCCGATACCGTTCCATCAGTAGTTGCTACAAATGCTTCCCAGACTTTGGTAAACGTATTTGATAATGATACCAAAAACGGTCTTGCCCTTGTACCATCAGATGTAAACCTGACCGTTACTACAGCAGACCCAACAGGATATTTAACACTAGATACAAACGGAAACGCTGTTTTAGGCGCTAACGCACCGGCAGGGAATTACGAACTGACTTACACAATCTGTGAGAAACTAAACCCTACAAACTGTAGTTCCAATACAGTTAAGGTAACGGTTGGTTTAGCCACAATCGACGCTGTAACCGAAACGACAACCAGCATCAACGGAAACACAGGAGGCACCACGGCTTCCCTTACTGCCAACGACACCCTAAACGGGAACCCGATTGTAATTGGAACTAATCCAGGACAGGTAAAACTAACCGGAGTAACCGTTCCGACAGGACTTACCCTAAACGCCAATGGAACAGTAACCGTTGCGGCCAACACCCCGGCAGGAAATTACAACGTAGAATATACCATCTGTGAGATTACCAATCCGGGTAACTGTGATACGGTAACTTCAGTTATAACGGTTAGTGCCGGAACATTAGTAGCCAATGCCGATACCGTTCCATCAGTGGTTGCTACAAATGCAACACAGACTTTGGTAAATGTATTTACAAATGACACCAAAAATGGTCTTGCCCTTGTACCATCAGATGTAAACATGACCGTTGCCACAGCAGACCCAACAGGATATTTAACACTAGATACAAACGGAAACGCTGTTTTAGGCGCTAACGCACCAGCAGGAAATTACGAACTGACTTACACAATCTGTGAGAAACTAAACCCTACAAACTGTAGTTCCAATACAGTTAAGGTAACGGTTGGTTCTCCGGTAATTGACGCTGTAACCGAAACGACAACCAGCATCAATGGAAACACAGGCGGCACAACGGCTTCCCTTACCGCCAATGATACACTAAACGGAAACCCGGTTGTAATTGGAACCAATCCAGGACAGGTAAAACTGACCGGAGTAACCGTTCCGACAGGACTTACCCTAAACGCCAACGGAACAGTAACTGTTGCGGCCAACACTCCGGCCGGAAACTACAACGTAGAATATACCATCTGTGAGATTACCAACACAGGCAACTGTGATACCGTAACTTCAATTGTAACGGTTAGTGCCGGAACATTAGTAGCCAATGCCGATACCGTTCCATCAGTAGTTGCCACAAATGCTAATCAGACTTTGGTAAACGTATTTACAAATGATACTAAAAATGGAGTTGCCCTGGTACCATCAGATGTAAACCTGACTGTTACTACAGCAGACCCAACAGGATATTTAACACTAGATACAAACGGAAACGCTGTTTTAGGCGCTAACGCACCGGCAGGGAATTACGAACTGACCTATACAATCTGTGAGAAACTAAACCCGACAAACTGTAGTTCCAATACAGTTAAAATAACGGTTGGTTTAGCCACAATCGACGCTGTAACCGAAACTACAACCAGCATCAATGGAAACACAGGAGGCACAACGGCTTCCCTTACCGCCAACGACACTTTAAACGGAAACCCGGTGGTGATCGGCACCAACCCTGGTCAGGTAAAACTGACCGGAGTAAGCGTTCCGACGGGACTTACCCTAAACGCCAACGGAACAGTAAGCGTTGCGGCTAACACCCCGGCAGGAAACTACAACGTTGAATATACCATCTGTGAGATTACCAACACGGGCAACTGTGATACGGTAACTTCAATTGTAACGGTTAGTGCCGGAACATTGGTTGCCAATGCCGATACCGTTCCATCAGTAGTTGCCACAAATGCTAATCAGACTTTGGTAAACGTATTTGATAATGATACTAAAAATGGCCTTGCCCTTGTACCATCAGATGTAAACCTGACTGTTACCACAGCAGACCCAACAGGATATTTAACACTAGATACAAACGGAAACGCTGTTTTAGGCGCTAACGCACCGGCAGGGAATTACGAACTAACCTATACAATCTGTGAGAAACTAAACCCGACAAACTGCAGTTCCAATACAGTTAAGGTAACAGTTGGTTTAGCTACAATCGACGCTGTAACTGAAACTACAACCAGCATCAATGGAAACACAGGAGGTACAACGGTTTCCCTTACTTCCAATGATACCCTAAACGGAAACCCGGTTGTAATCGGAACCAACCCAGGTCAGGTAAAACTGACAGGAGTAACCGTTCCGACGGGACTTACCCTAAACGCCAACGGAACAGTAACTGTTGCGGCCAACACCCCTGCAGGAAACTACAACGTAGAATATACCATCTGTGAGATTACCAATCCGAGCAACTGCGATACGGTAACTTCAATAGTGACAGTAGGTTTAGCGACAATCGACGCTGTAACCGAAACTACAACCAGCATCAACGGAAACACAGGAGGCACAACGGCTTCCCTTACCGCCAATGACACTTTAAATGGAAACCCGGTTGTAATCGGAACCAATCCAGGACAGGTAAAACTGACCGGAGTAACCGTTCCGACAGGACTTACCCTAAACGCCAACGGAACAGTAACCGTTGCGG
Source organism: Flavobacterium sp. HTF (assembly GCF_003105115.1). Taxonomy (GTDB): domain Bacteria; phylum Bacteroidota; class Bacteroidia; order Flavobacteriales; family Flavobacteriaceae; genus Flavobacterium. Next base: position 87,800 of record NZ_QETH01000012.1, on the reverse strand, counting down.
CCAATACCGCTTCAGGAAACTACAACATAGAATATACCATCTGTGAGATTACCAATCCGGGTAACTGTGATACGGTGACTTCAGTAGTGCCAGTAGGCGCAGCCACAATCGACGCTGTAACCGAAACCACAACCATCATCAATGGAAACACAGGAGGTACAACCGCTTCCCTTACCGCCAATGACACTTTAAATGGAAACCCGGTTGTAATCGGCACCAATCCTGGGCAGATCAAACTGACCGGAGTAACCGTTCCGACGGGACTTACCCTAAACGCCAACGGAACAGTAACTGTTGCAGCTAACACCCCGGCAGGAAACTATAACGTAGAATATACCATCTGTGAGATTACCAATCCGGGCAACTGTGATACGGTAACTTCAGTTATAACGGTTAGTGCCGGAACATTAATAGCCAATGCCGATACCGTTCCATCAGTGGTTGCTACAAATACAGCCCAGACTTTGGTAAACGTATTTGATAATGATACTAAAAACGGAATTGCCCTGGTACCATCAGATGTAAATCTGACTGTTACTACAGCAGACCCAACAGGATATTTAACACTAGATACAAACGGAAACGCTGTTTTAGGAGCTAACGCACCGGCAGGGAATTATGAACTGACTTACACAATCTGTGAGAAATTAAACCCGACAAACTGCAGTTCTAATACAGTTAAGGTAACGGTTAACGGCGGAACATTAGTTGCGAATGCCGATACTGTAGCATCAGTGGTTGGTATAAACACTCCTCAGACTTTGGTAAATGTATTTACAAATGATACTAAAAACGGTCTTGCCCTGGTACCATCAGATGTAAATCTGAATGTTACTACAGCAGACCCAACAGGATATTTAACAGTAGATACAAACGGAAACGCTGTTTTAGGCGCTAATGCACCAGCAGGAAACTATGAATTGAACTATACAATCTGTGAGAAATTAAACCCTTCAAATTGTAGTACAGCATCTGTAAAAGTTGTGGTTGTTGCACCAACTATGACAATAACAGCCAATAGCTATTGTTCAAACAATGTTCCTTATGTCACTTATAATGTTGTTGCTAATAATTTTACGCCGACTAACTTGTTGACTGTAAAATGGATCGACAGCTCTAACAATGTAGTTGCCACTCAAACGAATTTGCCACTAAGCGGAAATATTTTATGGCCGGGTGCGATTGTAGATGGTAACGGAAATGGAGTAGATTGGCCAGGATGGATATTTGCAAATGGCGAATGGACAGAAGGTGTTGATGGATTTGAAAATACAAGAAAACAAGTTACAATGCAGTTTTCATTAAATCCAACTCAGGATGTTGTTGTAGAATATCCTGCACCAAGTGCAGGTTGTAATGCTCAGCCAACATTTGTAATCAAAGCAAATAATGATACTGCGGGGCCAATAGATGTGACTAAAACAACAAGTGCATCATTAAACATATTTGATAATGATACTTTTAACGGTTTACCGATAAATCCTGCAAACACTATTTTAAGTACAGTTGTTGCAAATAATAATTTGGTTTTAAATGCAGATGGTTCTGTAAACGTAAAACCAGGAACACCATCCGGAACCTACCAATTGACGTACCAAATTTGTGATATTTCAAATTCCGGAAATTGCAGTCAGGCAGTTGTAAATGTTACAGTACTGAATTCGGTAATACCGGTAACACCAACCAATCCAATTGTTGCAAATGACGATGCAGAAGTAGCTGTTGATGGTGTAAATGGGTCACTTGAATTTATCAATATCCTGGATAATGATTTATTGAGCGGATTACCAGTCAATGCCATTGATGTAATTATTACAAATACTTCGGGTAATGCTAATTTTGAATTTAATTCAGATGGAACTGTAAATGTATTGCCTGGTACGCCTGGTGCACATTATACATTGGCATATCAGATTTGTGAGAAAGCGAATCCGTCAAATTGTAGTTCTGCCATTTTAAATGTTTTTGTTGAAGTTCCATCTATAGCAATTGTCAAAACGGCAATCTTTAATGATGAGAACAACAGTAAATATGCAAATGCAGGTGAAACAATTACATATAAATTTAAGATAACAAATACGGGTAATGTTCCATTAAAGAATATTACAATTACCGATCCTTTACCGGGAGTTGTTGTTTCGGGTCAGCCAATTAGTTTAGATGTAAATGAAATCGATGAAAATACTTTTACAGCTACCTATATCATTAAGCAATCTGATATCAATCTTGGAAGTGTAACTAATCAGGCAACTGTACAAGGAACTAGCGAAAGAGGTGTAGTTGTAGATGATAAATCAGATGACACAGATAACTCAGGAGATAAAGCTACCGTAATATCTTTAAGCGGATGCGTGATAAAAGTATTTAATGCATTTTCACCAAACGGAGATAGTAAAAATACAAGATTCTATATTCAGGGATTAGAATGTTATCCTGACAATACAGTCGAAATTTATAATCGCTGGGGAGTTTTGGTATTTGATATGGATCATTACAACAATGAAGACAGAGCCTTTAAAGGATATTCAGAAGGAAAAACAACTGTTAAGCAGTCAGACGGATTACCGGTGGGTACTTACTATTATATCTTAAAATATAAAGACAGCGATTCAAACCCTCATGAATTAACGGGTTACTTATATATCAATAAATAAAAAAATATAAACGGTTTGATTAAAAGTCAAACCGTTTTAAAAGCTTATTCGATGAAAAAATTAATTATAATTTTCATGTTTTTTTCGGTTGTGTGTTCTGCTCAGCAAGACTCGCAGTTTACCCAATATATGTATAATACAATCGAAATTAATCCGGCTTATGCAGGTTCGCGTGGTGTATTGAGCGTTTTTGGATTATACCGTACGCAATGGGTTGGACTTGACGGAGCTCCGGTTACAAGTACTTTTTCAGTAAATACACCTTTAGATAATAGTAAACTCGGATTGGGCGTTTCGCTTGTAAATGATAAAATCGGACCAACAAACGAAAACACTTTATCAGCAGATTTCTCGTATACAATTCCGACTTCAGAATCTTTTAAACTTTCATTCGGGATAAAAGGAACGGCAAATCTTTTTAACTTAGATGCATCAAAATTAACTTTTGAAAATCAGGAGCCTGAATTCCAGGATATAAAAAATAAATTTACACCCAATGTAGGAGCCGGGATATATTATCATTCTGATCGTGCCTATTTTGGATTATCAGTTCCTAATTTTATAGAAACCAACCGTTATGATGATAATGATACGGCTATTTTTAAAGAAAAAATAAATTACTATTTCATGGCAGGTTATGTATTTAATCTGGATCGTCTGGAGTATATAAAATTCAAACCGGCATTGTTGACCAAAATGGTCGAAGGAGCTCCTTTACAGATTGACCTTTCAGGTAACTTTATGTTCAATGATAAGTTTGTAGTAGGTCTGGCTTACCGTTGGAGTGCTTCAGTTAGTGCTATGGCAGGATTTCAGGCTACAAAAAGTATGTATATCGGATATGGCTATGACCATGAAACGACTCAGTTAAGAAGATACAATTCAGGATCACATGAGATTTTCCTTCGTTTTGACTTCTTTAATAATTACAGTAAACTTACATCACCAAGATTCTTTTAATTGATTTAAATATGAAAATTAAAAATTTAGCCTTTCTATTTTTATGTTTTTGCTTTTTTCTTCATGCAAATGCACAAACTGCTGCTGTAAAAACTGCTGATAAAAATTACGACAGTTATGCATACGCAGATGCAATAAAGGCATATGAAAAATTAGTAGAAAAAGGATATAAAGACGAAAAAGTATTTCAGCGGCTTGCCAATTCATATTATTTTATCGGAGAATTAAAACAAGCTTTAAAATATTATGATCAATTGTTTTTGCTGAATGAAAATCAGGAAGCAGATTATTTATACAAATATGCCCAGTGCTTAAAATCAGACGGGAATTATAATAAAGCCGATCAGGTTTTAGATAAATTCAGTCAAAAAGTACCTTCAGATAAAAGAGCCATTTTATTCTTAAAAAACAGAACATATTTAGAAGATATTAAAGCAAATTCAAATCGTTTTGATATTGCCGATGCCGGAATAAATTCTAAAGATTCTGATTACGGAAGTACTGTTTTAGATAATAATTTAGTTTTTACATCTGCGAGAGATACAGGATCGATTATCAAAAAGAATTTTAAATGGACAAATAAAGCCATCTCCACTTTATATACAGTTGAAATGATGCCCGATGGAAGTATTGGAAAACCTGTTTTTTTTCATAAAAAAAATCTGGAAGTAAATTTCAATCAGTCAACTCCCGTTTTTACAAAAGACGGAAAAACAATGTACTTTACAAGAAACAATTCTGTAAACGGTAAAAGAAAAAAGAACGAAAATAAAATTACATTCTTAAAACTTTACAAAGCCATTTTAATTGAAGGAGAATGGAAAGAGGTTCAGGAACTTCCTTTTAATAGTGATGAATACAGCGTCGCGCATCCGGCCTTGAGCATTGACGAAAAAACATTATATTTTGCTTCAGATATGCCTGGGACATTAGGTTTGTCTGATTTGTTTAAAGTAACTATAATGGCTGACGGAACTTTTGGCAAACCTGAAAATTTAGGTCCCGAAATCAATACCGAAAGCCGCGAAACATTTCCTTTTATATCAAATGATAATGAACTGTATTTTGCCAGTGACGGGCGTCCGGGCTTAGGCGGGCTTGATGTATATGTTTCAAAAATAAACAAAGACGATTCTTTTGAAGAAGCACAAAACGTTGGAGAACCTATAAATAGTAAACAGGACGATTTTGCTTTTTCTATTAACAGCAAAAACAGAAATGGTTTTTTCTCTTCCAATAGAGAAAACGGACACGGACTTGACGACGTTTATCGATTCACAGAAAACAGAAGGCTGATTTGTGAGCAGGAACTATCAGGAACAATTATAGATTCAGAAACGAATGAAAATCTTTCGGGAGTCAATTTAATTTTATTTGATGAAAGCCGTCAGACTACTTTAGAAACAGTTTCTGATCAAAACGGTAATTATCTTTTTTCAAATGTAAAATGTGGTAAAAAATATTTTATTAAGACATCAAAAAATGATTATGAAATAAAAGAGGTTTCTATAACATTAAAAAAAGCGACAGGAAAAACAACCCTGATAATTTCAATAGATAAAAAAGCAAAACCGATAACAGCTAAGGCTATTACAGTAAAGTCAGTAAAGATTAATGCTGTAACAGTAAAACCAATTGGGGTTGGTACAGATTTAGCAAAATTGCTTAACATTCCGATGAACTTTTTTGATTTAGGGAAAGCTACAATTAAAAAAACATCAGAACCTCAATTAAAGAAAGTGGTTGATTTATTAAAAAAATACCCAACACTTACAGTGGACATTCGTTCGCACACAGACAGTCGACAATCGGCGGCAAATAACATGATTCTTTCAGAAAAAAGAGCTCAGTCAACAAAAGACTGGCTGATCAAAAAAGGTATCGAATTTACCAGACTGACAGCAAAAGGCTATGGAGAAACAATGCTGATTAACAAATGTGCCGACGGAGTAAAATGTACAGAAAAAGAGCATCAGCAAAACAGACGAAGCGAATTTATTGTTACAACACTTTAATACTAAAAATATAAAAACAAAATCCCTTTTCTAAATTTAGAAAAGGGATTTTTTATTCAGCAATAATTAGAATCTGCAGCAACCAAATCGCTGATTTCGCTTAAAAATTCAAATTCATCTAAAGGAAACATTTCCAAAACCGTTTCTAAAACTAAAGAAACATTAATTTGATTTCGATTTGTTATTGAAACCTTTTCTGCATTATGCTCCAGCGCTAGAATGCACATTTTTAGCATATTGGTTATAACACAGCCCAGTTCATAATAATTGACAAATTTAATTTGAGCCACATTAGTTCCTGTTTTGTCATTAGTTGGTTTTAGTTTTCGAAAGTATATAGCAGTTAGTTTTTTAAGAGATTCTAGATTTTTAATTTCATCGGTTTGCATGATATTTTTTTTGTAAATATAAGACTATATTTTAAATACGACATATATGTCGCGCTTATTTTTTCCACAGTTTAATAGATTTGAGTGTGAAAAATAATAAATACGAGTCAGAGATTATCAAATTAGGTCTGCTGATAAAGGAACTTAGGGTAAAAGAAAAAATTACACAAGAACAATTGTCAACATTATGTAATGTTGATGTAAGGACTATTCAGCGTATAGAAAAAGGGAAACAAAATATTACCATCAGTTTGCTTTTTTCAATAGCGGATTCATTGAAAATAGAATCAAGTACATTAATAAGTAAGATATTTTCTTAAATGCAAATTGTCTGGAATTATAAAAAAAAGTGGATAACTCACAAGATTTAAAGCGTTTAGGAGGCAGGATTAAAGAACTTAGGATGGCTAAAGGATTATCCCAGGCTAAGCTGGGATTGCTGATATTAAAAGATCAGCAATCTATACATAAGGTAGAATCTGGTGAATTCAATCCTACATACCTTTATTTACTTGCATTATCTAAAGGTTTGGGAATACCCATAAAAGAACTGTTGGATTTTGAATAACTAAAATAAAACAAAACAAAAATCAAAAGCCCTTTTCAAAATCTGAAAAGGGCTTTTGATTTTTGTTTTGTAGGAAAGATTTGTAAAAGGTATAGGTTTTTGACAAAAAAGAACCCAAAAAGGATACTTTCTTTATGAGATAATTCTTAAAATCTGAAATAAACTGTATTATATTTAAAATGAATAAGTTATGTTTCTAAAAAATACTATTGTGTATTGTTTATGTTCATTTTTTTTTAACTTTATAGGAATTAAAATTTTTCAGATATGACTGTAGCACAAATACTTAACGCAAAAGGAAAAAATGTTTACTCAGTACTTTCAACAACCACTGTTTACGAGGCACTGAAAGTGATGGGAGAGAAAAACATAGGAGCAATTCTGGTTATAGATGAATCCGATCTAAAAGGGATATTGTCTGAAAGGGATTATGCCAGAAAAATTATTCTGAAAGACAGATCCTCAAAAGAAACTTTTGTACATGAAATCATGGAAAGTACTATTTTCTCGGTACAGCTTTCAAATAATATTGAAGATTGCATGGAGCTTATGAGCAGTAAACGTATCAGACATTTACCTGTTATAGAAGATGGCATCGTGGTCGGAATAATTTCTATCAGCGATGTTGTGAAGGCAATTATAGAGATTCAGAAAGATACTATTCAGCACTTAAATTCTTACATTTCGCAGTAATTAAAATTTAAAAAACATACTTAAAAAAATAGTCCGGATTTTGCCGGACTATTTTTTTTTGCCGGTCATAATTGTTATTTTAACAAAAGAAAGCTATAAAAACATGCCATTTTAATCGAAGACTTATATCTTTGTAAGCTAGAATAAAAGCTAAAAACAATGAGTAAAGACAATAAAAGAGAAGAGGCATTATTATATCATTCTAAGCCAACTCCAGGGAAAATTCAGGTAGTACCAACAAAAAAATATGCAACTCAAAGAGATCTTTCTCTTGCATATTCACCGGGTGTTGCAGAACCATGTTTAGAAATTGAAAAAAATATTGAGGACGTTTATAAATATACCGCCAAAGGAAATTTAGTTGCCGTAATCTCAAACGGAACAGCTGTTTTAGGACTTGGAGACATTGGTCCTGAAGCTTCTAAACCCGTTATGGAAGGAAAAGGTTTGTTGTTTAAAATATTTTCTGATATTGATGTCTTTGACATTGAAATCGGAACAAAAGATGTTGAAGAATTTATTCAGACCGTAAAAAATATTGCTCCGACTTTTGGAGGAATCAACCTGGAAGATATTAAAGCTCCGGAATCTTTTGAAATTGAAAGAAGACTAGTTGAAGAACTGGACATTCCGGTAATGCACGACGATCAGCATGGTACGGCCATTATCTCTTCAGCAGCTTTAATCAATGCACTGGAATTAGCAGGAAAAAAAGCAGAAGATGTAAAAATGGTAGTTTCGGGTGCAGGTTCTGCTGCAATAGCCTGTACTGATTTATATGTTTTACTAGGAGTAAAAGTAGAGAATATCATGATGTTCAACAGTAAAGGACTTTTAACAAAAGATAATCCTTCATTGTCAGAATTACAATTAAAATATGCCATAAACGGACCTTCAGTAGATTTAGCAGAAGCTGTAAAAGGTGCTGATGTTTTTATCGGATTATCTTCAGGAAACATTTTGTCTCCGGATATGTTATTATCAATGGCAGCCAATCCGATCGTTTTTGCAATGGCCAATCCAAATCCGGAGATCGATTATAACTTAGCTGTTGAAACCAGAAAAGATGTTATTATGGCTACAGGTCGTTCTGATTTTCCTAATCAGGTGAATAACGTTCTGGGTTTTCCATATATTTTTAGAGGAGCACTTGATGTAAGAGCTACAAAAATTAACGAGGCAATGAAAATGGCTGCTGTAAAAGCGTTGGCTATTTTGGCAAAAGAACCGGTTCCGGAACAGGTAAACGTAGCTTACGGAGCAACAAAATTAGGATTTGGCCAGGAATATATTATCCCTAAACCATTTGATCCAAGATTGATTACCATTGTAGCACCTGCAGTTGCAAGAGCAGCAATGGAATCCGGAGTGGCAAAAAATCCTATTACAGACTGGGCAGCTTATGAAGATGTGCTTCGTGAGCGTATGGGTAATGACAACAAAATGGTTCGTCTGATGACTAACCGTGCTAAATTAGATCCTAAAAGAGTTGTTTTTGCAGAAGCAGATCAGCTAAATGTTTTAAAAGCAGCACAAATTGTTCATGAAGATGGTATTGGTTTTCCAATTTTATTAGGAGATAAAGAGACTATCCTGGAGCTAAAAAAAGAATTAGGTTTTGATGCCGAAGTAGAAATCATTGATCCTAAAACGGTAGAAGAAGAAGCAAGAAGAAATAAATTTGCAAATTCCTTCTGGTCAACAAGAGAAAGAAGAGGTGTTTCTTTATTGGATGCACAGAAATTCATGCGCGAAAGAAACTATTTTGCAGCTATGATGGTTAACGAAGGTGAAGCAGATGCTTTAGTAACAGGATATTCCAGAAGTTACCCAAGTGTTGTAAAACCAATGTTACAGTTAATTGAGAAAGCACATGGAGCTTCTCTGGTAGCAACAGCCAATATGATGCTTACTTCCCGTGGGCCAATGTTTTTGTCAGATACGGCAATTAATATTAATCCTACTTCTGAAGACTTGGTGAATATTGCTGTTATGACTGCAAAAACGGCAAAAATGTTTGGAGTTGAACCTGTTATAGCAATGGTTTCCTTTTCAAACTTTGGTTCGTCAACAAGTGCCGGAGCATCAAAAGTAAGAGATGCTGTAGCGTATTTGCACAGAAATCACCCGGACATGATAGTTGACGGAGAAATCCAGGCCGATTTTGCTTTGAACCCGGAAATGCTGCAGGAAAAATTCCCGTTCTCAAAATTAGCAGGAAAAAAAGTAAACACATTGATTTTCCCTAACTTAGAATCAGCTAATATTACTTACAAACTATTAAAAGAGTTATATAAAGTAAATTCTATTGGGCCAATTATGATGGGAATGGGCAAGCCAGTCCACATTTTCCAGTTGGGAGCAAGCGTTGAAGAGATGGTTAATATGGCTGCTATAGCTGTTATTGACGCTCAGGAAAAAGAAAATAAAAAAAATAAATTAGCTAAATAGTACCAAAAAATTAAGATCGGATAAATTGTCTTATTTTTATTATATTTGACTTAATAAATTATACTATGATAGCACATTTGCAAGGGAAATTAGTAGAAAAAAATCCCACAGAAGTTGTGATTGACTGTGGCGGAGTAGGATATCACGTTAATATATCCTTACACACATTTTCTCTGCTTCCCAATGCTGATTTTATAAAATTGTATACGCATCTTCAAATCAAAGAAGATGCGCATACTTTATTTGGGTTTGTAGAAAAATCAGAAAGAGAGATTTTTAGAATGTTATTGTCGGTTTCAGGGATAGGAGCTAACATAGCCAGAACCATGTTATCTTCAATAGAACCCAGACAAATTATTAATGCCATTGCCTCTGGAGATGTCGGTGTAATACAATCAATAAAAGGGATTGGAAACAAAACGGCACAGAGAGTTATACTTGATTTAAAGGAAAAAGTGTTAAAATTGTACGATTTGGACGAAGTTTCGGTAGTTCAGAACAATACAAACAGAGATGAAGCGTTATCTGCTTTGGAAGTTTTAGGATTTGTCCGCAAAACTTCTGAAAAAGTGGTTGAAAAGATCGTTAAAGAAGATCCTGAAGCTACGGCAGAAATGATCATTAAAAAAGCATTAAAAAGCTTATAAACTCAATTTTATATAAACGAATTGTATGCGTAAAATTTGTATTTTTTTACTGGTTTTATTTTGCGGTAATGTTTTGCGTTCGCAAGTAAATCCAGCAGTTCAAGATACAACAAAAACTCAGTTCTCTGTCGGGAAATTAGAGCTTGAAAATCCTCCGAGCATACTTTCGGCTTATAAATACGACCCCATTACCGACAGATATATCTACACAAATTCCGTTGATGGTTTTTCCATTGATTATCCAATTGTTCTGACTCCAAAAGAGTATGAAGATTTAGTTCTCAAAGAATCCCGAAGAGAATATTTCAGAAAAAAAATGGATGCGATTGATGGTAAAAAAGAAGGAAGTGAAGCGGCCAAAAAAGATTTACTTCCAAGATATTACATTAATTCAAGTCTTTTCGAAAGTATTTTTGGCAGCAATACAATTGATGTAAAGCCCACAGGATCAGTAGAGATGGATTTGGGTGTGCGGTATACTAAACAAGATAATCCTGCTTTTTCTCCAAGAAACCGGTCAAGTCTTACTTTCGACTTCGATCAGAGAATCAGTATGAGTTTAATGGGAAAAGTGGGTACAAGATTAGAAGTAAATGCCAACTACGATACGCAATCGACATTTGCATTTCAAAATTTATTTAAACTTGCGTACACCCCTTCTGAGGATGATATTATTCAAAAAGTCGAAGTGGGTAACGTTAGTATGCCTCTTAATAGCACACTGATTCGGGGAGCTCAAAGTTTGTTTGGGGTAAAAGCGCAGTTGCAGTTTGGTAAGACAACAGTAACCGGTGTTTTTTCAGAACAGAAGTCCCAAACAAAAAGTATAGTTGCAGAAGGTGGCGGAACCGTTCAGAATTTTGATTTATACGCATTGGACTACGATAATGACAGGCACTTCTTTCTATCGCAATATTTTAGAAATAAATATGATGCTTCCTTAAAGAAATATCCTTTTATAGATAGCCGTGTGCAGATTACAAGACTTGAAGTTTGGGTTACAAACAAGCAAAACAGAGTTAGCACTACAAACAATAACCTAAGAAATGTTATTGCGCTTCAGGATTTAGGAGAAGCACGAATTCAGGGAGTTCCGGACAATGAAGTTGTTGTGATTGGTTCTACTGCAAATTTTTTCAATCCTGCTAAACCTATCGGTTCGCCAACAGACAACGAAAATAACATGTATGATCCGAAATCTATTGGTAGATCCGGATATTTTTTGAATCAGAACATTAGAGAAATTGTTACGGCAAAATCAGGATTTAACAATCCAAATACAAGTGAAGGGACTGACTATTCGGTATTAGAAAATGCAAGAAAGTTAACCACAAATGAATATACTTTTAATGCGCAATTAGGATACATCTCTTTGCAGCAGCGTTTAGCAAATGATGAGATTTTGGCAGTAGCTTTTGAATATACTGTTGGAGATAAAGTATATCAGGTTGGGGAATTTGGTAGTGACGGAGTTGATGGTACAGTTGTGACCGGAGACAACAGTTCTAACCAGACCATTATTACCCAAAGTTTGATTTTAAAAATGCTGAAAAGTAGTTTGACAAACGTAAACAATCCTGTTTGGGATTTAATGATGAAAAACGTTTACCAAATTCCTCAGGCTTATCAAATAAAACAAGATGACTTCAGGTTAAATATTCTTTATACAGACCCGTCACCTATAAATTATATTTCTCCTGTTACCGGAAGTCATTTTCCTGATGACGATCCCGTTAATCCGGATCCGAATAATTACTATGTAACAAAAACACCTTTACTAAATGTTTTTAATATAGATCAGTTAAATTACAACAATGATCCGCAAAAAGGTGGTGATGGTTTCTTTGATTATATTCCGGGTATAACCGTTGATGCTCAAAACGGACGAATTATCTTTACAACCAAAGAGCCTTTTGGTGAGCTTTTGTTCCAGAAATTGCAGACTACAACGGGAGAAGATTATAATAATACCAGTACTTATAACGTAAACCAGCAAAAATATGTTTTTAGGAGCATGTATAAAAGCACTCAGGCAGGAGCTTTACAGGATAGTGATAAAAACAAATTTTTATTGCGTGGTAAATACAAATCATCAGGAAGCAACGGTATTCCAATTGGAGCGTTCAATGTTCCGCAGGGTTCTGTTGTAGTTACAGCTGCCGGAAGAGTTTTAGTTGAAGGTATTGATTATAGTGTCGATTATCAATTAGGAAGAGTTCAGATTTTAGATCCTTCACTTCAGGCGTCGAATACACCTATTGAAGTTTCCTTAGAAAACAATTCAATTTTTGGACAACAAACCCGAAGATTTGTAGGATTCAATATCGAACATAAAATTTCTGATAATTTTGTTGTTGGAGGTACTTTCTTAAAAATGACAGAAAGACCATTTACCCAAAAATCAAGTTACGGACAGGAATCTGTAAATAATACAATTTATGGTTTTAATGGAAATTATTCAACAGAGGTTCCTTTCTTTACCAGATTAGTCAATAAACTTCCAAATATTGATACAGATGTTCCATCAAACCTTTCGATTCGTGGAGAAGTTGCCTTTTTAAAACCTGATGCACCAAAAGCTAGTGATTTTGAAGGAGAGGCAACAATTTACATTGATGACTTTGAAGGCTCGCAATCAACAATAGATATGCGTTCAGCATATGCATGGAGCCTGGCTTCGACTCCGTTTATAACTACCGCAGGCGACCCTACTTTTAATGCAAATTTTGAGGATTTAAGATATGGTTACAAAAGAGCAAAACTATCGTGGTATACTATCGATCCTGTTTTTTATTCCTCTAAACCATCAGGAATTTCAAACGATGATTTATCATTAAATTCAACAAGAAGGGTTTACAGTAAAGAGTTGTATCCAAATACAGATATTGCCCAGGGACAAATTCAGGTTATTAATACCTTAGATTTGAGTTACTATCCATCAGAAAGAGGACCATATAATAATAATCCAAGTTTTAATGCAGATCCCGCAACATCTAATTTTGGAGGGATTATGCGTGCATTAAATTCAACCAATTTTGAACAGGGAAATGTAGAGTATGTGCAGTTCTGGGTACTTGATCCATACGTAGGAAACGGGCAGGCACAGCCTAATAACACAGGAAAAATCTATTTTAACTTAGGTGAAATATCCGAAGATATTCTAAAAGATAACAGAAAGCAGTATGAAAATGGTCTAGGACCAGATCAGGTAATGGTAAAACCACAACCATTGTGGGGTGACGTTCCTGCCTCTCAATCTTTGATCTACGCTTTTGATACCAATGCCGATAACCGTAAAAATCAGGACGTTGGTTTAGATGGTTTGCCTGACGCAAGAGAAGCTGCAATTTATACCAATTATGCATCTGAGCCCGATCCGGCTGGTGATAACTATAAATATTATTTAAATACAGATGGTGGTGTTCAGGATCGTTATAAAAATTATAATGGTGTTGAAGGTAACTCTCCTGTAAGTATTGATGACCCTAATCGCGGATCAACCACTTTGCCTGATGTAGAGGATATTAATCGTGATAATACAATGAATACAATCAATGCTTATTATGAATATAGTATTGATATCAGACCTGGTATGCAGGTTGGGGAAAATTACATTACAGATATTCGTGAGCCTGAGACTATAGGAAATGTAGACTTACCAAACGGTTCCACAACGCAAGCAAGATGGATTCAGTTTAAAATTCCTGTTTCTCAGCCAAAAAACACAATAGGAAATATTACAGACTTTAGATCTATCCGATTCATGCGTATGTTTATGACTGGTTTCAATGATCAGATGACAATGCGTTTTGGAGCTCTTGATTTGGTGAGAGGAGAGTGGAGAAGATACACCGGAACACTTGATGCGAATGACGTAAATCCGGATGACGATGATACTGATTTTGATGTTCAGGTAGTGAATGTTCAGGAAAATGATACTAAATGCCCTGTAAATTATAAAATTCCACCGGGAGTACAAAGAGAGCAATTGTATAACAACAATACGGTTATTAACCAAAACGAACAATCATTAGCATTACGTGTTTCTGGCGGAGGATTGAAATATCAGGACTCAAGAGCCGTTTTTAAAAATGTTAGTGTCGATATGCGTCAGTATAAAAAACTTAAAATGTTTCTACACGCAGAATCCTTACCAAGTCAGGAAGAATTGGCTGATGACGAAATGGTTGGATTTCTTCGATTTGGAAATGACTTTACGCAAAATTACTACCAGATAGAGATTCCTTTAAAAGTTACAAGACCGGCAGGATCTTGTAATGTAAATGCTGATCAGGTTTGGATGGAACAAAATGATATTGACCTTGCACTTGAGTTACTGACCAGAATGAAAATTAAGGGGATGCAGGTTGCAATTAATTCTGGCAAAAGAGATGTTAATGGTGTTTATTATCCGGATGACGATACCGATTTAGATGGTGGTGACGGTGACAGCAGACTGAGATTAGGTATAAAAGGAAATCCTAATTTTGGTTTGGTGAGAAACTTAATGGTGGGACTAAAAAGTACAGCCGAGCACAAAAACTTAATGGGAGAGGTATGGTTCAATGAACTCCGTATGTCTGATTTGGAAAATAAAGGCGGAATGGCGGCAATATTGAGTGTTGATACCAATATGGCTGACTTTGCAACTATTTCGGCAACCGGTCGTAAAAGTACTATTGGTTTTGGATCCCTTGAAGAAGGAGCAAACGAAAGAGATCGTGAAGATATTCAGCAATATAATATTGTAACCAATCTAAATTTAGGAAAATTATTGCCACCTAAATGGGGAATTAATTTGCCTTTTAATTATGCTATTGGAGAAGAAGTTATTACTCCGGAATACGATCCTTTTAACCAGGATATTAAATTAGATCAGTTGTTGAGAGAAACAACTAATTCAGCAGAAAGAGAAAACATCAGAACGCGTGCAATTGATTACACAAAAAGAAAAAGTATCAACTTTATCGGAGTAAGAAAAGACAGGGCTCCTGAACAAAAACCACATATTTATGATGTAGAGAATTTTACGTTCTCACAATCTTATAACCAGGTTGAACGTCATGATTATGAAGTAGAAAGCTATGAGGATGAACAGTCAAATACAGCCGTAAATTATGCTTATACTTTTCAGCCAAAAGAAGTAGTTCCTTTTAAGAAGACACAGTTCATGAAAAAAAGTGATTATTGGAAATTGTTAAGTGATTTTAATTTTAATTATTTACCATCCAATATTACATTCAATACGAATATTTTAAGACAAAGTAATCGTCAGCAATACAGAGAAGTTGAGGTTGAAGGAATCGGACTTGATCCTCTTTACAGAAGAAATTTTGCATTTAATTATCAATATGGCTTTGGTTTTAACTTAACAAAATCATTAAAGTTAAATTATACTGCAGCATCAAATAATATCGTTAGGAATTTCTTAAATGACGATAATTCTCCAAAAGAAGATTTTAATATCTGGGATGATTATTGGGATATAGGAACACCAAATCAGCACCTGCAGCAATTAGTATTGAATTATGAAATTCCTATAAATAAGATTCCTGTGTTCAGCTTTATAAAAGCAAGTTATTCGTATACTGCCGATTATAGCTGGCAAAGAGCATCGACTGCTTTTTCTCAATATGAACAAGAAAATGAAGATGGAACAACAACAATGTACGATTTAGGGAATACAATTCAGAACGCCAACTCAAATACACTGACAACAACATTTAATATGAATATGTTGTATAAGTATCTTGGCCTGACTCCGGGAGGTAAAAAACCTGCTAAGCCTAAAGCTGTTGCTCCACCGAAACCGGGCGAGAAAATAGTAAATACAGCAAAACCGGTTACAAGCAGTAATCCGTTTTATGATGGTTTAATTGGAGTCTTAACTAGTGTAAAAAATATTCAGGTGAATTATACCAAAAACAGCGGAACTGTTTTACCTGGGTATACGCCAAGTGTTGGTTTCTTCGGAACATCAAAACCTTCGTTAGGATTTGTTTTTGGAAGTCAGGATGATGTGCGTTACGAAGCCGCTAAAAATGGATGGTTAACAGATTATCAGGATTTCAATCAGAATTTCACACAGGTAACCAATAAGGTTTTAAAAGTTACGACCAACATCGATTTATTTCCGGATTTAAAAATTGATCTGGCAATGGACAGGTCGTATTCTGAAAATAATTCTGAGCAATATTCGGTAAGAGAGTCAGATAATCTATATATGCCTTTGTCGCGTTATACTTATGGTATGTTTTCAATATCAACTGTATTAATCAAAACATCATTTTCTACGAGCAATCAATTTGAATCTGAAGCATTTGATGATTTTAGGAGTAATCGTTTGATAATTGCAAATCGTCTCGCTGAAGGCTATTACGGAGCAGGAAACCCAATACCGAGATATGGAGATGCTGCAAACCAGATTCCGGCACCTCCGACAGATCCGAATAATGATCCGGATAAAAGTAAAAGAGAGATTTATACAGCAAATGAAGGATTTCCTATAGGATATACAAAAGGTAATCAGGCAGTTTTACTTCCTGCATTTTTAGCTGCTTATTCAGGAAAAGATGCATCAGATGCTTCAACGAATATTTTTAGAAATTTCCCGATTCCAAACTGGAGTATAAAATACAATGGGTTGATGCGTTATAAGTTCTTTAAAGATAAATTTAAACGTTTTTCATTACAGCATAACTATAGAGCATCGTATACCATAAATCAGTTTAGATCTAATTTTGATTATTATGAGCACCCGAATGGTCTGGATGCGAATACATATAATTTTTATAACAAGACAATCATGTCCAATGTCAATTTGGTAGAGCAGTTTAGCCCTCTTATGAGAGTAGATTTTGAATTGAAAAGCTCATTAAGAGTACTTACGGAAATTAAAAAAGACAGGGCATTATCGATGAGTTTTGATAATAACTTACTGACAGAGGTTAAAGGAATGGAATATGTTGTTGGACTGGGATATCGTTTTAAAGATGTGATTTTCTCTTCAAGGCTTGCAGATAATCCGACCGGAATTATTAAAAGTGATATCAACATAAAAGCAGATTTCTCTTTAAGAAAGAATGAAACATTAGTACGTTATTTAGATTATGAAAATAATCAGCTGGCAGCCGGACAAAACATCTGGTCAGTAAAACTTACTGCTGATTATTCGTTCAGTAAAAATCTGACGGCTATATTTTATTACGATCACTCGTTCTCAAAAGCAGTAATTTCAACATCATTCCCATTAACTAATATTAGATCAGGCTTTACACTTCGTTATAATTTCGGAAATTAATTTTTGAATTTCTAAACTGGATTTCATTAGAAGATTATTACATTTGTGGCTTAAATATTCAATTATCAATTTTCAAACATAACTATTATGAGCATACCAGCAAATTTAAAGTACACAAAAGATCACGAATGGGTTAGCATCGAAGGAGACGTTGCAACAGTAGGAATTACTCATTTTGCTCAAAAAGAGTTAGGTGATATCGTGTATGTTGAAGTAGAAACTTTAGATCAGACACTTGATAAAGATGAGGTTTTCGGAACTGTTGAAGCTGTAAAAACAGTTTCTGATTTGTTCCTTCCTTTAACAGGAGAAATAATTGCTTTTAATGACAGTTTAGAAAGTGCTCCTGAAACAGTAAATTCTGATCCTTACGGAGCTGGATGGATGATTAAAATAAAAATCTCTGATGCATCAGAAATAGATTCTTTATTATCTGACGAAGCTTATAAAGAACTAATAGGTGCCTAAACAATTATTACTTTGTTGGGCAATAATTTGTTCAGGGATTATATCCTATTTCTGTTTAACAGATTCAAGTAATATTCCTGCGGTAAGTTTCCCAAGCATTGATAAAATTGTCCACTTCTGTTTTCATTTCGGATTTACAATTTCCTGGATTTTATTTTTCAAAAAAGAACTTAAAGGAAAAAGTGCTGACGATTACAAAGCTTATCTTGTTTCGTTTATATTTTCCATGTTTTTTGGTATTACAATCGAAATTTTGCAGGGAGTCTTTACCACAACAAGAGCAGCAGATGTAACAGATATTTTGGCGAATACAATTGGAGCCACGACCGGAGTTTTTACAGCTATAGCTTTTAAAAAACAAATCGATAGAATATAAAAATAGAATACCCACTTCGGTGGGTTTTTTTGTTGCCGGAAATCTGGGCAACAAAGAGTATTTTTTTTCAGAATTTTAAATGTATTTTTGTCAACATTTCTGAGCAATCTCAAAATCATGAACATAAAGCAATATTTAGACTCTACTTATTTAAAATCTGCCTCGCAAGCCGGACTTTCTGAAGCAGATAATCTTATTGTTGTCAAAAATGTGATTGCAGAAGCCATTGAAGAAAACTTTAAGCTGGTCATGATTCGGCCTGAATATGTTTCACTTGCCAAAGAAATGATTTTAAAAGCCAATTCAATGCTGCTTGTTGGAACTGTTATAGACTTTCCCGATGGTAAATCCGATATCGAAACAAAATTAAAAGAAGCAAATGAAGCAATCAAAAACGGAGCAGATGACTTAGATTTTGTTTGTAATTACGAGGCTTTTAAAAATGGAGACCTTGCTTTGGTAAAACAAGAAATTTTTATTGGCACACAAATCGGTTTGGCAAACAATAAAACAGTAAAATGGATTATTGAAGTTGCTGCCCTGACTGATAAAGATATTATTCAGCTTTCCGCTTTGATAAAAAATGTTGTGATTTCTAACTTTAAAGAAGAAAACTATAATTCTGTTTTTGTAAAATCATCGACAGGTTTTTTTAAAACTGAAAATGATTTGCCAAACGGAGCCACAATTCCAACAATTATAATGATGTTAGAAAATGCATCCCCTCTGCCGGTTAAAGCAGCAGGTGGTGTTCGGTCATATGATGAAGCAATAGAAATGATTCGTTTAGGTGTTAAACGTATCGGAACTTCGGCGGCAAAAAAAATTGCCAACGGAGAAAATACCCCAAATCAATACTAAATGAAAACCCAAACCTACACAAGAAAGATTTTTTTATCTTTTGTATTTACCCTATCAGCCCTTTCAGGTTATTCACAGGAAAACAATAATTCCTCTATTACACCTGGTTTTATATCAGAACAATTTCCTGTTTTCCCAAATTGTGAAAACCTGCAGTCAAAAGACCTTGAAAACTGCTTTTACAAAGAAGTTCAGGATTTTGTATTTCATAATTTTGAAGTGCCTCAAAAACTAAAAGAAGCAAACTATAAAGGAGAGGTAAAAGTTCTTTTTGAAGTTGATGAAAAAGGAGCGTTTAAAGTAATTTATGTAAATGCCGTAAATGATGAATTGGTGCAGGAATCAAAACGGGTTTTCAGTGCATTTCCTGTAATAAAACCGTCCACTTATAACGGGAAACCAACCTATTCTAAATATACAATTACAATAAGTATCCCTTTAAAAAGTGCTGATCAGATTGCAGAAGAAGCTTTAGCAGCTTCTCAAATTCTAAAGCCAAAGGAAAAACCAATGACAGAACTGGATAGTATTGTGTATAAAAAATATAATAATCCAGAATTCGACAGTCATTTAAATATTCCTTTTTCTCATAGTTACTATGCACAGTTTGATGGTGCAATGAACCAGGTGGGAAGTAATAATCATACGGCTTCTAAGCCATATACCTATGCTGAGGTTTCAAAATATTATAATTTGAAAGCAGTAAATGAATCATTGCAAAAAAATACCTCGTCATGGCTGGGAAGAAAATTGTGGAACGAAAACATGGTTCAGATTCAGGGAGAAGATTATTGGCTGGCATTAAATCCTATTGTTGATTTGCAAATGGGGAAGGCTTCGGATATTGATGCCTCCTATACTTATGTAAACACACGCGCCTTAAATTTTAGAGGAGGTTTAGGAAAGCAAATTAATTTTACCACTACTTTTTTTGAAAGCCAGGGACGATTTGCAGGTTATTTTAATGATTATGCAGAATCAATAAAACCATCTGGTGGTAATCCCGCTATTATACCCGGAATTGGAATCGCAAAAGGATTCAAAACCGATGCTTATGATTTCCCACTGGCAGAAGCGAATATTACATTTGCTCCAAGCAAAATTTTTGACTTTCAGTTGGGTTATGGGAGAAATTTTATAGGAGACGGATATCGTTCGTTATTAGAGGCAGACGGAGCAAGTCCGTATCCTTATTTTAAAATTAATACAACATTCTGGAAAATAAAATATACAAACACTTACATGTGGCTTAAAGATGTTCGCCCGGAAGTGACAGAAGAAAAAACATACGCTTCAAAATTTATGGCGAACCATTATCTGAGCTGGAATGTTTCTAACAGATTAAACCTGGGATTCTTTGAGTCTGTTGTTTGGACTGATAGTAATAACAGGGGGTTTGATATTAATTTTGTAAATCCGATTATATTTTATCGTGCTGTAGAATTTGGTTCTTCTTCTAAAAGCGGTAATGCTTTATTGGGACTTACGGGTAAATATAAATGGAATAACAATATTAACTTATACGGGCAGTTCTTAATTGATGAATTTTCTGTATCTGATGTAAAATCAGGAGATAAGAGCTGGAAAAACAAATTTGGATTCCAGGTTGGAGCTAAATACTTTAATGCGTTTAATGTAAAGGATTTATTATTTCAGTTAGAGTATAATCATGTTCGTCCTTACGTATATTCACATAGCGCCGTAATCACAAATTACGGGCACAATAATCAAAGTATTGGGCATCAATGGGGAGGGAATTTTAAGGAATTAGTGGCAATCGCACGCTACCATAAAGGACGTTATTACACCGATGCCAAATTTACGGTAGGTACCCGTGGTCTGGATTTTGACACACCGGAAGATAGTTTTAATTACGGAGGAAACATTTACAAAAGCTACGATGAAAACAGACCTTATGATAAAGGGGTAAAAGTAGGTCAGGGTAACAAAACAAATGTTTTCATTGCAGATATACAGGCAGGCTATCTGGTTAACCCAATAACGAATCTTAAATTTTTCGGAAGTTTTATTTACAGGAATTTTGACCCAACACAAGAAACTGCAGCTACTTTTAAACAAAGTACAACATGGTTTACAGTTGGATTGCGTTCTGATATTTTCAATTGGTATTTTGATTACTAGGATATTTAATAAGATTTTTCAAAATAATTGTGTTAAAAATCTGCAAGTCCTTATTTTGTAAAGGCTTTATTGAAAAAAATATAATTTTATCGGTCTGGATTCTATAATCAATTTGTACATTTGCACCACTCAAAAAAAATATTCAAACAATTACAGAATTGAGCACTACTAAAAATACAATTTCATTAAAATCAATATTCCTGGATTTCAAAGAAATCACTAAAGCCGGTTTGGCAATTAGTGTTTTGTTTTCTTCTATTGCGGGATATTTGCTTGGTGTAAACGACGAACATCCTTTTAAATGGAGTGTTTTGTTGGTTTTATCCATTGGAGGTTATTGTATGGTTGGAGCGTCAAATGCCT
The DNA here is from genome assembly GCF_003105115.1 of Flavobacterium sp. HTF. Taxonomy (GTDB): domain Bacteria; phylum Bacteroidota; class Bacteroidia; order Flavobacteriales; family Flavobacteriaceae; genus Flavobacterium. Next base: position 65,913 of record NZ_QETH01000012.1, on the reverse strand, counting down.
TTAATCAGGTAATTGAGAAAGATATAGATTCTTTAATGGACCGAACCAAAAACCGTCCGGTTCCATCAGGTCGTATGTCTCCAAAACTGGCATTGCTGGTAGCAAGTCTGCTTACTATTGTTGGTATAGCTTTGTTGTATACGATCAATGCGAAGTCTGCAATGTTTGCAGCAATATCTATTTTTCTTTATACAAGCATCTATACACCATTAAAAACAGTGACTTCGTTATCGGTTTTTGTTGGCGCTTTCCCGGGTGCAATCCCTTTTATGTTAGGGTGGGTTGCAGCAACAGGCGATTTTGGTATAGAAGCAGGAACATTGTTTTTGATTCAGTTTTTTTGGCAATTCCCTCATTTTTGGGCAATTGGATGGTTTTTATATGAAGATTATGAAAAAGCAGGTATCTTTATGCTTCCTACCGGAAAAAAGGATAAAGGAACAGCTTTGCAAATTATGTTATATACAATTTGGCTGATAATAGCTTCTTTATTGCCTGTTTTAGGTTATACAGGGCAATTATTTATTACGCCAATTGCCGCAGTTCTGGTATTTTTATTAGGATTATGGATGTTGTTTTATGCTGTGCGATTGTATCAGTTACGAACTGCAAAAGCGGCGAGAACGTTAATGTTGGTTAGTGTTTCGTATATATCATTATTGCAGATTGTATATATAGTAGATAAATTTTTAAGATAGTTATTTATGGAAATGACAATGAAAATAAGTGAAGAACAAGTAAGGAAATCAAAATCGGCTAAGTTGATTTTGTTATTTGCAATGGTAAGTATGACAATGATGTTTGCCGGACTTACAAGTGCATTTGTAGTAAGTAAATCAAGAGCAGACTGGTTGAAGAATTTTGAATTGCCATCAGCATTCTATTATAGTACAGCAGTGATTATTGCTTGTAGTGTCACTTTTTATCTGGCAAAAAAAGCAATTCAGAAAGATAACAGAACTGCTACAACCGGATTGCTTTTGGGAACATTGGCTTTAGGGATTTTGTTTGTGGTTTTGCAATTTCAGGGTTTTGGGCAAATAGTTCAAAGCGGCTATTATTTTACAGGAGCAGGTAGCTCAATTACTACAACTTTTCTGTATGTAGTAACGGTTACGCACTTATTACACCTTGCGGGAGGATTAATTTCACTTTTAATTATAATTTATAATCATTTTAAACAAAAATACAACTCGACCCAAACTCTTGGTATAGAACTAGGTGCGATGTATTGGCACTTTTTGGATTTATTATGGGTATATTTATTTTTATTTTTATATTTCTTTAAATAAGAAAAAAACGTAAATTTGGGAACTTTTTAACGAATAACTTTTATGGGAGCGACAGTTACTACTGCAAACAACGACGAAAAAACTTGGGGAGGCGGTCATGAAATCCAGCCATTAGGAGCAAGTTATGGTAAAATGATGATGTGGTTTTTTATCGTATCGGATGCCTTAACATTCTCAGGATTTCTTGGGGCTTATGGTTTTTCAAGATTTAAATTTATTGAAACCTGGCCATTGGCTGATGAAGTGTTTACTCACTTTCCTTTTATGCATGGTGTTTCGGCTCCAATGTATTACGTAGCCTTAATGACTTTTATTTTGATTTTCTCATCTGTAACTATGGTTTTGGCAGTTGATGCAGGACATCAATTGAAAAAGACTAAAGTTGCAATCTATATGTTCTTAACTATTATTGGAGGTTTTATTTTCGTTGGTTCTCAGGCATGGGAATGGAAAAACTTCATTAAAGGTGAATATGGAGCAGTTGAAACTAAAGGAGGAAGTTTATTGCAGTTTGTTGATAAAGATGGTAAAAGAGTAGCTCTTGAAGAGTTTGCTGTAAAACTACCGGAACAAAGAGCAGCTTTGACAAGAAGCAAAACATCCTGGTTTATGGAAGATGCTGAAAGTTTACCAACTTATTCAGTTGCTGAAGTTCAGGCTGGATTTAAAGCACATCCGGATTTATTGATCAGAACAGAAAAACTTACAGCTGAAAAAAAGAAAACAGTTTTGTCAAGAGCAGAATCTGAAACTCATTTAGCAGAAGCTAAATATGTTGTAGAAGGAGCAAACTTAACCAGAAACGAATACGGTAGTAAATTATTTGCAGATTTCTTTTTCTTCATTACAGGATTCCACGGATTCCACGTATTTTCAGGAGTAATCATTAATATCATTATTTTCTTTAATGTATTATTAGGTACTTACGAAAAAAGAAGAAGTTACGAAATGGTGGAGAAAGTTGGTTTATACTGGCACTTTGTCGACTTAGTTTGGGTATTTGTATTTACAGTTTTCTACTTAGTTTAATTTTAGATTTTAATTATTATGTCACACGAACACGTATCAAATACAAAAAGAATCTGGTTTGTTTTTGGATTACTTTCATTAGTAACTACAGTAGAAGTTATCTTAGGTATTATTAAGCCTGGATTTTTAGAATTTAATCATTTTGTAGGTTTGAATTTATTGAACTGGATATTTTATATCTTAACAATATTCAAAGCATATTATATTGTATGGGCATTCATGCACATGGAAGGTGAAAAAAGCAGCCTTAGATGGTCTGTTGTATCACCAGTTATTTTCCTGGTATTATATTTATTGTTTATTCTTTTGACAGAAGGACATTATATTTATGGGGTTTTTAAAGATTCTACTATTAAATGGAATTTTTAACATGATATTAATTCGAAAAGAGTCCCGATAACATCGGGATTTTTTTATTTTTGTACCTCAATAACTTCAGGTAATAAAATGAAAAAAAATATAGTTCTCTTTGTACTTTTTATTTTGCCAATTGTAGCCTATTTGTTTTTTGCTTCAGGCGTAAACAGTTTCACAAAACTTCCCGTTATAACTCCAAAAATTGCTGATTTTGGTAATTGGAAATCCCTGGACGGAAAAAAAGTTTCTCTCGATAAAAAAATAACAGTTTTAGGTTTTTCCGGTTCCCATATTTTAAATAACCGTGGAAATTATTTCAATTTAAATGAAAAGATTTATAAGCGTTATAATGGCTTTGAAGATCTTCAGTTTGTAGTTGTTTGTCCAATAGGAACAGAAAATGAAGCTCAAAAAGTTTTAGATGCGCTGAAGCCTTTTACGGATGTTAAAGGCTGGAATTTTGTTTTTGCCTCACCTGAGGAAATTAAAGCTTTTTACAGCACGCTGAACTTAAAAGGAAACCTGGATGAAAATTTAGGGACTTCAAATGTTTATATAGTTGATAAAGAAAGAAATTTAAGAGGCAGAAAAGATAAAGAGGAATATAAGGAAGGCTACAACACTTTCCATCCGTCTGAACTGAGTAATGAAATGCTGGATGATTTTAAAATTATTTTGTATGAATATCGTGCTGCTCTTAAAAAGAATCATAATGCCACTAAACAACTTTAAATTTCAATCATAATGTTTAAAAATAAATCATATATCGGAATTTCGTTTATCATTTTAATCTTTGGTATTTATGCTGTCCCGAAAATTGTTGACAGAATAAAAAACGGAGATGTTGTTAAAGGAAATCGTCTGGATAATGTTGGTCTGAAAAATTCAAAATCAGATGCTAAATTGCTAACAATAGGACCTGCACCAAAATTTGAATTGACCAATCAGGACAATGTAAAAATCTCGAATGAGACTTATAAAGGAAAAGTATATGTTTTGGAATTTTTCTTTACTACTTGTCCTTCTATTTGTCCAAAGATGAATTTAAGCATGCTTGAAATTGAGAAAACATTTTTTGGTAACCCTAATTTTGGAATTGTTTCCATCACAATTGACCCGGCACATGATACACCCCAGATTTTAAAAGATCATGCGAAATTATTAGGAGTAAAATCATCAAACTGGAATTTCCTTACTGGTGATAAAGCTACGATTATGAATTTATCAAATAAAGGTTTCAATCTGTATGCGGGTGAAAATGCAAAAGTAAATGGTGGTTTTGAACACTCAGGCTTATTTGCATTGATTGATAAAAATGGAGATATACGATGCCGTAAGGACGATTTTGGAAATCCGATTTTATATTATGACGGATTAGATAAAAAAGGAGTTAGAGATATTCAGGAAGATATTAAAATACTATTAGAAGAATAAAATGGAAGATCATTCATTAGAAAAAAAATTCAGTAAATTTATTATTGCAGTTTCAATTATAATTCCGGTAGTCGTTGGTATTCTGTTCGGAATAAAATTAAAGGATTTCGGAATCAATGTAGAGCCTCTTTCATTTTTGCCTCCAATTTACGCCACAACAAATGGAATTACAGCTATTGTTTTAGTTTTAGCTGTATTTGCTATTAAAAACGGAAAACAAAAGCTTCACGAACGATTAATGACTTTTGCTATAGCGTTATCTGTTGCATTTTTAGTGATGTACGTAGCCTATCACATGACTTCTGATTCTACCAAATTCGGTGGAGAAGGCGTAATTCGTTATGTGTACTTCTTTATCTTAATAACACATATTTTATTGTCAATTGCCATTATTCCATTAGTATTAATTACTTATGTGAGAGCTTTGGCAAAGCGTTTTGACAGACACAGAAAAATAGCCAGAATAACTTTTCCGCTGTGGCTTTATGTTGCGGTGACAGGTGTGGTTGTTTACTTAATGATATCTCCTTATTATGCAAATTAAAAATATAATACATATCTCAGAGTCAGGGTTTCAGAAAACATTTTTTGGAATTTGTCTTTTTCTTTTCGTGATTTCCTCTAATGCCCAATGTGCCATGTGTCGTGCGGCTTTGGCAGGTGATTCTAACGTTAAAAAGGCAGAAGCAGTAAATGACGGAATCGTTTATCTAATGGTGATCCCGTATTTACTTGTAGGGATAATTGGTTATCTGATTTACAGAATGTATCAGTCTAAAAAGAAAAAAGCAGAATAATTATATTCTGCTTTTTTTTATTTTAAGCCGTCGACAGAGACGTTTACGGTGCCGTTTATTTTGATAAAAGCAATAATTGCTTGATTGGTAAGCTGAATTTTATCAAACTGAATATCTTCCATTTTGCCATTTACAAAAACACCGGGCATTGGGGAATAATTTTTTAAATACGTTGCCATGCTCTTTTTACCTTCTTCTAAATTGGGCTGAATAGAATAACGGCAGCTTTCTTCCATTTTTCTTAAAATAAACCCTTGCGCCAGCCAGCTTGCGGTACGCATTAATTTGCTTTTGGTATCCAGGACATAATCTAATTTATCGAAATATATTTCTTTGGTCTGAGGATTATACTGGGGAAAGCCTGTCAGGTAAATAGTTCCGTTTACAGATCCCAATACGTCAAGGGCAATTACCATTTTGTCATTTTTATGCCAAATAGCTACATTTTTTACGGTGACTTTTTTACTGCCGGTTCCGAATTCCTGATTGGCAAAATTTTGCGTCATGATTTTAGAGGCATCAGCGTAAGTTGAAATAGCAGCAATATTGGCGGCAATCTGATTTGGGATTTTGGTTACCGGTTTCAATACAATTTTATTGGCATTAAACTTAGATTCAGGTTGTTTGCCTACAATGGTTTCCATATTGCATTTCATTCCCATTTCTAATAAAAACTGATCATTTTTCAGTTTTGCAGTTGTAGAATAAACTTCAACCGGAACAATTCGCAACCAGCTTTCATAAGTATCGCTCATTTGAAAAGGAGTACAGATTTTTTCTAAAGCAGATAAAACGTTTGGTTTAAAATCCATCGATTTTTCTATAGCTTCATCTATGCTTTTTTCAATTTTGGATTTAAAAATTGATATTGCGGGATTTACCAGATAAGTTATTGGCATATTTTTTCCAAAAACCATCATTGTTGGACTTTCTTTCCAGTCAAGGGATTTAAATTCTGTTTTCGTATTTAATTTCCAGTTGGTCAGGGCCGCTTCGCTTGACAAAGTAATTACGCCATTAAGATTGAATTCGCGTACGTCATACAGTTCTACTCCAAGTTTTTTTGTGTCTATTCTGTATTTAACAGTAGCTCTCAGTGGTAAAACTGTTTTTATTTTTTTATCAGGATTGGCAGGGTCATTTTGAATTTTAACTGGAGCCTGTTTCCAGATTTTCATTTCGATATCATCATCTTCTATGTCATTGTCTTCGTAGATTAAACCATTCAGGATAGAATTTGTCTGGTTTTCGATATCATGAAGTTTGACCGAAATGGGTAAATTGATAAAAGACGGGTTGCTTTCGTAAACCAAAGGGCTTGCATCGTCTGGTTCGGGTTTTAAAGTTTCTAATTTTTGAGTTGTAGAACAACTTACAAGTACATTAAGTACAGTGAACAAAGAAAGTGCTGAAAAAAACTTCATTAGCAATAATTTTTTGAATGATGCAAAATTAAGAAAACAATTATATTATCTTAAAAAAGTGTAACAATAGATAAGAAAATGAGTCTTATTGAAATAGTAAAGTGAAATTATTAACTTTTTGTTACCATAATTGACTTAATAAAAATGTTATTATTGTCTTAAAAATTAACAATACCATGATCGAAATCAAAGATTTACACAAGTCCTATAAAATGGGAAGTTCACAGTTGCATGTGTTAAAAGGGATTAATTTTAATATTGCAGAAGGAGAATTGGTTGCGATCATGGGATCATCCGGATCTGGAAAATCTACACTGCTTAATATATTAGGAATTCTTGATGAGGCAGACTCGGGTAGTTATATTTTGGATAAAACTCCAATAAAAAAACTGAATGAAACCTTAGCCTCAAAATACCGAAATAAGTTTTTGGGATTTGTTTTTCAGTCTTTTAATTTAATTAATTATAAATCTGCGTTGGATAATGTTGCCATGCCTTTGTATTATCAGGGTGTAAAAAGAAAGGAACGTTATGAAATTGCGATGAAATACTTGGAGAAAGTAGGTCTTGGATCGCATTCTCATCACTTACCTAATGAACTTTCCGGAGGTCAGAAACAACGTGTAGCTATTGCCCGTGCATTGGCTTCGAACCCAAAAGTTTTGTTGGCCGATGAACCTACAGGAGCTTTGGATACCAAAACATCTTATGAAGTTATGGAACTTATCCAGGGAATTAACGATGAAGGTAAAACCATTTTAATCGTTACCCACGAGCCGGATATTGCCGCAATGTGCAAAAGGAATGTTGTCCTGAAAGACGGATTGATTATCGATGATAAAATGGTAGAACAAGTTAGAGCTACATCTTATGTTTAATATAGAGCGATGGCAGGAAATATTTGAAGCAATCTCTAAAAACAGATTAAGAACATTTCTGACAGGGATTTCCGTGGCTTCGGGAATTTTTATTTTAGTGATTTTGCTGGGTGCGGGCAAGGGACTGCAAAACGGAATTGAAAAACAGTTTGAGCGAGATGCTGCGGGAATTATTGAAGTTTGGTCCGGAACTACTACAAAACAATACAAAGGTCTAAATCCGGGAAGACCAATTCAGTTTAGAAATAGTGATTACACACAATCTGTTCAGAAATTTGAAGATAAATTAGATTTAAGAGCTTCAACATTTAATTTCTGGGGAGCTCCGTTTGCCTACGGAAAAGAATCCGGAAGTTATCAATACAGAGGAGTTGATCCTGATTATGGCGGGATAGAAAATCTAACCATTGTTCAGGGACGATATGTAAATAGTAAGGATCTGGCCAATAATGAAAAAGTGGCTACTATCGGAATGAAAATAAAAACCGATTTGTTTAAAGACAAAGAGGCACTTGGAGAAGAAATTTTAATCAATAATATTAGTTTTAAGGTAATTGGTGTTTTTACAGATCCGGGAGGAGAACGAGAAGAAGCCAGAGCTTACCTGCCAAAAACCACTGTACAGAAAACTTTTGGAGGAGGTGATAAAATCAGCAATTTGTTTTTCACTTTAAAAAAGACAGACAATTATGATGAAGCCTTGGCACAATCTGAAAAATTCACACAGGATTTAAAGGACTTGCTAAAAAGCAAAAACGTAGTAGCTCCAGAAGATGACGGAGGAGTAGGTGTTTATAATTCTGTTAAGGATGCCAAACAATTCTATGACTTAAATCTATATATCAGATTGTTTTTCTGGTGGGTAGGTATTTGTACCATCGTGGCAGGAGTTGTGGGTGTTAGTAATATTATGCTGATTGTTGTAAAAGAAAGAACAAAAGAAATTGGTATAAGAAAAGCATTGGGAGCATCGCCCATATCTATTATTACTATGATACTCCACGAATCTATTTTTATAACCACAATAGCAGGATTTGTCGGCTTACTGGCAAGTTTGTTATTATTGGAATTTGTTGGGCCAATGGTGCAAAGTGAATATTTTAGAAACCCTGAGGTTGATTTTACTGTGGCTCTTACCACACTGGTTCTGCTTGTTTTTGCTGGTGCAATGGCAGGATTTTTTCCAGCTTACAGAGCAGCTAAAATTAGACCTATTGTAGCACTTAGAGACGAATAATTATGTTTAAGAAAGATAATTGGGACGAAATTTTGCAGGCTCTGACGGCCAATGTGTTTAGAACTCTTCTGACAGCATTTGGTGTGTTTTGGGGAATATTTATTCTTGTCATATTACTGGCAGCAGGAAAAGGTCTGGAAAACGGGATAAAAAAAGGGTTTGATGGTATTGCCACAAACACCATGTTTATGTGGAGCCAGACTACCTCAAAAGCGTATAAAGGTTTGCCAAAAACACGTCGTTATGATTTTAGAAACAGTGATGTAATGGCTTTGAAACAAGCTTTTCCGGATTTGTTATATGTTTCGCCAAGAAATCAGTTAGGTGATTTTAATGGAACAAATAATGTGGTTCGCGGTACAAAAACATCTTCTTTTACTGTTTATGGTGATTATCCCGAACTAATCAAGCAACAGCCAATGGATATCATAAAAGGTCGTTTTATAAACCAGCAGGATATTGCCGAAAGGAGAAAAATAGCGATTATTGGTAAAGGAGTGATATCGGAACTTTATAATAAAGAAGAAGAAGCTATTGGGACTTATATCAAAATAAACGGAATTAATTTTATGGTAATTGGCGTTTATAATTCTAAGCAGCAGGGAGGAAATGCAGAACAGGAACAAAAAAATATTTTCATTCCGTTTACGACATTTCAACAGGCTTTTAATTATGGCGATAAAGTAGGCTGGATGGCACTTACAGCAAAAGATGAAACCTCGATTACTTCTCTGAAACCTAAAATTTTAGAGTTAATAAAATCGCTTCATTCCGTAAATCCGGCAGATGACAGGGCAGTAGGAAATTTTGATTTATACGAACAATTCAATAAAGTGCAAAGTTTGTTTGATATTCTAAAATTCATTGCTTATTTTGTAGGAACATTAGTATTGATTTCAGGAGTAATTGGTATTTCAAATATCATGCTGATTGTAGTCAAGGAACGTACTAAAGAAATTGGAATCCGCAGGGCTTTGGGAGCAACACCGGCAGCGATACGTGGGCAAATTTTATCAGAATCTATATTTTTGACTATCATATCGGGTATGTTCGGAATTGCCGTTGCAACCGGAATTATAGCATTGCTGAATATGGCTCTGGACTCGATGCCACCGGGAAGCGATACCATGTTTTCTAACCCGAGTGTAGATTTAAGAGTTGTATTTGTTGCCTTATTAATATTAGTAGGATCTGGTTTGCTCGCAGGATTTATTCCGGCGCAGACCGCAATCAATGTGAAGCCGGTAGATGCTTTACGAACAGAATAAATTATCAATCAAAAAATAATCGATTAAACCAAAAACAAAATGAAAAAAGGAGTAACCGTCACCATTTTAATTTTTATTGCTATAGTTTTCTTTGGTGCGCTATATTATTTATATGCTAAGAATCAGGAGTCGCCAATTGTCTTTAAAACTGAAAAAGCAGAAATTAAAACGATTGTAAAAAATACAATTGCTACAGGTAATATTCAGCCAGATGAAGAGGTCTTAATCAAACCGAACATTTCAGGAATTATAGAGCAGGTGTATATTAAAGCCGGAGAGAAAATCAAAGCAGGCGATATGATTGCCAAAATTAGGGTTGTTGCAAATGTATCAAACGTAAGCAGTACACAAAATCAGGTACAGACTGCTAAAATTGCTTTGGATAATCAGGAAAAAATCTTTAAAAGACAAAAAACATTGTATGATAAAGATGTTATTTCAGCAAATGATTTTGATGCAGCACAATTAGCTTACACACAGGCAAAACAAAACTATCAGGCAGCAAAACAAAGTCTCGATATTGTAAAAACAGGAACAACTTCATCATTGGGAAGTTATGCTAATACCTTAATTCGTTCAACTGTAAACGGAATGGTTTTAGACGTTCCGGTAAAAGTCGGAAACCAGGTTATTGAAAGTAATAATTTTAATGAAGGAACTACAATTGCAAGTGTAGCCGACGTTGGAAGAATGATTTTTGTTGGAAAAATAGATGAATCTGAAGTTGGTAAAATAAAAGAGAAAATGGCTATCGAAATTACAGTCGGAGCTATTGAAAATAAAAAATTTGAAGCGATTCTAACTTACATCGCACCAAAAGGAGTTACAGAAAACGGAGCAATTCAGTTTGAAATTAAAGCTTCTTTAGAAAACAGAGATGCTACCTTTATCAGAGCCGGTCTGAGTGCAAATGCTTCTATCATCTTAGAAAAAGCAGACAAAGTTTTGGCCATAAAAGAATCGTTAGTTCAATTTGACAAAAAAACACAAAAACCGTATGTAGAGATCGAAACAGCTCCGCAGAAGTTTCAAAGAAAAGATTTAGTTTTGGGAGTTAGTGACGGAATTTATGTTCAGGTTAAAAGCGGAATTAAAAAGACAGATAAAATAAAAATCTGGAATCAGGGTTTAATTACTGAAGGAGAAAAAAAATAATTTGATTCTGTAAAAAGGTTTTTGGGTTTAAAAAATGTTAAATTTGCGTAGTATCGATACTGCGCCTTCATTCAAAATATATGAAAATAAATAAATATAATAGTCTTGTCTTTGCATTGTTATTCGCTTTTGGATTATCGGGTCAGGCACAAACAAAACAGTGGACTTTAGAAGAATGCGTAAGATATGCATTAGAAAATAATATCACAATAAAGCTTACAGAACTAGATGTCAAAAATGCTGTAATTGATAAAAGAGGTGCATTTGGAAGTTATTTGCCTACAGTAAGTGGAAATGCCTCACACTCCTGGAATGTCGGTTTAAATCAGGATGTTACGACAGGTCTGTTGCGTAATCAAACAACTCAATATTCATCTGTAGGTTTAAATGCCGGAGTTGATATTTACAAAGGACTTCAAAATCAAAATACATACAGAAGAGCAAAGCTTTCTATTATTGCGTCACAATATCAATTAGTTAAGATGCAGGAAGATATTTCTTTAAATGTAGCCAGTGCATTTCTGCAAATTTTATCCAATAAAGAAGATTTAAAAGTTAAAAAAGAACAATTGGCAATTGACGAAAAGCGTTATGCCCGTTCTGAAGAAATGGTAAATGCCGGAACAATTCCGCGCGGAGATTTATTTGATCTAAAAGCAACTGTTGCAACTGACAGGCAAAACATTACTGTTTCTGAAAACAATCTCTTGATTTCAAAATTAAGTTTAGCACAGCTTTTACAATTAAAAGAATTTGCAGACTTTGACGTAGTAGATGATACTGAAGTGAAAGATGAAAATAATATCATGGCACAAAGTCCAATTGATATTTACAACAAAGCAAAAGAGACGAGAACTGAATTGAAATTGGCACAGACTAATCTTGAAATTGCTGAAAAGAATGTTGCCATCGCAAAAGGTGCTTATCAGCCAACTTTGTCTGGTTTTTACTCTTTTACGACCAGAGCAAGTTATTCTGATGTTGTCACAGGTGCAACTCCAAATCTAAATAATCCAACAAGTCAAATTGGTTTTGTTGAAGGAACAAATCAGGCAGTATTAGAGAATAACTTTACTCCGATTTTGGGGGCGCCTCAACCTGTTTTTGATCAGTTTAGCGATAACAAAGGACATTCGTTCGGATTACAGCTTAGCGTTCCAATTTTCAATGGATTTTCAGTTAGAAATAATGTTGAAAGAAGCAAAGTAAGTTTAGAAAAATCTAAAATAGATTTAGAGCAAAAAAGTTTAGATTTGCAACGTAACGTTTATACAGCTTTTACAGATGCAAAAGGAGCTTTAAATACTTATGAATCATCAACGATAACTTTAGAAGCAAGACAACAGGCTTATAATTATGCAAAAGAAAAGTATGATGTCGGTTTGATGAACTCATTTGATTTTACTCAGGCTCAAACTTTGCTGACAAATGCACAGTCAGACGTTATCAGAACAAAATACGATTACATGTTCAAAATAAAAATACTTGAGTTCTATTTCGGAATTCCAATTGTTCCAATTATTACAAAATAATTTATTATGTCAAAAAAAACAATTTACTTTTTGCTAGGTGGAGCTGTGATTTTAATTATAGCATTAATTGGTCTTAGAAAGGCCGGAGCAATAGGTAATAAAGATGAAGGAAAAGAAGTAGAAATTTCAAAAGTAGTAGCTTCAACTGTTGTAGAAACAGTTTCGGCAACAGGTAAAATTCAGCCTGAAATTGAAGTTAAGATTTCTCCGGAAGTTTCGGGAGAAATTATTTTATTGAATGTAAAAGAAGGTCAGGTAGTAAAAAAAGGAGATTTATTAGTAAAAATAAACCCGGATTTATACACTTCAAGTTACAATCGTTCCGTGTCAAATTTATCCGGAACAAAAGCTGGCCTGACACAATCTGAAGCCAGTTTTAAAGAAGCAAAAGCAAATTATGAGCGTAATAAAACGTTGTATGACAAAGGGGTTATTTCGAAATCAGATTGGGATAAAGCAATTGCTTCTTTTGAAGTAGCCAAAGCCACTAAACAAAATGCATATTACACCGTTCAGAGTGCTTCAGCATCTGTAAATGAAGCTAAAGATAATCTGGGGCGTACAACAATTTATGCTCCGGCAGATGGTACTATTTCTGTATTGAACGTAGAATTAGGAGAACGTGTCCTGGGAACACAGCAAATGGCAGGAACGGAACTTTTGAGAGTTGCCAACCTAAACAATATGGAAGTTGAAGTTGATGTAAATGAAAATGATATTGTAAAAATAAAAATCGGTGACGAAGCAAATGTTGAAGTGGATGCTTATTTGAAAAAGAAATTCAAAGGAATTGTGACCAGTATTTCAAACTCGGCAAGTACAACATTGACCTCTGATCAGGTAACAAATTTTAAAGTTAAAATCAGAATTTTAAAAGAATCATACCAGGATTTATTAGACGGTAAACCAAATGCTTATTCGCCTTTCAGACCTGGGATGACAGCTACTGTTGATATTATAACGCAAACTAAAGCCAACGTTCTGGCGGTTCCAATTAGCTCTGTAGTGGTAAAATCGGATACAGCTGCTGTAAAAGACTTTACTGCCGAAGGTCCTGTTGAAGATAAAAAAGCAGCTCCGAAAAGCGATAAAAAATTCGAATGTGTTTTTGTAAAAGTTGGTGATAAAGCCAAAATCAGAATCATTAAAACCGGTATTCAGGACGATACTAATATTGAAGTAATGTCTGGGTTAAAACCGGGGGATGTTGTAATTACCGGACCTTATACTACTGTTTCTAAAGAACTAAATTCCGGAGATAAAGTAAAGGCTAAAACGAATACTCCTAAGAAATAATTTTAGTAATAATATTAAAAACAATACTTTGTCTTTTATTCTCAATATCGAAACAGCAACTAAAAACTGCTCTGTAGCCATAGCAAAAAATGGTGAAACTATTCTATGTAAAGAAATCGCAGAAGAAGGATATTCACATGCCGAAAAATTACATGTTTTTATAGAAGAAGCAATTGCCGAGGCAAAAATATCGGTTCAGGATTTAAGTGCTATTGCAGTAAGCCAGGGGCCAGGTTCCTACACCGGTCTGAGAATTGGGGTTTCGGCAGCAAAAGGATTGTGTTTTGCATTGAATTTACCCTTAATTGCTATAGATACTTTGCAGACGTTAGCATCGCAGGCAAAGGTTTCTGACGGAAAAATTATTCCAATGCTGGATGCCCGAAGAATGGAAGTTTACAGTGAAATTTTTAATCATAAATTAGAAACAGAAAGACCCATTCTGGCAGAAGTTATAGATGAAAATTCTTTTCAGGATATCAATGAAACTGTTTATTTTGTCGGTGATTGTGCCGAAAAATGTAAGTCAGTTTTAACCAAAGAAAATTTTATTTTTTTAGAAGAGATCAAATACCCTTCGGCAGCAGCCATGAGTGCAATCAGTTTTGATAAATATCAAAAAAGCGACACTGTTGATGTCGCTTATTTTGAACCGTATTATTTAAAAGATTTTATGATGACCACGCCATCAAAAAAGGCATAATTATTTTTGAAGTGTAAATGGCTGAACAGAAATACCTGCTTCATCCAAGGCTGTTTTGCAATTCTCAAGAGTCTCTGAGAAAACAGCACCAAAATTTTCATTTTTAGCCCACGGACGTACCGCAAAATCTACAGAACTTGCCGATAAGTTTTTGACAAAAACTTCAGCAGCAGGCTTTTTTAGCACTTTTGGATTTTTGTTTAAAACATCCACCAGAATCTCTTTTGCTTTTTTGATATCAGAATCATAGGAAACGGAAAATGTAAGATCGGCTCTTCTTTCTCCCTGCATCGAATAATTGATAATCGTTCCGTTTGATAAAGCACCATTAGGTACAAAAACTGTCTGGTTATTCCCTGTAAGCATTTTGGTTACAAAAATCTGAATTTCTACAACAGTAGCAATAACTCCCTGAGCTTCGATAGTATCACCAACCTTAAAAGGCTTGAAAACGATAATCAGCATTCCTCCTGCAAAGTTAGAAAGCGAACCTTGCAGTGATAAACCGACAGCAAGTCCCATTGCTCCTAAAATAGCAACAAACGATGAAGTCTCGATTCCGAGTTTTGAAATAAAAGTTACAAATAATAAAATTCGTAAAGCCCATAGTAAGATATCGGCAAGAAATTTGGTCAGGGTCGGGTCAAGATTTCTCTTTACCATTATTTTTCTGATGATCCTGTTTATTAATCTGATAGCGTAAAGTCCCACAAATAAAATCAGAAAAGCTGAAATTAATTTTGGCGAATAATCAAGTAATACTTCTATATACCTGCTGGCGTAACTGCTAAATTGGTCTGAATTGATGTCCATTGTATTTAAATAAAAAAAAACCTTCTCAATAGAGAAGGCTTGGTATTAGATTGCAAATATAAAATATTTATTTACGCGTTTAAAGCCTCAACCTTAATTTGTTCATCGTTCAACATACTTTTCAGCATGTTTTCGATACCGCTTTTCAGTGTAAATGTCGATGACGGACAACCGCTGCAGGCTCCTTGTAAAATTACTTTTACTGTTTTGTCATTCTCATTATAAGAATCAAAAGCGATATTTCCTCCATCAGCAGCTACTGCCGGTTTTACGTATTCTTCGAGTATATTAATGATCTGTTGGGAAGTGACATCCAGTTTATCAAATGCTTCGTCTTTGGTGATGTCATTCTTTGTTGTTACTTCAACTAAACTTTCATCTAAAACTGTTCCGCCATTTTCAATAAATTGTTTGATAAAAGTTCTTATTTCCAGAGTAATTTCATCCCAGTTATTGATGTCGTATTTGGTTACGGAAATATAATTTTCATCAATAAAAACCTCTTTAACAAAAGGGAATTTAAACAATTCTTTTGCCAGTGGTGATGAAGCTGTCTGGTCTATATTTTTATACTCAACGGCATTTCTGGTCAGCATTCTGCTTACAACAAATTTTAGAGCAGAAGGGTTTGGTGTTGTTTCGCCATAAACAGTAATTGGCTGCTTTTTGGCTTTGTTTTCGTCAACTTTAATAATAACTCCGCCCTTGTCTACAAATGAGGCAATTTGTTCAGCAACAGCATCTTTTACATCATCCCATTCTACAATACTGTATCTTTCAATAGCAATAAAATTTCCTGAGATATAAACTGTTTTTACAAACGGAAGATAAAATAATTGTTGTGCCAAAGGCGAAGCTTCCGCTTCATCAATATTTTTAAATTCGTAATTCTGGTTCTGTGTAATGAAGTCTTCAAATTCAAACTTTAAGATAGTTGGATTTTGAGTTTCTTTTATGGTGATTTTTGTCATGAGTAGTATTTTTTTGCAAATTTAGTAAAGTTATTTTCTACTAATACCTATATTTGGTTTTTTAATAAAATAATTAAGACTCTTCGCAAATTAATCGTACTAAATTGCATAGTCGTAAAATATATTTAAACAAATTACCTTTATGAGATTTAGGATCAGGGTTTTCTTTATTTTTTTGATTACATCATTTTATTCCTATTCTCAAGAAGGAATTCCTGTTTACTCCGATTATCTGTCAGATAATTACTACCTGATTCATCCATCAATGGCAGGAGCTTCAAATTGTGCAAAAATAAGGCTTACAGCCAGAAAACAATGGTTTGGACAGGATGATGCGCCCTCTCTGCAAACGTTGAGTTTTAATGGAAGGTTAGGGGAGAGATCTGGTGGAGGAATAATTGTTTTTAATGATAAAAATGGATATCATTCTCAAAAAGGAGTAAAACTTACTTACGCTCACCATATTATGTTTTCGAGAGATGAAGTGGATCTGAACCAGCTTTCATTTGGTATCAGCGGAGGTGTTATACAGAATCAGTTGGATGAGACTGAGTTTGGCAACACTTTTGACCCTATTGTTTTTGGGGCTATCCAAAAAGATTCTTATTTCAATGTCGATTTTGGAGCTTCATACAATTACCTCGACTTTTATGCCCATGCAACTGTACAGGGCGTATTGGAAACCAGAAGACAGTTGTATACAGATTATGAAAATGATAATTTAAGAAAATTTCTTTTTAGTTCCGGATACGTTTTTGGAAAAAGAGAAAATATTACCTGGGAACCATCCGTTTTATTTCAAATGTTTGATCAGACAAAAGAAAAATCAATTGATATAAACATGAAAGCTTACAAAAGCATGGATTTTGGAAGTTTATGGGCTGCACTATCGTACAGAAGAAGTTTTGATGGGGCACAATACAGTACAGGAAGTGGAGTATCATCTCAAAAATTACAATATATAACACCTATTGTGGGTATAAATTACAATAATTTTATGTTTGCTTATACTTATTCTCAAGTGACGGGTGATGTAAAATTTGATACCGGAGGTTATCACCAATTAACTTTAGGAATCAATTTGTTTTGTAAAAAAGAACGTTACGATTGTAATTGCCCGGCTATTAATTAAATCTTTTATGTTATGCTTATTAAATCTGTAAACGGAAAATCACCTGCAATTCCTGAGGATTGTTATGTAGCAGAAAATGCAACTATTGTTGGCGATGTAACTTTTGGAACTTCCTGCAGTGTTTGGTTCAATGCCGTTATTCGAGGTGATGTACATTTTATCAAAATTGGTAATAAAGTTAATATTCAGGATGGTGCGATTATTCACTGTACTTATCAAAAGCATCCAACCATTATAGGCAATAATGTTTCTATTGGCCACAATGCTATTGTTCATGGATGTACCGTTCATGACAATGTTTTGATTGGTATGGGGGCAATTGTTATGGATAACTGTGTGATCGAAAGTAATTCTATTGTAGCAGCGGGTGCAGTTTTGACACAAAACACGGTTGTAGAATCAGGAAGCATTTATGCCGGAGTTCCGGCGAAAAAAGTAAAAGATATAGATCAGTCAGATTTTGCAGGTGAAATCGAACGTATTTCTAATAACTATGTTATGTATTCGGGCTGGTTTAAAAACGAAGAATAAGATAAAAAAATTCAAAAATTAAATTCCAAATTCCAAATTCAACAAAATGTCGATATCATTGGAATTTGGAATTTTTTACTTTTGGAATTTAATAATTATAAATTGATTTTTTCAAAGAAAGCAGTTTTGTAGCTTTCGCTGATTGGAATTCTTTTATCACTAATCAGGACCTTATTTTTTTGTATTGATTTTACATGTTTAATATTAATGATGTACGATCTGTGAATTCTTGAAAATCCTTTAGTAGAGAGTAAATTTTCCAGTTTTATTAAACTGATTAATGTCAGTGTAAATTTATTATCGGTTGTGTATATTTTTACATAATCTTTCAGGCCTTCAATAAACAAAATGTCCGAAAAATTCATTTTGACATTCTCATATTCAGCTCTTACAAACATAAAATCCTGTTCAGATTCCGGAGTTGTACTGTTTTCTGTTAGTGGCTGGATTACGGCAGCAGGATTTGAGATTTGTTGTGCCCTAACGACCGATTTTAAAAAGCGATGAAAAGGTATCGGTTTTACCAGATAATCAACAGCACCAAGATTAAAGCCTTCTACAGCATAATCTGAATAAGCAGTGGTAAAAATAATCAACGGTTTTTTTTCAATTGTGTTCAGAAATTCAATTCCCGAGAAATGTGGCATTTGAATATCTAAAAAAATCAAATCAACATTATTCTGATTGATAAAGGAAACAGCATCTATAGCATTATTAAAAGTACGAAGCAATTCTAGTGTATCTACTTTTTTGACAAAATCTTCTAATAATTCAACCGCTAACGGTTCGTCATCTATAATTACGCATTTCATCTGTTGAAGATTATGTTCTTAAATTGTTTTGGTGGCCAAAAGTAGTTTGAAACCAGTAAATTAAGTTTTAAAATTTTCATAAATTACTGTTTTGGTTTAAAATTAACCGTTTACGATGATTGTTTTACTTAATATATAACCATCTGTCAGATTTCCTGTTAATGTTCCTAATTCATCAGAAAGACTATCCGAAAAAACATTGTCTCTTGTATTTGCGGTATCGGCCTGACCATGTGCTGCATAATTTGTACTTGCATATACTTCACTTGAAATATTTTCAGGAAATGCAATTTGTGTAACCAGTAACGATGCACCACTATTGCTTAAAACTTCCACATGTACGTGTGGTGCTCTGCCCTGATACCAGCCAGGATAAATAGAAATAAAGGAAACTTCTCCTTTTGAATCTGTTGTTTGTCTCCCCCTTAAAAAATGAACAGAAGTATAATCGGTCTGTTGCATTTGAGTTCCGCCATATTCAGAATAATTTCCATCTTTATCACAATGCCAGATATCAACTAAAACACCGGATAAAGGCTCGCAATTATTATTTCTATTCTCGATAGTCAGGTTAACAAGAAGAGCAATTCCGACACGGTCAGATTTAATGTTTTCTAAAACGAGCTGACTTGGCGTTTTTATCGGAAAAGGACCTTTTGTTTCTGCTGGAGAAACCATGCAGCTTCCATCGGCAGAACTATCGGAGTCTCCATTATTATCATCTTTAGAGCAGGATTCTAATAATTTGGCTGCTGTAGCTAATGAAGCAATTCCTAAAAGACCATTTCTGATGAAGTTTTTTCTGTCCATAATTACCAGATTTAATTTATTGTGGTTTGAATACTGTCTAAGTTTAAATTTAAATGTATCTGATAGAGTTTACTGTCTTGTGTTATAGTTAGTTCGTGTGCGTTAGGATAAAGTAAATCAAGTCTGTTTTGAATATTTACTAATCCAATTCCTGAGTTTTCAGGATCTTTTACATAATTTTCAATTGTATTTTCTATCCAGAAATCAAGACTGTTTTCGAAAATAATAATCTTAATTTTTACATGTGCGGCACCCTTGTAATCGGTTCCGTATTTAAAAGCATTTTCAACAAAAGAAATAAGCAGCAAAGGTTCGATAAATTTATTTTTTGTGTCTCCGTGGACATTAACAAAAATATCTTCTATGTTGTTGAGTCTTAGTTTTTGTAACTCAATGTAATTCTGAATATAATTGATTTCTTTTTCTAAAGCCACCGTTTTATTATCGGTTTCATACAGCATGTAGCGCATTAATTCTGATAATGTTACGATGGCATCAGGGACCAAATCAGATTTCTTGTGAGCCAGAGAATAAATACTGTTTAAGGAATTAAATAAAAAATGCGGATTGGTTTGTTTTCGCAAATAAATCAATTCAGTATTAGTTCTGTGTGTTTCCGCGATTAATTTGTTTTGTTGGTTGTTATAAAATTCAGTTAATGTTCTGATAATGGCACTAATGGTAATAATAAGAATATAAAAAAGGGAAGGCCCGATTTTAAAGAACAAAGGTTGTCGTGCCGGAATCGCCCTAATCCTGTGATTTTTCAAAAAAATTTTCAGTTCTTCAGGCGGAGGCATGTTATTAGGTCTGGAGAGCTTAAATTCAGGCATAAAATAGTTCATCCTTATAACCATAAAAAGAATAATCAGTGCCAAAATAAAAGCAAAATAAAGCCAGTATTTTTTTTCTAAAAGCAGGGAAGGAACCAGGTAAAAATAATTCAGATAAAATAAAATAATACCTGTAAACCACTGTACATAAAAATCATTGTTGATTGTAAACGGACTTTCGTAAAACTGTATCAGTGAAGTCAAAATAAAGAATACCCATATAATGACATGGAACAGAATTTTATTTGAGCTTGTATTTTTTATGGCACCTATGTTCATTTAGAATTTTATTTTTAATAAAATTAAATCATTTTTAGTTACCGTTGGTGATATGTTCTGCTGGAGTTTTTTTACAACCAGATCAGCCAGTTTATGAGCATCTTCTTCTGTGGCAAAACTTTTAGAATCATTAATAACAGGAATGACCGATTGTTTGATAATTATTTGGTCTTTATATGCAATCGAATAACCCCATCCTGAAGTTGTTTTAAATGTTTCCGTCTTAAACACCTGATTCTTCGAACAAGCTGCAAATTGTAATATCAGAAAAACAAGCAATAAGTTCTTCCGGATGTTAGCCCGGAAGAATTTTTTAATATTAATTATCGTCATCATTTTGCTCCTCTGTTGGTTTAAATTCCCAGGTATCATCAAAATAAGTTGTACCTATTCTTCCTAGCATGTAAAAACCACGGTTGTTAATCGCAAAACCTACAGCATCTGTTCTTGTTGCGCCTTCCATAGGAGTTCTTTCAACCCAGATATCGCTTGACGGATTGTACTCCCAGATTGTTTTTATGTTTTCTCCGCCGACTACATAACCTAATCCGTTCATGGTAAAACTTGACGCGTTAGAACGAACAATGGCGTACTCATCGTTGTATGAGTCATCATCATCTTCATCTTTATCAATATCTCTTTTTCGTGTCCAGACATCAGTAGAAGGATTAAATTCCCAGAAATCTTCCTGATAGACCCCGTTGTTCACACCAGTTGCCAGATAGGCTTTATTATCAATGACGAAGACAGTTGCATTACGTCTTTTGTTTCCACTAAATCCGTTTACCAGTGTCCAGGTATTTGCCTGATCATCATACTGATAGAAATCTTTTAAATAATTCCCGTCATAACCCGTTCCGAAATAAGCTTTTCCGCCAGCCTGAAAACCAACAGCCGCATATCGTGCTGTACCGGCGAAATCTGTTTTTTGCGTCCAGCTGTTGCCCGCAGGATCATACTGATAAAAATCCTTAAGTTTATTTGTACCGTCATAGCCAAGTCCAACATATCCTTTATCATTTAGTGTAAAACTAGAAGCAGAACTTCTTCCAATTCCTGTAAAATCTGCTTTCTGTTCCCAATAATCCCCATTCGAATTATAAGCCCATAAATCTTTTAAATAAACGTCTCCGGTATACCCGGTTGCTATATAAGCATAATCTCCAATAACAAAACTGGTTGCACTAGATCTTGCAGGCCCGTCAAAAGCTGATTTTTTTATCCAGTTTCCAATTAATTCATCATCGTCATCATCGTTACTACAGCCTGTAAAAAACAGACCCGAAAACAGTGCCGCGAATAATATTCCTTTTTTAAAATTATTCATAGTGTATTAAATTTATTTATTGTTTGTATTTGATCCCAATTCCTAAAATGTAGCCATCGTTTATATTAAAATCATAAACCTTGTGATTGTTGTTATCGGTCAGATTGTATTTTTTATTAAAATCATATCCCGCCTTAAAGTTTATAAACCAGTTTTTGTCTATGTTTCGCTCATATTCAATCGCAGAAGTCATTTGTGATACAATTGCTTTTGAGCTACTATAGTCCGGATTTTCAGAATCTAAATGATAAAAATTACCATTAAAACTATTCGTCAGACTAAACTTATTCCTGATATTATTGGAATACGATATTTTTGAATCCGGGAAACCGATAAGAATATTACTTTGCTCATTTACTTTATAATCTAAAGATAAAACCGGTATAAATCTGGGAGAACCAAAAGCAGTTGTCCTTGCTGCACCAATACTTATTGTTGTTTTTGAACCCAGTTGCTGACTAACCTCAAAATCTCCTAAAACGGTAAAATCAGAAGCATCTGGTTTTTGTTGAAAATTAAGGGTTGGTGTAACAGAAAATTTCAATTTCGTCTTATCCGAAACAGTATAAGAAAAATCAAATTTGTTCTGAATTTGATTCAACTCATCCAGATTTTTAAAAACCCCAAAGCTTCCTGAGTCATAATTTATTTTCAAATTCGAGTATGCTAATGTATTCGTGATCGTACTGTTTGAACTTATTTTTTTATGAAATGAAAATCCAATATTGGTTTCATTAAAATTAATTTTTCCGGCAGGTTCAGTTTTTGTATTCACTTCTGCAGAAAACTGTTCCTGGGCTTTCATACCGAAAAATGAAATGCAGAAAACCGAACAAATTAAAAATCTTATTTTCATTACTTAATTATTGGCTCAAAAGTAGGAGGCTGATGGTTTTAAAAAAAAGAAGATATATGTATGGTGCTTTTTGATAGACTAAATCGCCTTTTTTAAGGCTGAATGAAGTATTAGTAGCTATAATTAGGTTATAGATGATTTTCTGCTATTTATAGTCCAAAAATGCGCGACTGTATATGTTATTATGTAGTGCAAAAGAGCGCAGTCTATATTTGTTCAAAAATAGGATTATGAATAAATTTATATTGATGTTGTTTTTTGCTTTTGCAATATTCTCATGTGGTACAGACACAGATGCAGGCGAATTTGTTGTTGGTTCCGATTACCTCGCTGTAAATAATAAGGTGATCTTAATTGATACTGTGACTGTAGATATGTCTACCATAAATTTTGATTCACTTGTTACTTCATCTCAAAGCAGGATTCTTATAGGTAATTATGAAGATCCTATTTTTGGAAAAGTAAAATCAGACAGCTATTTTCAATTAGGAGCAAAATCATATTCCTTATTAAGTGGAGGTTCAGATACAGAATCTGTTAATTATGTGTTTGATTCAATTTCGATGATTTTAAAATATACTAACTATTATTATGGAGATACAACCCAGGTTCAGAAGTTTGATATCCACAGAATTCTTCAGAAAGTAAAACCGAATACAGATGATGATAGTTTTTATAACAACTCTGTTTTAATTTACAGCCAGGAAAGTTTAGGTTCCATTTCTTATAAACCAAGACCTACTGAAAAAGATTCTATTAATATAAAAATGGATCCTGTTTTTGGATCAGAAATTTTTCAGAAAATAAAGAAGAGAGAAATTACAGATTTTACCAGTTTTTCAGAATATTTAAAAGGACTTGTTTTGGTTCCATCAACAACAAATTCCTCTAGTGTAATTGGTTTTCATACAGGTACAAGTGTCGTCAGGATGTACTATTCAAAATATCAGGGAGAGGAAGAGAAGTCTTATTATATTGACTTTGTAGTTAGCGAGACGGGAAAGCAGTTTAATTCTATTTCATCAGATAAAACAGGAACCCTGCTTCAGAACCTTCCGGTTTCGAATAGTAAATTATCCAGTATATTGACCAACCGGCAAGGATTTATTCAATCAGGAACCGGAGTTGCCTGCCGACTGGATTTTCCTAATCTAAAACAGTTAAGGCATATTTCAGATAAAGGAGCAATTGTAGATGCACAATTGATTTTAAAACCTGTAAATAATTCTTATTCAGAAAAATACCCTTTAGCCGATTCTCTACAGGTATATGTCGCTGATAATTTAAACAGAATCAGCAGTTCATTAGTAAATTCTGCAGGAAAAACAGTTTACGGAATATTAAATAAAAAAAGCGATGAGTTTAATGAAAATATCGGTTATACATTATCTGTTGGAAACTTTTTACAAAAGGAAATGCTCAAGACAACCGATTCAAAATCTTCCCTGGTTTTGACATTGCCAGGAATTTCTAAAACCGTAAACCGCATTGTTTTAGGAGATCAAAAACATGTGAACAATAAAATTCAGCTGAAAATTTATTATATCTCATATTAAATGAAAAATAAAATAATCTATTTGAGTGGCGTCATTCTGATGTCGTTGACTTCATTTTCCCAAAGTATTTCCAGTTCACCTTATTCTCTGTACGGTCTAGGGAGTTTATATGATGCAGATTTTGGATCAATTCCGGCAATTGGTTCATCCGGAATTGCGTTGCCATCCTATAATTTTATTAATAATCTAAATCCGGCTTCGTTAGCGCATTTGCCACTTAATCATTTTATGTTTGATCTTGGCGGAAAAGCTATTTCAACAACCTATGAAAGTGGTTCAAGATCAGAAAAACGTAACAATTTTCAGTTTTCACATCTTGCTTTTGCTTTTCCTGTGACCAAAAATTCCGGGTTTAGTGCATCTTTAAGGCCTTATTCGAGTGCGGCTTTTAAAATTTCTAACTTAAAACTTCCAATTTCAGATAGTCAGGAATATTATTATTTAACAGCAGAAGGCTCAGGCGGATTAAATAATTTTGATTTTTCATACGGATATCGATTTGGGCAAAAATTATCTTTAGGAGTTTCGGCAACTATGTTGTTTGGGAATACAACAGATGACAGAAGTTATTTAATTTCAAATTCAGTCACCTCAATCAATAAAAAAACGGACTACAGCGGAGTACGTGCAACTTTAGGATCGCAATATAAAATTGATTCGACTTTTACTGTTGGGACAACTTTTAAAATGCCAGCAAAAGTCAAAGCCTCAAAAATGCAAAGTGTACAAACCTATGCAAATGAAATAGAAACTCCTGTAGAGTCTGATGTGGCTTCTGATGCAGATGATTATTATATGCCCTTAGAAATTGGAGTTGGAATTAGCAAGCGTTTTAAAAATAATCTGAATCTGAGTTTAGATTATGAAAAAAGCCTTTGGAATAATACCAATCAATCCGATTTATATGGTGATTTTGTAAACCAGGACCGATTTGCACTCGGATTTACCTTTAGTACTAAAAAAAATACACGAACTTATTGGGATAGGATTCAATATGCTGCCGGTGCAAATTTTGATACCGGTTATCTCGAAGTTGATGGGAAAAGAGTAAATAACGCTGCAATTTCTGTTGGACTTTCGCTGCCTATTGAAAATACTTTATCGGCCTTGCATGTTTCGTATTCCTATGGACAAAAAGGGAAGATTTCTGATAATCTCATAAAAGAAAATTACCATAAAATCTCTCTCAATTTATCTTTGGATGGAATTTGGTTCGTCAAGCGAAAAATTGAATAGACTAGAAATCCTTTTGTATAACCGGATATTTATTTTCTAAAATAGATTCTAATACAGAAGGATTTGAGTTGACATAGAATACAGGATCGCTGCTTTCGGTATCAGTAAACCCAACCTGTTCGCGCAGGATATTTTGAGTCTGGCGCGCAACAGCTTCTCCGGAGTCTATAATTTTTATATGTTCCGGAAGAATTTTTTTGATCTGAGGTATCAGGTATGGATAATGGCTGCAACCTAAAACCAGATAGTCAATATTGGCCTCTATCATTGGTTGTAAATACGTTTCCAGTAATTGTGTCATTTCCGGCGAATTAAGATTACCGTCTTCAATAAGCTGAACCAGACCATGCCCAACCTGCTCAATTATGGTAGTATTCTGAAACATCTCGGCAGTTTTGTTAAACAGTTCACTGTTCAATGTTCCTTTTGTAGCCAAAATTCCAATTACTTGAGTTTTAGAATTATTAGCAGCCGGTTTTATAGCGGGTTCAATTCCTATAAACGGGATATCATACTCTTCACGCAATTCTCTAATTGCATTTGTAGTTGCTGTATTGCAGGCAACGACAATAAGTTTGCAATTGTTTGCAATTAAAAAATCCACATTTTTTTTGCTTAAGGCAACAATCTCTTCTTTGGTTCTCTGACCATAAGGAGCATTTTTACTGTCTGCCAGATAAATGGTTTTTTCGTTCGGAAGTAGCTCGTGAATGGCGCTCCAGATGGAAGTCCCTCCAATGCCGGAATCAAAAACGCCTATAGGATTGTTATTCGTCATGAGACAAAGTTACATATTTCTTGGTTTTTCTACAATCAGGGGCTTAAATAAAATATCATTTAAATGTAAAAAAAATACTATATTTGTGTTTAACCTAAACAATTTATACTATGAAGATTATCCAAAAGTTATCTGCAGAAAAATTATCAAGGGAAGAATTAAAAAAATTTAGCGGTGGGACTCATCCGGTATGTCATACTGGTAAGGTATGTTATCGGGGAGAAGATGAGAATGGTAATATCCTATGGGATTGTGTACCATTAACAACTAAGTGTCCTGATTTATAATATAATATCAAAAAGAGGAGTTTTTTTAACTCCTCTTTTTATTTTACAACCAACAAGCAGAAACTTTTCAATCTCAAAATAAGAGATGTGATATATAGCTCAAAAAAAACGGCTTAACTATTCAGTTAAGCCGTTTTTTATAATTCGGTTTTTATATTAGAAACCTAAATCTTTTTTAACATCAGCAGTAATGTTTGGACCATCAGCTAATAAAAGAGTAGAACCGTCTAATACATATTGGAAACCTTTAGCTTTACCCACTTTTTGGATAGAAGCTCTAACTTTTTCCATTAAAGGTTTTACGATGTCATTTTCTTTTTGTTGTAGTTCTTTTTGCGCATTGTCTCTGTAATCAACAATTCTTTTTTGCATATCCTGAACTTCTTTAGAACGCTCACCGTTTACAGCTTCAGTTACAGTAGCAGCTTCAGCTTCATACTTTTTGATTTTTACTTGGTATTCGTCAACCATTTTTTTGTACTCAGTATCGTATGTACCACTTAATTTTTGTAGTTGATTTTGAGCATCAAGCATTGCAGGCATTTTCGACATAATCTCGCTAACATCAACATGAGCTACCTTAGCTTGTGCGTTCATTGTGTTACTCGCTCCTAAAACTAACATAGCAGCAATTAGTAAAGTTTTGATTTGTTTCATCATTTTTAAAATATTAATTAATTATTGGTCGTATTTGTTTTTTGTGTTTGGGCTTCTTTTGCTTTTTTCGCCGCTTCTCTTTCTTCTAAAATTTTCTTTTTTCTCTCTTCTAATTCTTTTTTACGTTGTTCGTAAAGTTTTTGTCTTTCTTCTGCTTTGTTATCCGCCGGAGTTACAGGCTCAGTTGTAGTAGCCTTTTGTTCCGTTGTTGCAGCAGGTTTTGACGTGTTGTCTATTTTTGTTGCTTCTGTTTTTGCTGGTTCAGAAACCGTGCCATTTTTTTTGGCTTCTCTTTCTTCTAATATTGCTTTTCTTCTGTCTTCGTATTCTTTCTTCTTAGCTTCTTGTTCGGCTTTTCTGTCCTGAATTAATTTTTCTCTTGCCGCTTTTCTGTCATCCAGAACTTTTTGCCTGTCTTTCATTGCCGGATTTTCATCAATGGCGTTCTCAAGATTTTCTTTAGCTTCCTGTTCTTTCAATTGTTTTTTAGTCAATTGTTCACGTTTTTCTGTTCTGTTCAGAATTCGTATAACCTGATCACTAATATCAAATCTTTTATTACTGAAAAGCATTGTCAAATCTGATGATCTGTCAAAAATAAAATCATAATTTTTTGCTTCTGCAATATCCTGAACTGCTGTAAAAACCTGATCCTGGATAGGTTTTGCCAAAGCAGCTTTCTGTCTCATTAAATTCCCATCGGCACCAAACTGCTTCTGTTGGTAGTCTAACATTTCAGTTTCCTGAAATTTAATTTCAGTTTCCCTCTCGTCAATAAGCTCTTTGGTGAGCAAAGCTTTTTCAGTGGTAAGACTTTCTTTGAGTTTATTTATTTCTATTTTTTTAGCCTCAATTTCCTGTTTCCATTTTTGAGCTTTTAACTCAAGCTGTGCTTTTGCTTCTTTATAATCGGAAACGTTTTCCAGAATATACTCCATGTCGATGTAGCCAATCCTTGTCGTTCTAGTCTGAGCCTGACTTGTATTTGCTACAATCAAGGCTAAAAATATAAATAAATATAGTTTTCTCATAACATAACTTTATTTGATGATTTTTAACCAAACGTAATTTCTCTAAAATTGTTGTCCAATAATGAAATGTGTTTCCCAACCATTTGCCTTATTAGTCACAGATCCTGGTAAAGCATCGAAACCATAACCAAAATCGATACCCAATAATCCAAATGCAGGCATAAATACACGTAGACCAACACCAGCTGAACGACTTAAATCAAATGGGTTATATTCTTTAAATGTCGGATATGATGAACCTGCTTCTAAAAACGTTAAGGCATAAATAGATGCTGACGCTTTTAATGTAATTGGATAACGTAATTCCATAGAGAATTTGTTATAAATAGTTGCTCCAATTTGCTCTCCGTTAGAATTTACCGGTGTCAACGAGTTGTTCGGATAACCTCTTAACTGAATAGTTTCTCTACCATCCATAGAGTAGTTAGCTATTCCGTCTCCTCCTAAATAAAAACGTTCAAAAGGTACAACACCACGTGACTGATCATAAGCTCCTAAGAAACCAAATTCTGTTAATGTTCTTAATACCAGTTTTCCGTAAACTTTAGTATACCAGTCAGCTTTAAATTTAACTTTATAATATTCTAACCAGTTATATTTTTTCTGATCGACTTTTCCCTGATCTGTATCTGCACTTGCATAATCCGAACCTACACTGCTATATAAAGCTTGTCCGTTAGCATTATATCCAGTTACCTTTACATAATCACCGTTGTTCAACGGTTTACCATCTGCACCGTTTCCAGATACTCCTGTATATTGAGTTTTGTATTCTTTTTGATTTTGTAAATCACCATAATCAATACCATTAAACAATGAATATGGAGGAGTAACTTTTGCTGAAATACTAAACTCCGATCCATAAGTTGGGAAAATTGGATTTACCCCTTTATTACTTCTTGAAATTCCAATTGTATAGGCTAAGTTTCTTGAAGCACCATTACCAAAAGTAAATAAACCTGTGTTATAATTATTTAAATCATAATGTTGGTAACTTACTGATTGTGAAAGAACAAAATAGTCATCAGGCACAGTTAATCTTTTTGCTAAACCAACTTGTATTGTAAAAATATTAAAACTTTTGCTTCTGTCAACATCTCTTGTTATATAATTGTTTAAGAACTGTTTACTGTATGAAATAGAAGAACTAAATTGTACAGGTTTTTTTCCTCCAAACCAAGGTTCTGAAAACGATACACTATAAGTCTGGAAGTAAGTACTTCCCTGTAAACGAAGCGAAACTTTTTGTCCATCTCCCATAGGTAATGGCTTATAAGAATCTTTTTTGAATATATTTTTGGCTGAGAAATTGTTAAAAGACAATCCCAGAGTTCCAATAAATCCGCCTCCGCCATAACCTCCCTGAAGTTCTACTTGGCTTGAACCTTTTTCAACTACATGGTATTCAATATCAACAGTTCCGGCAGCTGCATCTACATTTTTGAATTTAGGGTCAATCGCTTCAGGATCAAAAAATCCTAATTGCCCAATTTCACGTATAGTTCTTACTAACTGTTCTTTACTGTATTTTTCACCCGGTTTAGTCCTTAATTCACGATAAATAACACGGTCATTTGTTTTGTCATTACCAACAACTGATATTTTATTAAAGTAAGCAATCGGACCTTCTGTAACTCTAATCTCAAAATCGATTGTATCATTAACCGTTTTTACCTCTACAGCATTAATATTTGAAAACAAATAACCATTGTTTTGGTATAAGTTTGTAATATCTTCTGCATCTGGTTTTGTTTTGTCTGCAATTCTTTTTTCAAGTAAAACTCCATTATAAGTTTCACCTTTTTTAATTCCTAAATAACGGTTTAATAATTGATCAGAATAAACAGTATTTCCTAAAAACTTAATATTTCCAAAGTAATATTTGTTCCCTTCTTCAAGATTAATTTTAATGGCAAGCATATTTCTTTTCTTGTCATAGGTAACAGAATCGTAGATAATACGTGCATCACGATATCCTTTTTCCTTATAGGTCGCAATTACTTTCTCTAAGTCAGTTTTATACTTTTCAGGTATAAATTTTGATGCCTTAAAGACGCGAAGTATATTTTTTTGTTTGGTATCTTTCATGGCAGCTCTAAGCTTGCTGTCACTTAGCTTAGTATTGCCTATAAAGTCAATGCTGCTAATTTTTACCTTATCACCTTTATCAACCCTTACAAGCATATTTACCTGATTTCCGGCAGTGGTATCAGGAGTGTTTGTAATGGTAACTTTAGTGTTGTAAAAACCATCTTTTTTATATTTGTTTTCAATATAATTCTTAGTGGTTGTAATAAGGTTCTCGTTTACAATTTTATTTTTAGTTAAATTGTTATCCTTGATTAATCCTTCTACTTTACTCTTTTTAACCCCAACAAATTTAACTTCATTTAATTTAGGAAGTTCGACAATGTTTAAGTCTAAATAGATACTATCGTTATCAATTTTATTTACATAGAAAGCAATTTCGTCAAAAAGGCCAAGTTTGCCTAGTTTTTTAATAGCTCCACTAATTTCCTCTCCGGGAACTGCTATTTCCTGTCCCTTTTGAAGACCCGAAAAAGTAACAACCGTTTGCTCATTGAAGCTTATTTTACCAACAACAGAAACTTTAGCAAGAATATATTTTTTTCCTTGATCAAAAGGAACTCTCTCTTGTGCTTTTATTTGTGAAAAACTACCCAAAAGAAGTAGGGTAAGGACTATCTGTATTCTTTTTTGTAACACTAAAAAATTATTTAATTTGTTCACTGGTTTTTCCAAATCTACGTTCTCTTTTTTGATAACTAATAATAGCCTCATATAAATCCTGGTCTTTAAAGTCTGGCCACAAGACATTAGTAAAATATAATTCTGCATAGGCAATCTGCCACAACAAAAAGTTACTTATTCTATGTTCTCCACTTGTTCGTATTAATAAATCTACATCAGGTAAATTTTGCGTGTAAAGATGCTCATTTATAATTGAATCGTCAATAGTGTCTAATGAAATTATATTATTTTTAACTTTATCACTGATGATTCTTACGGCATTTACCAATTCTTCTCTCGATCCGTAACTTAACGCCAGAGTTAAGGTGAGGCGAGTATTGTTTTTTGTTTTTTCAATAACGTCTAAAAGCTCTTTTTGAGCTGTTTTTGGTAATTTTTCAAGATTTCCAATCGCATTTAACCTGATGTTATTTTCCTGTAAAGTTACAAGCTCCTTTTTTAATGAATTAATTAATATTTTCATTAAAGCTTCTACTTCTAATTTGGGGCGGTTCCAGTTTTCTGTAGAAAAAGCATATAGCGTTAAATACTCAATTCCAAGTTGAGCACAGGTGGTAATGGTTTTTTTTACAGATTTTGTTCCATTTTCGTGGCCAAAGGCCCTTAGAAAGCCTTGTTGTTTTGCCCAACGGCCATTCCCGTCCATAATAATGGCCAGGTGTTTGGGTAAATTGGTTTGGTCTATTGAGTCTAGTAAATTCATTTTATTATTCTGCACAATAGCAAGGTTTTTTTCCGAAAGTATACGTTAAAGTAAGACCAGAGAAAACATACCAGTCATTGTTGTTTATATTTCCAAAGCGTAACGGCGCTAAATTTCCATTGCTGGGATTGCTTCCGTCAATATCGTCAGTAAAAGTGTAGCGGGCTCCAACTTCGGCTGCTAAAATTAAATGAGGTGTTACATTTGATTTTATACCTAATATAATAGGTATGGCAAATGAACTTGAATTTTTATCTTTTTGTGTCTGCCCTCCCGATATATATAATTCGTCATAGTTGAAATAACTCAGACCTGAATATATATAAGGTGTAATTTTTGGATGATAATCATGAAGATTAAAATCAAAAAAATTGAACTCTAAACCGGCAGAAAGTTCTTTTATGTTGTTTTTAAACTTATAACCTCTCCTGCTTCTGCCTGTTTCGTCAGAATCAAAATCATTTCCTACTACATTAGATTGTGTATAGGAGAAGCGGTAAGAATGGCGCGGACTTTTATTCCATTTATATAAAATACCGAAAGCTGGTTTTTCCGGTGCAATATAAGTCGTGCTTCCAACATCACCTACAAAGTTGCTTCCGCCCAAAAATACACCAATCTCATTAATCTGAGCGTTTAGTGTAATGAAGGGTAAAAAACATAACAATAAATTAAAAATTTTCTTCATTTAATTCAAAATTGCGTGCAAATATAATAATTCTCGATACGAATCAGCGTTCCTTTAGTTAAATGTGCTTTTTTTTCAATTTACAATATGATTTTGAGACATTTACTGATGATTCGATACATGCAAAACGGAAAAAAGTACTATAATCGTATAGTGTTAGATCAGAAAAGAGATTAATTTCTCTTGTCTTCACCCCAAAGTAATTTATTTCTCAGGGTTTTCAGGAAAGTTTCGCCTGGAATCTCCACCATCTTTATTTTGAAATCTGTTTTTTTTATTGTTAAAACGGACTCGTTTTTTACAGATGAAATTCTTGAATCTAATGAAACCAGATATTGATCTTCTCTTCCTGATACACGAAGCTTTATTTCTGTATCGTCAGGAATAACGAGCGGTCTGGCAGTTAAGTTATGTGGTGCAATTGGAGTAATTACTAAACTTTTAACATCCGGAGTCAATAATGGCCCACCGCAGCTCAAAGAATATCCTGTAGATCCTGTTGGGGTCGAAATAATTAGTCCGTCTGCCCAGTAAGAATTGAGGTATTCATTATTCAGATAAGTTTCTACAGTAATCATCGAGGTGGTATCTTTTCTGCTTACCGTTACCTCATTCATGGCAAAATTTAATTCTGCAATACTATCAATTTCCGGTTCACAAGTCAGGCTTAATAAAGTTCTCTCAGAAGTAGTGTAATTCTTTTCAATTACAAACTGTAAAAAACTATCAATATTTTCTTTTTGTACAGTGGCTAAAAAGCCCAGTCTTCCTGCGTTTATTCCTAAAATCGGAACGCCTGAATTACGAACCAGGGTCGCCGCTCTCAAAAGAGTACCGTCGCCGCCAATACTGATTAACATTTCAAAACTATCATCTAATGAAGTGCTTGGTGAAAAAGTGTTGTATTCTTTTTCAATAAGCTCTTTTTCATAAAGCATTTTAAGAAAATTTTCTTCAATAACCATTTCAACATTGTTAGATTTGAAAAACAAAAAAATGTCCTTAATGATTGGTTCGGTACTGTTTTGATAATATTGTCCGTAAATGGCTACTTTCATTCTTTGTTAAATTAGATAATTTGTCAATGTGTCAATTAGATAATTGGGAAATGCGAAAATTATCTAATAAACAAATTTTCTCATTGACACATTCTTAATTTATATGTTAAGATATTTGTCTAAATAGTCAGAACGTTCCTTTAAACTGTTAATGTAAGTGTCTTCCTGATGTTCAGATATGATTTCATAATTATATCTTCTAAAAGTCTGGATGATCTCGTTCATGGCTCCTAATCCGATTTTTATTGTAATCTGAACATTTTCCAGATCAGCTTCAGAGATAAAACAGCCCAGCACTTTTCCGTTGTTACTCTCTACAATCTGAGTAACCTGACTCATAGAATAGTCTGTAATTCCTTTTTGAACGATAATTATTCCGCCCTGTTCCTTTAAAAAAGTAGTTTCCTTAAAGAATTTCATAATATCCTCCATTTCATAATACCCTATGTAGATATTATT
The DNA here is from genome assembly GCF_003105115.1 of Flavobacterium sp. HTF. Taxonomy (GTDB): domain Bacteria; phylum Bacteroidota; class Bacteroidia; order Flavobacteriales; family Flavobacteriaceae; genus Flavobacterium. The sequence continues at coordinate 31,922 of NZ_QETH01000012.1, read as the reverse complement.
TTCATCAAGAACAGGAATTATATTGGTGTGGTTTTTGGCGAAAATTTCTAAAACATCCAGCCAGATCATTGATTTTCGGGTAAAAAAGCGCTCTAAAGTATATTTATAATCAATAGCTTTTTTGTCTATATCAAAAGTCTCAACGTCATCAGAAGCAATACTTCCAATATAAATGCCATTTTCCAGGACAGGGAAATGAGAAAAATTTAAATCGGCAAAAAAGTCCTGAACCGACGCTATCGTTTCCTGGCTGTCGATTGCTCGAAAATCGTTTGTGATATAGTTGGTAATTTCTGTCATAAATCAATTGTAGATATTTGTTGCAAAATAATCAAAAAATAGCAAAAACCGCTACGTTTTACTTTGTATTTTTGTCGTAACAAATATAATGTTACTAGAATTAATTATCTATTTATATGACAAAGTTAAGTGTAAATATCAATAAAATTGCAACTCTAAGAAATGCACGTGGCGGAAATGTTCCTGATTTGTTAAAAGTAGCAGCGGATATTCAGAATTTTGGTGGACAGGGAATAACTATTCACCCTCGCCCGGATGAGCGACATATTCGCTATCAGGATGCAAGAGATTTAAAAGCCATTGTACATACAGAATATAATATTGAAGGAAATCCGCAGCATAATTTTATCGATCTGGTCTTAGAATGTAAGCCAGATCAGGTAACGCTTGTTCCTGATGCCATTGGTGCTATTACCTCTTCTGCTGGTTGGGATACGATAAAAAATCAGGATTATCTGATTGAAGTTATTCAGGAATTTCAGAGAAACGGTATCAGAACTTCAATATTTGTAGATCCGGTTTTGGAAATGATCGAAGCAGCAAAAAAAACAGGAACAGACAGAATCGAATTATACACTGAAGCCTTTGCTCATCAATATGGTTTAGGCAATAAAAACGGAATTGACCCGTATGTAAAAGCGGCAGAACTGGCAAACGAATTGGGTTTGGGAATAAATGCAGGTCATGATTTAAGCCTTGATAATATTCAGTTTTTCAAACAAAATATCCCGGGACTTCTGGAAGTTTCCATAGGGCATGCCTTAATTGCAGAAGCACTTTATCTTGGTTTGGATAATGTTGTTAATATGTATTTGAACAAATTGAAATAAGATTTCAATAAATTATTAGTTCAAATAAGATCAAAAAAAATCTGGGTTTTACGCCAGATTTTTTTTTGATTGTAAGTTTCCAGACAAAAAGTGGAAAATTTATAGGTCAGTTTTCAGGTTTATTGAAAATACAACAACACCATTTGCAACTGCTTCAATATTTCCTGAATCATTAAGGTTTATATATTGTAAGTTTCCTACTGGTATGTTTGGTCCGATAGTTTTTGAAACATTGCCTTTGTAAAGTAATATAATATTCCCTCTTACTTCAAGATATACATTTGAAGAAGTTACATTGCTAAACTTGATATTTGGAGTAACGTGACCCAGGTCTCTAAATTCTGTGTTGCTATATAGCACTAATTTTCCTGATCTTATATATAAAGTATAATTTCCATTTGGAGATGTCAACCTGCTGGTTGTCGTCACTCTGTCACCTGGGTATAATTTAGATTTTACAGGAAACGGAAACATTTTTGCAATAAACATTTTGTCTGTAATTGACAAAGCAGAAATAAAAGGAATAGAAAATCCATTTGTTGTAAAAGAAGCCGGGAAAGAATAAGTCATTACAGAAGAATCATCATATGGCGTATAAGTATTGTAAGAAGTGGTTGGCAACGCATTAAATATCTGACTGTCCACCAAATCTCTGTTCCATCCAATTACATTTTGATAATAATCATAAACAACAGGTTTGTTCCATTGAATATTAGCAGCCGGGCTTTGATTTTCATGTTGAAGACCTAACAAATGTCCAAATTCATGTAATGTAATACCTCTAATAATTTCATCTGTAGCGTTTGGGTTGCTTAATTGTCCAAAATTAATTGATTTTCCAAATGTGTAATTGCTTCCTGTCTGAAAGAAAATTGCAGCATCAGATTCGTCATTTGTTCCAACATAAACAAAATTTAAATTAGCAGCAGATGTCCATTCACTGGCATACTCTTTAATTTTATTCTGAAGCTCAACAGAACCGCCTACGAATCGAATTCTTATGGTTTGGCCTGTAACCCAGTTGTTATTGTTTTTAAATACAGCGTGGCCTTTTGAAGTTTCACCTCTGTTTTCTGTTTTTTCTAATGTAGTACAAACAGGGAATTCCTTTTTCAATAAATTTTCTTTATTGATTAACTGTGTCTCATTATCTGATACATCATCGCTACCGGAGCAGGATGTTACAAATTGAGAAATTACTAATGAAAATAAAATGATTTTTTTAATCATGGTTTTGGGTTAAGGGGTTAAAATTAAATAATAAAATCAAAGTGTAATTTTGATTTTCACGGCGCGAAGGTATTATTTTGAATTCATTTTCTGCATAAAAATATATAAATTGTATGTTTTTATTTAATAAATAAACTTCAGGTATATCTAGTGGCTTGTTCAGGAAGTAAATTGCCAGATAAGTTTTTTATATTTGTAAAATAAAACGATAATAATAAATGCTGTATTCAAAAATAGAAGGCGAAGGAAAACCATTCGTCATTATGCACGGATTTCTCGGAATGTCTGATAACTGGAAAACGTTGGCAGGACAATATGTAGAAGCCGGTTTTCAGGTTCATATTTTAGATTTAAGAAATCACGGCCGTAGTTTTCATTCTGAGGAATGGAGTTATGAAGCGATGGTAAAAGATGTATTTGACTATTGCCAGGCAAATCAATTGACCAGTATTGATCTTTTAGGACATTCGATGGGAGGAAAAGTCGCAATGCTTTTTGCAACAACTCATCCGGAAATCGTAGATAAGCTAATCGTAGCAGATATCGGCCCTAAGTTTTACAAACAACACCACCAGGATATTCTGGCAGGACTAAATGCAGTTGATTTTTCTGTAAAGCCAGGCCGAAATGACGTAGAGGCAATCGTAGCAGAATATGTGTCTGATTTTGGAACCCGTCAATTTCTTTTGAAAAATTTATATTGGGCAGAACCGGGGCAATTAGCTTTCCGTTTTAATCTGGAAGTATTTAATAACAATCTCGATGCAATCGGAAAACCTTTGGCAGACGGTTTGATTTTTGGAAAGCCAACATTATTTATCCGCGGAGGAAATTCAGGATATATATTAGATGAAGATATTGATCAGATACGTCAGCATTTTCCGGATTTAAAACTGGAAACTATCCCAAATGCAGGGCATTGGCTTCATGCCGAAAATCCGAAAATGTTTTTTGAACTGACAACTCAATTTTTGAAAGAGTAGCTTTTTTAAGATTTTGTTTTTGTTCGTATTGTGTAAATTGACAATACATTAAATAATATAAAAATTGAAAAAAGAAAGAATTTACTTACTTTTAAATATTGAAATTCATAAATTTGCTTTGTGAATTTTAATGTTTATTGTTTAATGGATTTCAATTTTTATAATTTATTCGATGAAAATGGTGTAGGATTGATTTATTTGTATTCTTCTCCATTCTTTGCCCTTTTGATTTTGGTCGAAATGCTCTTTAGTCATTTTGGTAAAAAAAACCTGTATACTAAAAATGACGTTTTTGTAAATGTCATATTTGCGGTATTGAATTTTGCATTAGATCTTATAATGAAATCTTTTGCTTTTGGGGTTATGTTCTTCTTTTTTCAACACCGCATTGTTTCTTGGAATACACAGATTTGGTATTATTGGGCTGCTGTTTTTTTACTACAGGATTTTGCTTATTATGTATTACATGTTGTAGATCATAAATCCCGTTTTTTTTGGTCAGTACATATTACGCATCATAGTTCAGAATACTACAACATTTCTACCGGATTCAGATCACCTGTTTTTCAGCCGCTTTACCGCTATTTGTATTTTTCTCCTTTGGCTTTTTTAGGGTTTAATCCCTGGCATATTATGGCGGCTTATGCATTGTTTCAGGTTTATGGAACTTTGGTTCATACACAAAGTGTAAAAAGTATGGGAATTTTTGAATGGATTTTAGTAACGCCATCGCATCATCGGGTGCATCATGCCAGAAATATCAAATATTTAGATAAAAACATGGGAATGGCCTTAATAATTTGGGATAGAATATTTGGAACTTTTCAGAAAGAAGAACCGGAAATACCCGTAAAATTTGGAATTTACCCAAAGCCAAAAAATGATGGTGCTTTTGAGAATTTGTTTTACGAATGGAAAAAAATGTGGAAAGATATTAAGCAACCTGGAATTGGCTGGCAAAACCGATTAAAGTATATATTTTATGCTCCTGGCTGGAAACCAAATGGACAAGGTAAAACGGTAAAAGATTACCAAAGAGAATATCAATTGAAACAAAACAGCATACTAAAGTAACTCAGATTTTAATTCAATAACCATTTCTGAATAAATGTAAGGTTAGATAAAAAATTATTACTTTTATTAAAATTTTAAAAGAAAAAGTTATGAAAATAATACTTAGACTCCTTGTTACAGCAGCACTGGTTTTGTTAATAGCGAATATTTTGTCAGGAGTTCATGTGGCAAGTTTTGGTACAGCTGTAATTGTTGCAGTCGTTTTAGGATTGCTTAATCTTTTTATAAAACCAATATTGGTTGTCCTTACACTGCCTGTAACGGTTATTACTTTGGGCTTGTTTTTATTAGTGATTAACGCAGTCATTATTTTGCTGTGCACAAATATTGTGGGAGGTTTTAAAGTAGATTCCTTCTGGACAGCTTTACTATTTAGTGTAATACTATCTGTTCTTCAGTCTATTACTTATAAAATATTAAGAGACGACAAATAAAAGAAAACACAAAAAGGATTAAAAATACCTTATAAATACAATAGGTTAAAAACTTGGTTGGGTTGCAAAAATTTTATAATTTTGCAACCCAATTTTATTACGTAAATTAAAGAAGACGATGGATATTAAAAGAGTAGCAAAAGACGCTGTGAATGAAACAATTGTAATGACAGTTGTTCACATGGATTATAAAGGTCAGGTAGCAAAAAGAATAAACGAAAAAATGCCTTTGGCAACCGTTAAAGGTTTTAGAAAAGGACAAGTTCCTAAAGATCTTGTTGAAAAACAATACGGAAAAGCTATTAAGCAGGAAGAAGTTAAGAAAGTAGTTGATTTGGCTTTAGAGCGTTTTGTTCAATCTGAAAGATTAAATCTTTTAGGAACTCCTCTTGCAAAAGAAGACGAAAACTTTGATTGGGATGCTGAAGAATTAACTTTCGAATACGAAATTGGTTTAGTGCCAAACTTCGAAATTGATCTTGAGGCTAAAAACAATATCGTAAAATATATTGTTACTGCAGATGATAAATTAATCGACGGACAAGTAGAACGTATCCAAAAACAATTCGGTAAAGCAATTCCTCAGGACAAAGTTGTTGCTGACTCTGATTTGACAGGAACTTTCTCAAATGAAGAAAAAGGGATCAATAATACAACTACAATTTCTGTATCTGCTTTCAATAAAAAAGCAGGAGACAAATTCATTGGTAAAAAAGTTGGAGATGTTGTTACAGTAAGCACAAAAGGTTTATTTGAAGATGATCACCAATTAATGGATTACTTAAAAGTAGCTCATGATGATGTTCACGGTTTAGATATCGAAGTAAACTTTACTATTGAAGCAATCAACGGAGCAGAATTAGCAGAATTGAATCAAGATTTATTTGATAAACTTTTTGGTGAAGGAAAAGTAGCTTCTCTTGAAGATTTAAAAGCGAAGATTAAAGAAGATGCTGAATCTCAATTTGCACAACAGGCAGATCAAAAATTATTGATGGACGTTCAGGATTTCCTTATCGAAAACACAAAATTTGATTTACCGTCAGAATTTCTTAAAAAATGGTTACAAACTGTTGGAGAGAAAAAACTTTCTGCAGAAGAAGCTGAAGTTGAATACGCAAGATCAGAAAAAGGTTTACGTTTTCAATTAATTGAAGGAAAAGCAATGGCTCAAAGTAACATCCAGATTACATTTGACGATTTGAAAGCTTTTACAACAAACGCTATCAAACAACAAATGGCTCAATTTGGACAAACAAACCCAACTGACGAAGAAGTTCAGGGAATTGTTGCCAGAGTTTTATCTAACCAGGAAGAAGTGAAAAGACTTTCTGAGCAGGTTGTAGCAGCTAAATTGTTAGATTTGTTTAAAGAAAAAGCAAACCCTACAACTAAAGAAGTAACTTATGAAGAATTTATTGCCGCTTCTTACGGAGAATAATTTCTAAAATAATTATATTTGAGCGTCAAGAGATTTTTTCTTTTGACGCTTTTTCTTTTGTTTCAGGTTTCATGTTGTTTAGTTTCAAGTTAACTACACATCAAGCATACAACTTGAAACCTGAAACAAAAACAAACCTGAAACAAAATAAAAGAAGACAAATTGACATCCTTTTGAAATAGGTATAACCTTTGATGGAAGAATATAAAGATAAACGTAAAACTTAGAACACTTAAATATGAACTACGGTAAAGAATTCAAAAAATTTGCTACAAAGCACCAGGGAGTAAACGCAATGTACTATGACAAAATCGTAGCAGCGATGAACCCAACTAACATGACTCCATATATTATAGAAGAACGTCAGCTGAATGTTTCTCAGTTAGATGTTTTCTCAAGATTAATGATGGACAGGATTATCTTTTTAGGAACAGGTATTGATGATCAAATCGCAAATATCGTTCAGGCGCAATTATTATTTTTAGAAAGTGCTGACGCTTCAAAAGACATTCAAATTTATCTAAATTCTCCTGGAGGAAGCGTTTACGCTGGTTTGGGGATTTATGATACAATGCAATACATTAAACCGGATGTAGCAACAATCTGTACAGGTATGGCAGCTTCTATGGGAGCCGTTTTATTATGTGCCGGAGCTGCAGGAAAACGTTCAGCATTGCCACATTCAAGAGTAATGATTCACCAGCCATCGGGAGGAGCACAAGGTGTTGCTACAGATATGGAAATCAACTTACGCGAAATGTTGAAACTGAAAGATGAATTATACAATATTATCTCTCAGCACTCAGGACAAACTTTTGAAAGAGTACACAAAGACAGTGAGCGTGATTACTGGATGAAAGCTGACGAGGCTAAAGAATACGGAATGATTGATGAAGTTTTAAAAAGAAGCTAAAAATTAGTCTAAAGTTTTAGGTTTCAGGTTTCAGGTTGCAATCGTTAACCTGAAACCTGAAACATTTTAAACCTGAAACAAAAAATATTAAAGTTAATGGGGTGCTAAGTTTTTGAGCTTTAAATCATAAAATCTCAGAAACTTAGTATCTTTGCAACTTAGCAACTAAATAAGGAATGGCAAAAGTAGTATTAGAATGTTCGTTTTGTGGAAGAAAGAAGCCAGAAACTAATTTATTAATTGCAGGTATCAATGCACATATTTGTGATAAATGTATTGAACAGGCACACGGAATTGTATTAGAAGAATTAAAATCAAGTGGAAGCACAAAATTAGTTGGGGACTTAATTTTAAAGAAACCAAAAGAAATCAGAGCTTTCTTAGATCAATATGTTATTGGACAGGACCAGACAAAAAAAGTAATGTCGGTTGCGGTTTACAATCACTACAAACGTTTAATGCAACAGCAACTGGACGATGAAGTGGAGATTGAAAAAAGTAATATCATTATGGTTGGCCAGACCGGAACAGGAAAAACATTGGTAGCAAAAACTATCGCAAAAATGTTAGACGTTCCTTTGGCTATTGTTGATGCAACAGTTTTAACAGAAGCAGGTTATGTAGGTGAAGACGTTGAAAGTATTCTGACACGTTTATTACAGGCTGCAGATTATGATGTAACCAAAGCCGAAAGAGGAATTGTATTTATTGACGAAATTGATAAAATCGCCCGCAAGAGCGATAATCCGTCAATAACGCGTGACGTTTCGGGTGAAGGTGTACAACAGGCATTATTAAAATTGTTAGAAGGAACAGTTGTAAACGTACCGCCAAAAGGAGGACGTAAACATCCCGATCAGAAATTTGTTGAGGTAAATACCCAAAACATCCTGTTTATTGCAGGAGGTGCTTTTGATGGAGTAGAACGTATTATTTCTAAACGTTTAAACCGTCAGGCAGTTGGATATTCTACTTCAAAAAATGTAGATAATATTGATAAAGACAATTTATTGCAATATATTATTCCAAAAGACATCAAAGATTTTGGATTAATTCCTGAAATTATTGGCCGTCTTCCGGTTTTAACACACATGGATCCTTTAGACAGAGAAACATTGCGTGCCATTTTGACTCAGCCAAAAAATGCTTTAATCAAACAATATCAAAAGTTATTTTTGATGGATGAAGTAGAATTCAGTATTACTGATGAAGCTTTGGATTTTATTGTAGATAAAGCATTAGAATACAAATTAGGAGCTCGTGGATTACGTTCTTTATGCGAAGCAATCTTAACTGACGCAATGTATGAATTGCCAAGTTCAGACGATAAAGTTTTGACAATCGACAGAGATTATGCAGAACATACTTTAAATAAAAATTTATTGAAGAGAATGGAGATTGCTTCTTAATTAAGTAATCTTTTCAAAATAATTAAAAACCTGTTCATTTAGTTGGACAGGTTTTTTTATGGAGTTGTAAAAATGAAATTTTCTTTTTAGCCCTGATCGGAACGGCATCCTTTTGTTGTGGTCCCGAAGCCTCGGGAGACAACAAAAGATATAGTGTAGAGCAGGACGGGTGGTTCTTATTAAAACAAATTTTTTCTGCTTCTGATAAAAATTACTGCACTCTGAACTTCTCCCTATATTCAATAGGCTTCATTCCGACCATTTTATAAAATACTTTTCTAAACGCTTTGGGATCGTTATAACCTGTTTTTTCGATAATTTCAGAGATAGAAAGCTGGGTTTGTTCCAGATACTTTTTTGAGCTTTCAACCCTGATATTCTGTAGATATTCAATTGGTGGAATCCCTGTAACTTGTTTAAAACGACGTGTCATGTTTCGTGCACTCGTCGGAATATCTTTGGTGATTTCTTCCAGTTTTTCTATTGTGCTGTAATGATTTTCTATTTTCTGCTGCAACATAGCAACCAAAGTATCATTGTGTAAATGATTCGGTCTGAAAGTGCTGAAATAACTTTGTTTGTATCTGTTTAAATCAATCGAGAAAATCTTGGCAATCTGAACGGCAATTTCGTTTCCGCAATATTTCTGAACCAAAAGAATCAGTAAATGAAAAGTCGATGTTGACCCGCCACTTGTATACAAACTGCCATCTGCCGTTAAGGTTTCTTCTGATTTTAATTTTACCAGAGGAAAAGCTTTTGTAAAAGCACTGCAGGCATCAACATGGGTTGTGGCCAGTTTTTCATTTAATAAACCGGAAGCAGCAAATAAAAAAGCACCAGTGCAAAAACTCGCCAGTTCGGCTCCTGACTTATGATGTTCCTGAAGCCACGGAATAAACTTTTTATTCTTGGCAATCATCTCGCTCATATTATCTGTTGTAAAAGCTGGAATCAGAATAAGATCTAAAATTTCTTCAGATTTTTCTATGGACTTAACTTCATAGCCAAATAATTCTTTCTCGCTAATCTGTTCTGAAGACTGAAAAATCATAATATCAAAAGGTTTTTCGTCTCCTTTATATAGTTTATTAGCCGTTTCAAAAACTTCTAAAATAGCTGCTATGCTCAATAATTTATAATCGTGTGGTACGATTAAACCTGTTTTCTTGCTCATGATTTTTGCTTTTTCAAAAAAGTTACTTCTTACAAAAATATATAATTTGTCTTAAATGACCCTAAAAATGACTTTTATTGTATTATTATGGATTGTTTAAAATTTTACATTTGTTTTAAATAATTTGTAATTTTATAAATATGAAAACAAAAATTTTCTTAAATCTTGCCGTAAAAGATTTAAAACGTTCGATTACTTTTTTTACTGAGCTGGGTTTTTCATTTAATCAAAAATTTACTAATGACAAAGGAACTTGTCTGATCATTGGCGAAAATATTAACGTCATGCTTTTGGTTGAAGAATTTTACCAAACATTTACAGATAAGCAAATTTGCGATAGCGCTACAACCAGCGAAGTTCTTATTTCTATTTCTGTGGAAACACGACAACAGGTAGATGAAATGATTGAAAAGGCAGTTAAGGCAGGCGGAACCAATTATAGAGAAGCAAAAGATTATGGATGGATGTACCAGAGAACTTTTCTTGATTTAGAGGGGCATCATTGGGAAATCTTTTGCATGGATGAAAGCCAGATACCAAATATGTAAGATGATTTCAGTACAAACTAAAATTAACACGTCAATAGAAAAAGTTTGGGAATTATGGACTTTGCCAGAACATATTGTAAAATGGAATACCCCGGGTGAAGACTGGCAAACATCACATGCAAAGAACGATCTGAGAATTGATGGCAAATTCAAATTTACAATGATGTCTAAAGATCAGAGCTCAGGTTTTGATTTTGAAGGCATATATACCAAAGTGCAGAAAAATCAATTAATAGAATATAAGCTGGAAGATAACAGAACGGCAAGAATCCATTTTGAAGAAAACGGTAATGTAGTAATACTTACAGAAGCGTTTGAACCTCAGAAACAAGATTCTGAAAGTATGCAGAAAGAATGGTGCCAGGCAGTTATAGATAATTTTAAACGTTACGCCGAAAATTTTTAGGATAAAGTAAAACAAAATCAATTTTAATTTTATTGTAACAATGATAACAGTACAAACCACGATTAATGCACCAATAGACAAAGTCTGGGAATTTTGGAACGAACCTGCGCATATAAAAAACTGGGCTTTTGCATCGCCGGACTGGCATGCGCCTCATGCAGAAAATGACTTAAGAGCAGGCGGAAAATTCTCAACAACTATGGCGGCAAAAGACGGCAGTATGAGTTTTGATTTTTGGGGAGAATATACTGTGGTGAAACAAAATGAAGCTATAAAATATGTAATGGGTGATGGCAGAAAAGCAGAAATTACTTTTAAAGAAACTCCAAACGGAGTAGAAATTACAGAAAGCTTTGACCCCGAAACACAAAATCCGGAAGAAATGCAGCGTGGCGGCTGGCAGGCTATTTTGGATAATTTTAAAAAATATGTAGAAAGTATAACTTAAAAAAAGAAACTATGACAAAACAAATTTGGTTGAATTTGCCTGTAAAAAATGTAGCAAAAGCAAAAGACTTTTTCTGGAAAATTGGTTTTTCTTTTAATCAGCAACACGATACACCAACTTCTACTTGTATGCTGGTGGGTGACGGACACTTTGTAGTAATGTTGTTTGAAGAAACTTTGTTTGAAAGTTTTTCCCAAAACAAAATTACCGATACGCAATCAGGTTCAGAAATTTTGATTTCGATTGATGCTGAAAGCAGAGAAGAAGTCGACGAACTGATTGAAAAAGTAAAAGCTGCCGGTGGAAATGTTTTTGCTCCTCCTGCCGAAAGTCAGGGCTGGATGTATGGAGCTGCTTTTGCCGATCTTGACGGGCATCGCTGGAATGTTTTGTACATGGATCTTAGTAAAATCCCACATTAATATGGAAACACTAGAATTTACAATCAGGATTAAGGCTCCGGTAGAAAAAGTATGGTCTGTTTTATGGAATGATGATACATATAAAAAATGGACGGGAGCTTTTTGTGAAGGTTCGTATGCAGTCAGTGACTGGAACGAAGGAGATAAAATACATTTTATGTCTCCCGGCGGAGAAGGAATGAACAGTATAATTGAAACTAAGATTCCGAATCAATATATGGCTTTTAAGCATATAGGAGAAATAAAAGACTTTAAAGAACTGCCTCTTAACGAAGAAACCAAAAAATGGAGCGGCGCAATGGAAACATACCGGTTAAATGCCGATGACGAATTTACCAATTTGGTTGCGCAGGTTGATGTAGTCGAAAAATATCTCGATTATTTTAAAGAAGCTTTTCCAAAAGGATTAGAAACAGTAAAAGAATTATCTGAACAAAAATAAAACAAAGAATATGGCAACAGTTAACACTTATTTAATGTTTAACGGAAATTGCGAAGAGGCATTTCTATTTTATAAATCAGTTTTTGGCGGAGAATTTTCCTATATCGGAAAATTTAACGAGGCGCCGGCAGAGGATGGTGGTAGTGAAGGACTTTCTGAAGAAGAGGGAAACAGAATTATGCACGTTTCTTTCCCAATTGGAAATACAATTTTGATGGGAAGTGACAGTCACCCGAGATATGGAGATGTAGTTGTTGGAAGCAACTTTCAAATTTCTGTAAACGTAGAAAGTAAAGAGGAAGCAGACAGGATTTTTAACGGACTTTCTGCAGGAGGAAAAGTGTATATGCCAATGGAGAAAACATTTTGGAGTGCTTACTTTGGAATGCTTCAGGATAAATTTGAGATAAGCTGGATGGTCAACTTTGATGAAAACCCGGCTAAATAATTTCCCTGTTATGAATTCACAAATTTTCACACAGTAATTTGTGGAATTCGTGTCAAAAGAAAAACAAAAGTTATGTTATTCTAATACTGAATCATAATTGTTAAATTATTTCAAAAAGCACATTCTTATGTGCTTTTTGTGTTTAAAAAAACAAGGATTATTCTTTTTTATCATCAATAGATTACCGATTTTTGTCGCTTCTTAATCAATAAAGAAAAAATGACAACAGAAGATAAAGAGATTATTTTATTAAAAGTTTCAGGTCACGATAAACCCGGAGTTACAGCAGGTTTAACAGCAGTTTTGGCAACCTATGATGCCGTTATTTTAGATATAGGCCAGGCCGATATTCACGATACACTGTCTTTAGGTATTTTATTTGAAATCAAAACAGGCTCATCTTCCGCACCAGTCTTAAAAGATTTATTGTTTAAAGCATATGAATTGGAAGTAAAAGTTAAGTTTATTCCAATTTCTATTGACGATTACGAATCATGGGTTAAATCACAATCAAAACAACGCTATATTATTAATATTCTGGGCGAAAAACTGGCAGCTTCACAACTGGCAGCAGTAACTAAAATATTATCGGATCAAAACCTGAATATCGACTCTATAATCAGGCTGACAGGGAGAACGTCTATTATCGAAAAAGAAGATAATCCACGCTCTTGTATACAATTGTCTGTGACAGGAGAAATCGTAAATAAAATTGTCATGACGGCCAGTTTTATGCAGATTTCACGAACTCTTGATGTTGATATTTCGTTTCAGGAAGACAATATTTACAGAAGAAACAGACGTCTGGTATGTTTCGATATGGATTCGACATTAATTCAGGCAGAGGTAATTGATGAGCTGGCAGAACTTAACGGAGTAGGTGATCAGGTAAAAGCGATTACAGAACTGGCCATGAACGGCGAAATTGATTTCAACGAAAGTTTCAAACAGCGTATGGCTTTGCTGGAAGGTTTAAGTGAAGATGTTTTAAGATCAGTTGCTGAGAAATTACCGATAACAAAAGGCGCACATCGTTTGATGAAAGCCCTGAAATATTATGGATATAAAACTGCAATTCTTTCCGGAGGATTTACCTATTTTGGAGAATACCTGCAAAAAGAACTGGGTATAGATTATGTTCATGCCAATAAGTTAGAAATAATAGACGGTAAATTAACGGGTAAATATATAGGTGACATTGTTGACGGACAAAAAAAAGCGGAACACCTAAAAGCCATTGCAGAAAAAGAAGGCATTCATATCAATCAAACCATTGCAGTTGGTGACGGAGCAAACGATTTGCCAATGCTGAATTTAGCCGGTTTGGGAATTGCTTTTCACGCCAAACAAAAAGTAAAAGAAAGCGCCTCAACTTCCATTTCAAGTTTAGGTCTCGACGGTGTTTTATACTTGTTAGGATACCACGACAGATATATTGATATGATGTAATATTCGATTGTCACCCTTAGCGAAGTCGAAGGGATTTAAGCGTAAATAGAGCTTAAAGTAAGCTCAGCCTGACAAATTAAATTCAACTCATTTTTATCATTTCGAAGAACGATAAATATCTGCGAGAAGGCTATTTCAAAATAAAAAAATAAAACCTCAGTCTTAAATATAAGCTGAGGTTTTTTATTTGAGCATGTCCCTCCGGGCCGGGCTATCCGTTCCAATCTTTTTGTTTTTAAAGAAAAAACAAAAAGGATTTCCACTTCTATCCCTCATGCGATTATACTTTTAACTTACACATCTCTTTAAGCTGCTCCAAATAATCCCTCTGGTTAGAAAGTCTCGGAATCTTATGCTGACCGCCAAGTTTATCTCTTTCTTTCAGCCAGTCATAAAAAAGATTCTCTCTGGCAACATTAATCACCAAAGGATTTAAAGTCATATTGTTGTAACGTTTCGCTTCGTAATCAGAATTTAAAGTCTGAAGCGTTTCATCCAGAACTTTTTGGAAAAGACCAACATCAGCAGGTTTTTTCTTGAATTCGATCATCCATTCGTGAGCGCCTTTTTCCTTGTCCTGCATAAAAATAGGAGCAACAGTATAATCAATCACTTCCGTTTGGGTAATCTGGCAAGCTTTGGCAATGGCCTGATCCGTATTTTCGACCATTAACTCTTCGCCAAAAACATTGATATGATGTTTGGTTCTTCCGGTTACGCGAATTCTGTATGGATTCAAAGAAGTAAAACGAACAGTGTCACCTATCAAATAACGCCATAAACCGGAATTGGTCGTAATAACAATAGCATAGTTTTTATTCAGTTCAACATCGGCTAAACGAATCGCTTTCTGATCCGCAGCTCCAAAACTATCCATCGGAATAAATTCATAGAAAATTCCGTAATCCAGCATCAATAATAAATCACTCGAATTATTTAAGTCCTGAATAGCAAAAAAGCCTTCAGATGCATTGTATATTTCGTAATATTTAAAATCACTGCTTGGTAAAATATTTTTGTATTGTTCTTTATAAGGAGAGAAACTTACGCCTCCGTGAAAATAAACTTCCAGGTTTGGCCAGATTTCCAATAAATTTTGTTTTCCGGTATTTTCAAGGACTTTATTCATTAAAACCAGCATCCATGAAGGAACTCCTGCAAAACTGGTTACATTTTCATTTTTTGTTTCATTGATAATGGCAGCAATTTTGGTTTCCCATTCGCTCATCAACGACGTTTTACTGCTTGGTGTACTGCTGAATTCTGCCCAGATTGGCATATTTTCAATTAAAATGGCCGAAAGGTCTCCAAAGAAAGTATTGTTGTTTTCGTAGATCTGGGAACTTCCGCCCAGACGAAGACTTTTTCCTAAAAACAATTCAGAATCTTCATTATTGTTGAGGTACAAACAGAGTAAATCCTTGCTTCCTTTATAGTGGCAATCTTCCAGGGCTTCATTACTTACCGGAATAAATTTACTTTTTGCATTTGTGGTTCCGCTTGATTTAGCAAACCATTTGATAGGCGTATCCCAAAAAACCGATTGTTCACCCTGACGTGTACGTTCGATTAAAGGCTGCAGTTCTTCATAAGTCGCAATAGGTACTCTTTCAGTAAAAGTCTGATAAGAGCTTATAGACGAAAAATCATATTTTTTTCCAATTATTGTATTTTCAGAAGCTGTCAATAAATTATGCAACAATTCTTCCTGAACTTCATTCGGATATTTTAGAAAGAGCTCTATTTGGTGGATCCTTTGCTTAAGAACCCAGGATGCAAACGAGTTTATTATTGATAAGGGCATGGAAATTTTTGGATTTTTTAGATTACTGATTATACGGTTATCGTAAATCAGGAAATTTAAAATTTGAATATCAACAGACAAATATTAACTTTGTCACTGTATCAAAAATAGTGTTTTTTTGTAAAAAAAACCATTCTATTTCCAGTAAAGATTCTAATTTTATTCGATTGAGAATTAAATTAAGCACTATAAAAGAAAATCTAAACCTTAAAATCAGTAATCTAAAATTCTAATGACATATCAAGGAGTACTTACAAAAATGCAAACAGAAATCGGAAATCCAATTCAGTATTATTTGGTTTTTGAAGACAGTTTTCTTAATATGAATCAGTTACTGAATAAAGACATTGAGATTAATTTTGCAGGTTATCAATGCCTGAATTGCAATAAAAAGAAAAAAATTTTCAGACAGGGTTTTTGTTATGATTGCTTCTATTCCAGCCCTGCAGTTGGTGACTGGATTATGAGACCTGAGTTGAGTACGGCACATTTAGGAATTGCAGACCGTGATTTGGAATATGAGCAAAAAGTGCAGCTGCAGCCTCACGTAGTGTATTTGGCCGTGGCCAGCGAAATAAAAGTAGGTGTTACCCGCAAAACGCAAGTACCAACACGCTGGATTGACCAGGGCGCCAGTCAGGCAATTGCTGTTGTTGAGGTTCCGAATCGTTATTTGGCAGGAATTGCCGAGGTGGCTCTGAAAAGTCATTATACTGATAAAACAAATTGGCGAAAAATGCTTCAGAGCAGTTCACAAACTTTTGATTTAATACAGGAAAAAGTAAAAATTGAAAGCCTGATTCCGGAAGAAGTCCGCCAATATTTCTTCAGCGAAAAAAATGATGTTTACGAACTTAATTACCCTGTTTTAAATTTCCCGGCAAAGGTGGCCAGTCTTAATTTAGACAAAACCCCTTCTTATAATGGAAAATTAACCGGGATAAAAGGCCAATATCTGATATTTGAAGACGGAACTGTTTTTAATGTTCGTGGATCAGAAGGATATTTGGTAACCATAGAGGTCTAATGCTTTTAAAACTCTGATTTAGTTCTGTTTGTAAATTTTTAACCATCGAAATAATATTAAAAGTGCGAATAATGATACATCTGGTTACAATTTTGTAATAATTGCTTATTGATAAGAATATAATTTTAAAGAATTAAACTGCTTAATTTGAACAAGTTAAAATAGCAGTGATTTTCAAATAAATTATAAATTATTGATACATGAGTATTTTAAAAAAAATAAATGTCTTTAGACGGGTCTTAATGCGTAGCCTCACTAAGAATATCGGTAAACAAAAAACAGATACAGGTATTTTTTTGGTTGACAAAAACGATATCAAGAGAGTTTTAATCTGCAGACCCAATGCACGGCTTGGTAACCTTTTGCTCATTTCTCCTCTTGTTCAGGAAGTTGCCGAAACATTTCCAAATTGTAAAATCGATTTGTTTGTAAAAGGTCCGCTGGCGCCCATTATTTTTGAAAACTATGATCAGGTTTATAAAACAATTCATCTTCCCAAAAAACCTTTTAAAAATTTATTAGAATACATAAAGGTTTGGATTTCTATAAAAAAACAGCCTTACGACATGGCCATAAATGTTGATCATAATTCTTCATCAGGCCGCTTAGCTGTTCGTTTTTCAAAAGCAAAATATAAATTTTACGGTGATTTAAATGATCCGTCCCTTCAGGAAAAAAGCGACTATGCTCACATCGCAAAATATCCAATTTATAATTTCAGAAATTACTTAACCAAATTGGGTGTTGCAAAAAGAAATAAAATAATTGCTCCTTTAGACCTAAAACTATCCCCTTATGAATTGTCTGACGGAAAAAGAAAACTGGAGAAATTGACAGGTAATAATTCAAAAAGAACAATCTGCTTATTTACCTACGCAACAGGAACAAAATGTTTATCAGAATTATGGTGGGAAGATTTTTATAAAGCAATAAAAAATCAATACAGAAACTATAATATAATTGAAGTTTTGCCAATAGAAAATGTATCACAAATTGCTTTTCAGGTACCGACATTTTATAGTAAAGATATTCGTGAAATAGGAGCATTGATAGCGCATACAGATGTGTTTATTGGCGCAGACAGCGGAATGATGCATTTAGCCAGTGCTGTTCAGACCCCGACTGTAGGCTTGTTTTCTGTTTCAGATATCAAAATGTACGGACCTTATGATAACTGCAGTATTGGAGTTAATATCATTAAAAGCTCTAAGAAAGATTATTTTAAAATACTGGATAATATTTTAAATAACGGAAAGCTGAAGATTTATTCGGATGCTGGTTAAAAAAAGTTGTTAAAACAAAAAAGGTCAATCGTAACAGATTGACCTTTTTTTATGCTTGTAATATACTTGCTTATTTTTTCTTCTTAAACAAACCGTTTAGCAAGTCACTTGCTTTTTTGGTAGCTTCCTGAGTTTTTTGTTCTTTTTCAGTAGCTGCAGCTTTTGTCGTGTCTTTTGCTTTCGTGTTTTTATTAAGCAGATCAGTAAGGGCAGAAGCTCCTTTTTGAGTTAACTTCTCTTTTTGCTGATTCACTAATTGTGTGGTCAGGCTGCTCACAGCACTTTTCATATCAGTAGATACTTTTGGATTAGAAAAGTTACCTGTAATCAATGCATTTACAGGAATATTGTCCAGTTTTGCAGCATCAGCAGGAGACATTTTAGCAATTAATGCGTTAGCTTCAGTTCCTAAATATTTGGCCGGAACATCTAGTTTTAAGTTATAATTCATCGTTTGGTCAAAACCGTGAGTTCCGCCAACCGTAACTTTGATATCCTGGTATTTAATGTCAAATGGTTTCACATTTACTTTTCCATTATCAAAAGTCAATGCCATTTTTAAGTCATTTAAGTTCAGCTTGCTTAAATCAAGGAATTTGATATTTGAGGTAAGCGAATTCAATACAGTCGAATTTTTAGAATTTACTGTAGTCGAAAGTAATTGTCCAAGCAAATCTCCTGAAATCGATTTTAAATCCGGAGTCAGTTCTTTAGCATCAAGATTTCCATTCAATTTAATAGTCGAATTCAGTTTTCCGTTGATAATTCCTGCCAATGGAGCAATTTTTTTCATCATCTCCAATTGGGTGAAAGTCTGTGCAATATCAACCTGATTGAATCCTAAATTCACATCAAAAGTGGGTACTTTTTCTTTTGTGGAAACCGCTCCGTTTAAGCCAATTGATCCTCCGAAAATAGAAGTTTTGAAGTTCTCTAAAGTTGCTTTTTCATCTTTGATAATTAATTTTCCGGCAACATCTTTTAGTTTTAGATTATCATATAAAACCGTGTTGGCTTTTGCATTTAAAGTACAATTTAAAAATGCCGGTATTTTCATTGCTTCAGCCGGTTTTGCCGGAGTTTTTGTTTCTGTTTTTGCCGGTTCGCCAGAAGTCATAAAATCATCAACAGCCAATTGGTTTGAGCTCATGTTGAAATTTCCTTTCAGTTCCTGTTTTTTGAACATAAAACCATAGAAATTCTCCAAAACTCCATTGATGCTGATATCACTTTTTCCTGTAGTAGCATCAAATTGCTTAAGGTTGATTCTGCTTGGATTAAACTCAACCAAAGCAGTGCTGATATTCATTGATTTATTGTTTTCATCAGTATATTTAAAACCTGATAAACTCATTGTACCTGCATTTTTGATGTTTTGATATTGGCTGTTTTCTACAGAAGCCATATCAAAATTGGTAGTTACATCCGCTTTTAAAATACCAGCCAAAGGTTTGTCCAGTTTAATTGGATACGCTTTTGAAAGGTTTGCCAGGTTAATAGTTCCTTTTAATGCAGCATCAACAATTGGGTTTACAGTAATGTTTTTCACATTTGCTTTAGCGCTGAAAACATCCTGATCAATTCTAAACGACAGTTTATCTAAATTAACGTAAGTATCGTTTAAAATTCCGGTTTCATTAATGATTTTGGTATCAATTACAATATTCTGAACCGATTTTGGTAAGTTCGGGTATTGAAAAGAAGCATTGTTTGAAGCAATTGCAATATTGAATTTTGGTACAGTTTTATCTGTTAATTCCCCTTTAGCAAAGCCTGCTACAGTAAAATCTCCTGTCGTTTTTACACCGTCTAAACCGGAAGCATAAGCCGAAGGAATTAAGCCTAAGAAATTTGTAAATGAGGAAGTTGGAGTTTTAAATTTCAAATCATAAATCTGACCTGCCTCAACCATCTGGATAAACCCGTCAAATTCTAAAGGCAATTGGTTGATTAAAGCCTTGTTTTCTTTAAAAGTATATTTGCTCTTTTCTAAATCAATTCCAAGAATAGCATCTAATGTTAATTTTATATTTTTCATATAATTAACCTTGTCCATGTCTAATGACACGTTCGCTGTCGTTTTTGTGTTTAAATCAAGTTTGGAATTTGTAAAATCTCCTGTTCCTTCATGATTCAGGCTGTCAATTACCATTTTAATTTTAGAACCCTGATCGATATATCTAAAAGTAAAATTTTCAATTTTGTAGTTCTGGATTTTTAAGGCCAATGGCTTGCCGGCTTCTTCTTTTTCCGTTTTTTCTTTGTCTTTTAAGGCAATGTCAAAATTTCCTACACCATCTTTATTAAAAATGATATTGATCAGACCATTTTCAGAAGTGATTCCTTCAATATTCAAAGGTTCATCTTTTCCTTTAAAAAGTTCTTTAATGCTCATTTTCAGATTTAATTTCCCCAGCGAAACCAAAGTATCGCCTTCAAATGGTGCTTTGTTGATAATGACCAGACTATCAATCCCGACAGCAGCATTTGGGAAATTTTTGAATAAACTTAAGTCAGCATCTGCAAAACTCACTTTTGCATCTACACTTTCATTAATAGCTTCTGCGATTTTCGCTTTTATCTGATCCTTGAAAAAATAGGGGATAGCGAATAATGCGGCAACAAATACCACAAGAACAATTGCTGCGATTTTTAAAATTTTCTTTAACATAATTAATTATAGATTTGAGATTTTAAGGTTCTTAATTTATGTGTATTATTCTTGCAAAAATATACTTTTATCGTTCAGGTTATTTGAAATTTTTCATAAAAAAACAATAGCCTGCCGTATATCGAATTTCGATTAAGGCAAGCTATCAAAAAAAAATAAATTAATTTTATATATTTTTAAAACTTTATGAAGTACGGTTTTGATTTTTATTAAAGCGCTGTAATTTTTTGCTAAAATAGATAACACAACACGTTAATGATGTTAAGTAGAAATTAACTTTGGGTTAATTAAAAACAAAAAAAATCCGTCTGAGAATACCCCAAACGGATTTGACTATATTTTTTGGTTTTTTATCGGATATTTATTCCATAAGGCAACATTGCCTGAACACCTTTTTGTTTCTGAAGTCTTTTTACCTGTTCAATAATAAGGTAGTTTTCTTCGCCAATTTCTTCTTTTATAAAAGCTTCCTTAGATTTTGCAAAAGGAAAACCGGACAATAGTTCGTTGAACGATTTTTCGTATTCAGGATAATTTTGTGTACTGTATGATTTTATTTTGGCAATTCTTGCTGCTTCTGCTATAGCATCATTTAGTCCGCCGATTTTATCAACCAGACCAATTTTTACAGCTTCAGAACCAGACCACACTCTTCCTTGCGCAATAGAATCAACCTGAGCAAAAGTCATTTTTCTTCCTTGGGCAACATGGGTTACAAAAGTCTTGTAAATGTTTTCTACACTTTCTAAAGTAAAAGCTTTGAATTTTTCATCTACGGGTACAAACGGACTGTAGTTTGCTGAATTTTCGTGAGTTTCAACTTGTTCGGTATTAATCCCTAATTTATTGGCTAAAGGAGTGAAATTTGGAAGAATTCCAAAAACACCAATTGAACCTGTTATAGTGTTGCTTTCAGCAAAAATCTTATCTGCATTACAGGCAATGTAATAACCTCCTGACGCAGCATAATTACCCATAGAAACCACAACCGGTTTTACTTTTTTGGTAATTTCAATTTCTCTCCAGATCAGGTCAGATGTCAGAGCACTTCCGCCCGGGCTGTCAATTCGAAGAACAATCGCTTTTACATCATCATTTTTTCTCGCCTCCTGCAAAGAACGACGCATTGCGCCTTCGCCAATTACAGTTACATCGCCTTCACCGCTTTCAATTTCGCCCTGCGCGTAAATCACAGCAATCTGATCACTTGAAGAATTTGTCAGAGCAGTGGTAATATTGTTTTGAGTATAGTCTAAAATCGAAATCTTATTATAGTCTTCATCTTTATCAACTTTTAATTTTTCTTTGATAGCATTGTGATAAACGTCTTCATAGGCTACAATGTCAACCAGATGTTGCGCTTTTGCCATTTCCGGAGTTCTTGCAAGCAAACCATTTGCAATTTCGTTTACTTTATCAATAGGAATATTTCGGCTTTTTGAAATGTCATTAGAAACGGTTGCCCAGACAGAATTTAAAAGAGCCGTTATCTGTTCTCTGTTTGCATCACTCATTTTATTTTCTAAAAATGGTTCAACAGCACTTTTATATTTTCCATGACGAATCACTTCCATATGAATACCTGTTTTGTCCTGAAAGTCCTTAAAGAACATAATTTCAGACGAAAGTCCTTTAAAATCTAAATCTCCCGCAGGATTCAGATAAATTGTATTGGCAACAGAATTTAAATAATATTCTTTCTGAGAATAAGTATTGGCGTATGCCCAGACAAATTTTCCTGATTTTTTGAATTTTTCAAGCGCATTTCTTAAGTCTTTATACTGCGCAAGCCCTAATGATGACTGGTCGTTTAGAATTGAAATTCCTTTGATTTTATCGTCTTTTTCTGCAGCTTCGATTGCGTTGATTACATCGGTTAAACCAACTCCTTTTGAATCAGAAAAAGCGGTAACCCATGGATCTTTGTATTTTCCTGCATAGTCATTTTTGATTTTCTTCAGATCTAATTCTATAACAGAATCAGCTTTGACTGAAACCGTATCTTCACCTCCAAAAATAGTTCCGATAAGAATTACCCCAAAAAAGAACAACATAATAAACACAAAAATACCAATCACTGTGGCAACTACATTTCCTAGAAATTTCATAAATACATTTTTTATATAAGTAGCAAAAAAGAGTAAAACGTTACACTTTTAATAAACAAGTTACGGATTAATCTAGAACTCCTTTCACAAATATATTGTTAATTCTAAAATAGTTTTAGTTAATTTGCATTTATTATGAAATCACAGCACCAGGTCGTTTTATCTATAGGAAGTAATGAAGGAAACCGGTTAACAAACATCCAAAGTTGTATTGATCTGATACATCAGGAGGTAGGAACCGTGATACAGGTTTCCAGACTATATGAAACTCCCGCATGGGGCTTTGAAAGTGATGCTTTTTATAACTGCGCGCTTACTCTTCATACTTCATTTTCTGCTCAGAAAATACTTAGTCAGGTTTTAAAAATAGAAAAACATTTAGGACGAATCCGTACCAGTGAGCAAGGATATCAATCCAGGATTATAGACATCGATCTGATTATTTTTGATAATGAAATTATTCAGTCTGATAAACTTCAGGTTCCGCATCCGCTAATGCAAAACAGGAAATTTGTTTTGTTGCCCGTACAGGATTTAAATCTGGACTGGAAACACCCTGTTTTTCAAAAAACAATATCCGAATTACTGGCAATTACTCCGGATGAAAGCGTTTGTACTGTGGTTCAGGATTTGAAAAATCCATTGCAGGAAATCCCATTAGAAAAGTTTAACTATATTTCTTTTGAAGGAAATATAGGAGCCGGAAAAACGACGTTGGCACATAAAATCGCAGAAGATTTTAATGCTAAAACAGTTTTGGAACGCTTTGCAGACAATCCTTTTTTACCCAAATTTTATAAAGACCAAAACAGATATGCGTTTCCTTTAGAAATGTCTTTTTTGGCGGATCGTTATCAGCAATTGTCAGATGACCTGGCTCAGTTTGATTTGTTCAAAGACTTTATTGTAGCTGATTATCATATTTTTAAATCATTGATTTTTGCCAAAATTACGCTTGCTGAAGATGAATATCGTTTGCACAGAAACTTATTTGATATCATTTACAAAGAAATGCAAAAACCTGATTTGTATGTCTATTTATACCAAAATACAGGAAGGCTACTCGAGAATATCAAACGCCGCGGACGCCCTTATGAGCAAAATATTTCGGCTGAATATTTAGAAAAAATAAATAATGGATATTTAGAATACATCAAATCCCAAGCAGATTTAAATGTTTTGATTATTGATGTTTCAGACCGTGACTTTGTAAAGAAACACGAAGACTATCTTTTTATTTTAAATGAGATTCAGAAAAAAATTAGATAATTTTTCAATTGAGATAATTAGATAATTAGAAAGGGTTTATCTAATTCTTAATTTTTTTTAATTATCAAATTGCCACATTGCCACATTTTCTAATTTAAAAAATCATCTCTTCAAAGTAAAATGTCCTTTAAAAACAGGCATAGTGTTATCAATCTCCATTGCGTACCAATAATCAGAAGCGGGAAGGGGGATCTTGTCAAAAGTGCCATCCCAACTCATTTTTCCGGAACTTAATTGTGTTATAAGTTTTCCGTATCGGTCAAAAATGGTGACTTTCGCCTGAGGGTAATTCTCAATTCCGGTTACCTCCCAAACGTCATTAAAAGTGTCATTATTTGGAGTGAAAAATGCAGGAAAAACCAAAACCACGAAGTTTTGTATAGTTCCTCCGCATCCGCTTTTATCTCTCACATAAGCTGTTTGCAGCCCTCCCGGAACATCATAAAACACATTAGAATCCTGAAAATTAAAACCATCAACAGAATATTCAAAATAATCTTTTTCAATGGCCAGATTAATAGTAGCTTTTCTTCCGTTGACATTAATACTTTTTATTTGAGGAAAAACATGTTCATTTACGATTATTGTTTTTGTATTGGGACAACTTTCAGGAGCCGGACTTGTCACTTCAACAGTGTAAGTTCCTCCTGTGCTTACTTCTGTTGTTTGTGTTGTATCTCCGTTAGACCATAAATAACCCATTCCTGCAATTCCTGCATCGAGTATAATTTTTTGCGACTGACATAGAATAACAGTTTCATCTGTAACCACAGGAAGGCTATAGATGACAGCATTTACCGGAATACGGTTTGAATTTACACAACCATTATTGGAAGCCTCTGCGTAATAAGTAGTATTTGCTGAAATTGAAGGTGTAGAAAAACTATTTCCGGTAAACAAACTTGGACCTCCTGTTGAAGCTGCGTACCAGTTTATAACCCCAATATTTGAGCTGGCTTGTAAGTTTACGGTACCTTCTCCACATCTGGACACAGTAGATTCTGCAGCAACAGGCATGTTTGGAGTTATATTTACGGTAGCAGTAACGGGCTTTCTTTTGCTCTCACAACCGGGGTCTGCGTAATAAATAGTTGTTGTGTTTAATGTGGGAGTTGTAAAACTTGTTCCGCTTTTCAGAGGTGTTCCGCCTGTTGGGACGTCATACCAGCTTATAGTGGTTCCGGGTGTTGAAGTAGCGGTCAAAGTAAAACTGCCCGAATCACAAACCGGATTGGGTGTAACAATATTTACTTCCGGAATTGTTATTTTGGTACTGGCAGCAATCTGCAAAGGAACTTCTCCCGGCATTCCGCCATATTCTACAACAAAACCTTTTGGCTGATAATTGTCTCCGGGACTTAATGAACCGGTATTGGACAAATCATTCCACGACCCTCTGGTGCCAACTCCCGGCTGCGTAATATGGGCATAATCTTCATCGCCCAGATTATTTGGTTCGCCTGAATTCCAAAAAGTATAATTCATAACAGTTCCTGCTTCCGGACCTGTTACCCATTTCCAGATACCTTCTGTTTCGGCATCACTTCCTCCAATCCATCCTGTTCCGGACGCCTGTTCGCCAATTAATATGGCTTCATCAGCAGATAATACAGTTGCCAGATAGCCTTCCAGACCGTAATAGCTTGTGGCTTCTGCAGCAGTTTTGGCATTTATCCAGGTTATACCAACACTTGGAACAAATAAATAATAATGTTGCGTAGAAGGTAAATAATTGGCATTACCAATTGTTATTGAAAAAGTTCTTGTTCCGGAAGCTGAAGCCGAAGAATTTAAGAAAATCACATCTTTTACAGCGTCGACTAAATCAGCATATAAAACATCAGTACCTGTTAGATTTTTTATACTTAATTTCCCTGCTGTTGCATCCCAGCTTGTCGTTAAATTAGGATGTGCTGCCGGATTTGAAAGAGTAAGCTGATCTAAACCACTTGAATAACCAGACGAAATTTGAATATAAATAACTTTAGTTCCTGTTTCTGCAGGGTCGTGAGTTATAGTAAAATCAGTTACAATTTTCATTGGATTTTGTGGGCAGTATAGCTGATCTCCGGTTGCTTTAACAATAGGAGCAGTTGTTGCAAGTTTACTACAGTCGTTTGAATATTTTGCTGTATTATCTTTGTAGATTTTCCAGTTTGTATTTGAATAAGCTTCATTATCTACTTGTATACAGGTCAGACCGGAGTTAAATTTAAAATTTGGAGAGTCTAGTTTTGTGTTCTGTCCGTTTTTTAAATTCAATTTTGTCAACAGATTATGATTGCACAAAAGAGTATTAAGATTAGTATTGTTAGACATATCTAAACTAGATAATTGATTATAACTGCAGTCTAAGGTGCCTAAACTATTAGGGATATTCAGAGAAGTTATTTGATTACTTCTGCAATCTAATAATCCTAAATTTGGATTATTAGAAGTATCCAGAGAAGTTATTTGATTATTATTTACGAATAATGCTTGCAGTAGTGAGTTTTTAGAAATGTCAAGATTTGATAAATTGTTATTACCGCAATTTAGAGTTATTAAATTGATGTTTTTTGAAACATCTAAAGTGGTTAACTTATTAAAGATGCAAGTTATGTTTATTAAAGAAGTATTTTGAGCAAGGTTTATGCTTGTAATGTTATTGTTGTGAAATATAAGGTTAGTTAAAGATGTGTTTTTTGAAACATCCAGACTGCTTAATTCATTATTTCCTATAGATAGAATTTCCAATGCCGTGTTTTTTGAAAGATCGATAGTAGATAATTGATTATATCCGCATGTTAGAGATTTCAGAAAAATGTTGTTGGTAAGATTTAAATTGGTAAGAAAGTTTCTTTGAAATATATTATCATTAAGTATCCCGACATCTAATTTTTCTAATTTTACAAAAGCCTCAATACCTGTTAAGTTAAAAATGTTTTTGCCCGGAACAAATAGTGCTGTTACGTCTTTGACATTTGCAATCAGAACCTGACCATCAATAGGACCGCTGTCAATATTTAAATCAATTAAAGCCTGTTCAAAATTTGGATCAGGAATAGATGTATATTGAGCAAATCCCACAAAAGGGAATAATAATAAAAATAATAAACGTAGTGGTTTTAGGAAATTGATAGCTTTCATTTTATAAAAGTATCAATTTCTTAATAATAAAAAAATATATTTACATATCTAACATTTAAATACTTAAATTGATTTAAAAATCACATTTTTTAGATACAAATATTCTTTAATTGTTAGTTTGGCCATTTTAATTTTTTAAATAAATCCCAAACAACAATTCCGGCACTTACAGAAATGTTTAAGGAATGTTTTGTTCCGAGTTGCGGAATTTCAATACATCCATCACAAATTGCAACTGCTTCCTGAGCAACGCCATAAACTTCGTTTCCGAAAATTAA
This sequence comes from Flavobacterium sp. HTF, assembly GCF_003105115.1. GTDB lineage: Bacteria > Bacteroidota > Bacteroidia > Flavobacteriales > Flavobacteriaceae > Flavobacterium. The sequence goes on along the minus strand of NZ_QETH01000012.1, from coordinate 4,399 downwards.
AGCATATTTTTGATTTTTCTCCACTTTAAAATCCTGAAGGAAAACCGCGCTTTCGACTTGTTCAATGGCGAGAGTCAGTACACTATCTTTTTTAAGGTTTTCGATAACTTCCAGTACATTCTCGTGATGCTCCCAGGCGACAGTTTCAGTAGCGCCAAGTGCTGTTTTATGAATTTCTTTGTTTGGAGGGGTAGCCGTAATACCGCATAAGATAATTTTTTCAATCAAAAAAGCATCTGCAGTTCTAAATACAGAACCGATATTATGCAGACTGCGAATATCGTCTAATACCAAAATCAGAGGAGTCTTCTCTGATTCCTTAAAATCTTCAATCGATTTTCTGTCTAATTCGCTATTTTCAAGTTTTCTCATTTGGGTCAGGTTCAGGTCATAAAAAAAGCTTCCAAAGATAAGGAAGCTTTTTCAATTATTTTAAGTGTTTTTCAGATTAGCTTTTTACCGGATCTGGTAAAACAGTACCTTTAATAGTAAGTACTTTTGTTGGTTGTCCTTCAGCATTAGAAGTAACAGTTACCGTTTTAGTAAAAGCACCAACTCTGTCAGTAGCATATTTTACTCCAATAATACCTTTAGCACCCGGAGCGATTGGCTCTTTTGGTGTTGTAGGAACAGTACATCCACAAGATCCTTGTGTGTTTGTAATGATAAGTGGCTTAGTTCCGTTGTTTACAAAAACAAACTCACGTTTTCCATCCGCATTATGAGCGATTGTTCCGTAGTCAATTGTTTCAGTTTCAAAAGCCATTCCAGCTCCTTCAATTTTAGCAACTTTCGCAGCTTTAGCTTTTTTAGTGCTTTGAGCATTAGAAGCTGTAATTCCAACTACAGCTAACATAGCAAATAAAATTATTTTTTTCATCTTTTATGAGTCTTTTTTAATTATCACAAATCTATATAAAATTCTTATATCTGAACTTAAAAAATTCTTAAAATATTTTAATTTTTGAAGCCTTCGATATTCCTTCAAAAAATCCTAAATTCGCTGTCACAAAATTTCATTTAAAATATAATAATTTGGCAACGAAAGAGAAAGTGGTGAAAGAAACACCCTTAATGAAACAGTACAACGAAATCAAGAGAAAATATCCTGATGCATGTCTGCTTTTCAGAGTAGGGGATTTTTATGAAACCTTTGGAGAAGATGCTATCAGGGCTTCTAAAATTCTTGGTATCACATTGACAAAAAGGGGAGCAGGTTCTGAAACTGAAACAGCACTTGCCGGATTCCCACACCATTCTATTAACACCTATTTGCCAAAGTTAGTTAAAGCCGGACTTCGTGTTGCGATCTGTGATCAGCTTGAAGATCCCAAAATGACTAAAACAATCGTAAAAAGAGGTGTGACAGAACTGGTAACGCCCGGAGTTTCTTTGAACGATGAGGTTTTACAATCAAAAACAAATAACTTTTTAGCATCGGTATATTTTGCTAATAAAAATATAGGAGTCTCTTTTTTGGATGTTTCCACAGGAGAATTCCTAACAGCTCAGGGAAATGCAGAATACATTGATAAATTACTTCAGAATTTTAATCCGAGCGAGATTTTAGTTCCAAAGAACAATAAAAGTGATTTTAAAGAAGCTTTTGGAGAAGATTTTCATAGTTTCTATCTTGAAGACTGGATTTATAAGGAAGACTACGCGTTAGAAACCCTGACAAAACATTTCCAGACTACTTCTTTAAAAGGATTTGGTATTGAAGAATTAAAAGAAGGTATTATTGCTTCGGGAGCAATTTTGTATTATTTGTCAGAAACACAGCATAATCGTGTGCAGCACATCACGGCGATTCAGCGTATTGCGGAAGATGCGTATGTCTGGATGGATCGTTTTACGATTCGAAACTTAGAACTATATCACAGCTATAATCCAAATGCAGTAACACTCTTAGATGTTATTGACAGAACACTTTCGCCAATGGGCGGACGTTTGCTGAAACGCTGGCTTGCCCTTCCTCTAAAAGACAGCAATAAGATAAAAGGCCGTCATGATGTAGTTTTCTATCTAAAGTCAAATTCTGAAGTTCTGCATAATATTCAATATCAAATCAAGCAAATTTCAGATTTAGAGCGTTTGATTTCCAAAATTGCGGCAGGAAAAGTTTCGCCCCGTGAAATTATTTACCTAAAAGAATCTTTAGATGCTATTGTTCCAATTAAGGCCCTGGCGCTGGAAAGCCCACAGGAAGCCGTAAAAATTATTGGTGATAGTTTGCATGCCTGTGATTTATTAAGAGAAAAAATCAAAAACACTTTAAATCAGGATGCACCCGTTGCAATTTCAAAAGGAAATGCAATCGCAAAAGGTGTCAATGAAGAGCTGGATGATTTGCGTGCTATTTCTACTTCCGGAAAAGAGTTTCTGGAAGGAATCGAAAAAAGAGAATCAGAGAGAACAGGAATTTCCTCTTTAAAAATATCATTCAATAATGTATTCGGATATTACATTGAAGTTAGAAATACCCATAAAGACAAAGTTCCCGAAGAATGGATCCGAAAGCAAACTTTGGTTAATGCGGAACGTTATATCACAGAAGAATTAAAAGAATACGAAACTAAAATTTTAGGGGCAGAAGAAAAAATCTATAAAATTGAAACCGATCTTTTTGAGCAATTAGTTGCCTGGATTGCAACTTACATCAAACCGGTTCAAATGAATGCTTATCTGGTTGCGCAATTAGACTGTTTGTGTTCGTTTACCCAATTAGCAATCGAAAATCAATATGTGTGTCCTGAAATTGATGATACCTTTGAGCTGGATATAAAAAACGGAAGACATCCTGTGATTGAAAAGCAATTACCGGTTGGAACTCCTTACATCGCCAATGATGTTTTTTTAGACAGGGAAACACAGCAGATTATTATGATTACAGGACCAAACATGTCCGGTAAATCGGCAATTTTGAGACAAACGGCATTGATTGTTCTATTGGCGCAAATGGGAAGTTTTGTTCCTGCAGACAGCGTCAGAATGGGAATCGTTGATAAGATTTTTACAAGAGTTGGGGCTTCCGATAATATTTCGATGGGAGAGTCAACTTTTATGGTTGAAATGAATGAAACGGCTTCTATTTTGAATAATATCTCTGACAGGAGTTTAGTGTTGCTAGATGAGATTGGAAGAGGAACCAGTACGTATGACGGAATTTCGATTGCCTGGGCTATTGCCGAATTTCTGCATGAGCATCCTTCAAATGCAAAAACGCTTTTTGCGACACATTATCATGAATTAAATGAAATGACGGAATCGCTTCCGAGAATTCAGAATTTTAATGTAGCTGTAAAAGAATTAAAAGATACCGTCTTATTTGTTAGAAAGCTTGTAAAAGGAGGAAGCGCACACAGTTTTGGAATTCACGTTGCTAAAATGGCCGGAATGCCGCAGCTTGTTATTTCAAAAGCACAAAAACTTTTGAAAAAACTGGAAAAAAATCATTCGAGCGATGCACTAAACGGAATCAAGTCTGCAAATGATGAAATGCAGATGAGTTTTTTTAATCTTGATGATCCGTTACTGGAAGAGATAAAAGAGGAAATTTTAGGCTTAGATATTAATGCAATCACACCAGTGGAGGCTTTGATGAAGCTTAATGAGATTAAAAGAATGTTGGTAAAGAAATAAAATTAGAAAATTCAGATTTAAAGTTTAGGTTATCAGAATGTTATAAAATAAGTGAATTTTTTTTTCGAAAAATGCTTGTATAATTGAATAAATGTCCTAAATTTGCACTCGCAATACAAGACAAGTCAGGTGTTGCAGTTCTTAACAGAATTTGAAACGCGAAAATAGCTCAGTTGGTAGAGCGCGACCTTGCCAAGGTCGAGGTCGCGGGTTCGAGCCCCGTTTTTCGCTCAAAAGCAAAATTGCTCGATGATGTTGTAACATCGAATAAGTATAATGCTCGGATGGTGAAATTGGTAGACACGCTGGACTTAAAATCCAGTGAACAGCAATGTTCGTGCGGGTTCAAGTCCCGCTCTGAGTACTAAAGCCTCTTCTTTTGAAGAGGCTTTTTTTATGGTGTAAACTTAAATCTGTGAAAATGCAATTTAAAGATCAAATTTGAGTTTTACTATCATAGGAATCTAAAAAATCTTCAATCTAAATTTAAATTATAAATGGGTGCTTTTGTAATTAGCAGGCGGTTTAATGATGAATATAAATTTGTGTTCACTTCCAGGAGAGGGAAAGTAATTTTTACAAGTTTAAGCTATGAATTGAAGTTTGAGTGTGAAGAGGATATTGAGAAGTTTAAAATAAATACGGAGCAGGCTAAATTTTTAAAATTTAAAGGCTCAGGAGGAAAATATTTCTTTAAACTGATGTTGGGTGAGCTTCACTTTGCAACAAGTCGAAAATACACAACAGAATTGCTTTT
>NZ_QETH01000011.1 GCF_003105115.1 Flavobacterium sp. HTF | reverse complement strand
GGTTTTTAATTTTTTAAAATGAAATTAAAAAGCGGCTTTCATTTTCTCTTTGATATTATCTAAACACAAATTATTGATGCTTCCTTCGTGCGTATGTTTGTTTCTTTTGGAGGTTGGTACGTTCCTGCTTCTTATTTGTCAGCCACGGCTTTGTATGTATTTCTAAATGGCATTACTTTTTCAAACATTTTATTTAAAATAATCAGAATTAAAAAGTAATAGTATTTTTTATTTTTTAAAATATTCTCTTTCAAAAACTCAAGAAAGAGAATATTCTTTTTATTTTAAAAAATGAACTTAAGCTCAGATCCAATAAATACTCTTGAAAATCTTATCGCAAAAAACAAATCAAATAGTTTTTCAATCTATTTGATTATAATTATTGCTATTTTGATTTTTTTAGGATTGTTACCTATAATTAAAGTAGATATCAGCAGTCAGAGCCGTGGCATGATTCGCAGTAAAACAGATAATGTTCCTGTTGCAACAATTGTCAGCGGAAGAGTGAATTGGATAGCTTTAAAAAATAATGCTTTTGTAAAAATAGGAGATACTCTTCTAAAAATCTCCAAAGAAAATCTTGAAAGTGATAAAAGAACCCAGGATACATTATCTACTGCTGTTAGTACATTGTTAAAAGATGTTTCAAATCTTTTACTAAATAGGACAACACATTTACAAACTTCTACGGCACGCGAAGATTTATTTAAATTTCAATCAGGAAAAAATGAACTTCAAAGCAAAATCTCACAAGCCCAAATAAATTATGATCGCAATAAAATTCTTTATGATAAGGATGTCATTGCTAAGGCAGATTTTGAAAAATTTGAATATGAATTGCGTGTTGCAAAACAAGCATTACAAAGTTTTATAAGCCAACAAAAAGCGACTTGGGAAAATCAAAAAAGAGATTTAGAAGAACGTTTAAAAAATCTTAACGGAACGGTTACCAAAATAAACGCAGAGTTAAATAATTATGTTCTTTTAGCTCCCATTTCGGGTACTGTAGAGAATTTTTCAGGTATTCAAAAAGGTTCTTTTATAAATGCTTCGCAGTCTATTGCGACCATTTCTTCAGCGGATCATCTTATAGTAGAAAATAATGTTTCACCAAACGACATTGGTTTGATTAAGAAAAACCAAAAAGTAAAATTTCAGTTAGATGCTTTCAATTATAATCAGTGGGGGCTTTTGGAAGGAAAAGTAATTGATATAGACCACAACATTACGGTGCAGAGCGAACAAGCTTTTTTTAAAGTACGCTGTGCATTAGATTCAAAAACATTAAGACTAAAGTCGGGATATAAAACTACTGTTTCTAAAGGGATGACATTAACCACACGTTACATAATTACTCGTAGAAGTTTATTTGATTTATTATTTGACAAAATAGATGATTGGTTAAACCCAAAACAAATTTCAAATAAAAAATAATGGCTTCGATAAAAATCAAACAACACGATATTAAAGATTGTGGCGCTGCTTGTCTGGCATCTATTGGAAACCATTTTAAAGTTAATCTGCCCATAGCCAGAATACGACAGTACGCCAATACAGATAAGCGAGGTACAAATGTGCTTGGAATTATTGAAGCTGCAGAAAAGATGGGCTTTACTGCCAAGGGTGTAAAAGGAGGTTTAGATTCTTTAGATAAAATTCCGCTTCCATCTATTGCCCATATTATAACAAAAGAACAATTACATCATTATGTAGTTATTTATAAAACAGAAAAATCCAAAATTACGGTTATGGATCCGGGTTTTGGGAAAATGGAAATTTACACTTTTGAAGAATTTCAAAAAGTATGGTCAGGTGTATTAATTCTCTTTGCGCCAAATGATAATTTTAAAATTTTAAATGAGAAAACTTCACCAATAAAACGATTTTGGAATTTAATTCAGCCACATAAAATCATATTGATTCAGGCCTTAGTCGGAGCTATGTTATTCACAGTTTTAGGATTGGCAATGTCTATTTATATTCAAAAAATCACAGATTATGTTTTGGTCGATGGTAATAGAAATCTGCTCAATTTATTAAGTGTTTCCATGATTGCAGTTATTTTGCTTCAAGCCTATATTGGATCAAAAAAAAGTATTTTTGTGATGAAAACAGGTCAGTTAATCGATGCTAAATTAATCTTGGGTTATTATAAACATTTACTTCATTTGCCCCAACGATTTTTTGATACCATGCAAATAGGTGAAATTATATCCAGAATAAATGATGCAATAAAAATCCGATCGTTTATTAATGAAGTTGCAATTGATATGATCGTGAATGTTTTTATTGTGATTTTTTCATTCACTTTAATGTTTACCTATTATTGGAAACTAGCTTTAATAATATTGATAATTATACCTTTTTATATAACAATTTATTTCATTTTAAATAAGTTCAATAAAAAAGTAGAAAGAAATATTATGGAAAATGCTGCCGAATTACAAACTCAATTAGTAGAAAGCATTACACATGTGAGAACAGTAAAAGAATTTGGGATAGAAGATTTTACAAATTTAAAAACAGAAAATAAATTTGTAAAACTTTTATTCATTACTTATAAATCTGGTTTAAATGGAATTTTTGCTAATACGTCTACGCAATTTTTAGCTTCTTTATTTACTGTAATTTTAATGTGGATTGGATCTGGTTATGTAATAGACAGAGATATAACTCCAGGGGAATTATTTTCATTTTATGCTTTAATAGGATATTTCACCTCGCCTGTTGCTTCGTTGATAAATATGAATAAAACGGCACAAAATGCATTGATCGCGGCAGACAGACTTTTTGAAATTATGGATCTTGAAAGAGAAGAAACCGAAAATAAAATAGAATTACAAAAAGAAAATTTAGGAGATATAAAGTTTGAAAATGTTTCTTTTCGTTACGGATCTCGTCAGGAGGTTTTTAAAAACTTCACAGCAGTATTCAGAAAGAATGAGACAACAGCAATAGTTGGAGAAAGCGGCAGTGGAAAAACAACGTTAATTTCACTTCTTCAAAACTTGTACCCAATAAAAGAAGGAAAAATTAGCATTGGAAAATATGATTTACAATATGTTTATTATCACAGTTTAAGAAATGTTATTGGAGTAATTCCCCAGCAATTAAATTTGTTTTCCGGGAATATTATCGAAAATATTGCATTAGGAGATTCCTTTCCAAATATTCAAAGAATTTTAGACTTGTCAAAACAATTAGGTATTATTGAATTTGTAGAAAAACTGCCAAATGGTTTTGAAACACAAATTGGAGAAAACGGAGCAATGCTTTCCGGAGGACAAAAACAAAGAATTGCAATAGCCAGAGCTTTATATAAGAATCCTGAAATTTTATTAATGGACGAGGCAACTTCATCATTAGATACTAATTCCGAAAAAATAGTAAAAGACGTAATAGATAAATTTAAATCTCAAGGAAAAACGATTATTGTTATTGCACATCGGTTGAGTACAATTTCAAATGCAAATACAATATTCGTAATGAAAAATGGAGCAATAGTTGAGTCAGGGAATCATTTCGATTTATTAGAACAAAAATCAGAATATTATAATCTTTGGAATAAGCAGAATTTACTTTAAATGTTTGTTAATTAATAAACATTTAGATTTCCAGTTTTAACAAGATGCTGTAACTTTACTATTTTGAACGCTATCATACCCAATTGGTAGCTTAAAACCATTAAAAGTTACATTATGGCTTCATTATTATTTTCTCCACTTTCTATAAAAAAAATTACTTTAAAAAACAGAATTGTTATCTCCCCAATGTGTCAGTATTCTGCAATTGACGGATTTGCAAACGATTGGCATCTGGTTCATTTAGGAAGTCGTGCCACTGGTGGTGCAGGTTTGATTATTCAGGAGGCGACAGCCGTTTCTCCCGAAGCGAGAATTTCTCCTTCTGATTTAGGAATCTGGAAAGACGAACACATTCAAAAACTAAAACAAATCAACGAATTTATTGTTTCTCAAAATTCAATTCCGGGCATACAATTAGCGCATGCGGGACGAAAAGCAAGCGTTTCGGCTCCGTGGGAAGGAAATAAAAAGTTAGATTTCGCTCAGGGTGGATGGCAGACTGTGGCGCCTAGCGAGGTTCCGTATCATGATGGCGAACCATTTCTTCCGGAAGCTTTGGATAAAAACGGAATACAAAAAGTGATTTCCGATTTTAAAACGGCAACAAAAAGAGCCGTTGAAGCCGGTTATCAGGTGATGGAAATTCATGGTGCGCATGGTTATTTATTGCACCAGTTTTTATCGCCTTTAACGAATAAAAGAACAGATGAATATGGAGGAAGTTTTGAAAACCTAATTAGGTTTGTCTTAGAAATCCTCGAAGCCGTTCAGTCAGAATGGCCTTCGGATCTGCCTTTGTTTGTCAGGATTTCAGCAACTGACTGGGCTGAAGACGGCTGGAACCCGGAAGAATCTGTAATGCTTTCTAAAATATTAAAAGAAAAAAACGTAGATTTAATTGATGTTTCGTCAGGCGGATTAGTTTCGCATCAAAAGATTGAGATTAAACCCGGTTATCAGGTTTCTTTTGCAGAAAAAATCAAAAAAGAAGCCAACATCGTTACCAGCGCAGTTGGACTAATTACCGAAGCAAAACAAGCAGAAGACATTTTGCAAAATGGTCTCGCCGATTTGATTTTATTTGCCAGGGAATCGTTGAGAAATCCAAATCTGCCGTTGGATTTTGCAAAAGAATTAAACACCGATATTCAATGGCCAAAACAATATGAAAGGGCTAAAATTTAAATTTTACCAGTAACAGATTAAAAGGATTTTCAATTTGGTTTGCCACAAATTACACAATTGTCACGAATTTTTTCTGCTTTGATTTTAAAAAAGTAAGCAATTAATTTTAGCATACTGATTTGTGTAAATTAGCGAGATTCGTGGCAAAAAAATAAATACAAGATGAAAAAAATAAAAACATCACTATTATCATACGGAATGTCGGGAAAGGTTTTTCATGCTCCGTTTTTGGATATTCACCAGGGTTTTGAATTATTAGGTTCCTGGGAAAGAAGCAAAAAACTCATTCAGGAAGATTATCCCTATGTAAAAAGTTATGCTTCAATTGATGAATTGTTAGCAGACGATGTCGATTTGGTTATTGTAAATACTCCTGTCGGAACGCATTATGAATATGCAAAAAAAGTGCTTTTGGCAGGAAAACATGCTGTTGTAGAAAAAGCATTTACAACAACAGTAGCCGAGGCAAAAGAATTGGCTGAAATCGCTCAGGAAAAAGGTTTGAAATTAGCTGTTTTTCAGAACAGACGCTGGGATAGTGATTTCAAAACCATCCAGAAGATAATAAATGACGGTGTTTTGGGAGATTTAGTCGAAGCTGAATTTCATTTTGACAGATATAATCCTTTGCTAAGTCCAAAGGCACATAAAGAAACGGCCAATGATGGTGCGGGAATTCTAAAAGATTTAGGGCCGCACTTAATAGATCAGGCAGTGGCTTTATTTGGTTCCCCAAAATCGGTTTTTGGTGATATCAGAATTACCAGAGAAAATTCATTAGTAGATGACTGGATTGATTTATTATTGATCTACACTGATTTTAGAGTGAGATTAAAAGCAGGTTTTTTTGTGAGAGAACCTAATCCGGCCTATACAATTCATGGTAAAAAAGGATCTTTTTTAAAGCCCCGCGGTGATGTTCAGGAAGATGAACTAAAACTGGGTAAAAAACCAAATCTGGATTCGTGGGGAACAGAACCCGAAACGCTGCAGGGATTTTTGCATACAGAAACTGACGGAAAAGAAATTCGTGAAAAAGTACCGACACTTCAGGGAAATTATTTCAGTTTTTTTGATGGAGTCTACGATTCAATTGCCAATAATAAAACAGAGCCCGTTACCGCACAGGACGGAGTAAAAGTAATGCAGATTATAGAAGCTGCTATTGCCAGTAGTGAACAGCAAAAAGTAATTAATTTATAAACAATAACGTTATAAATTTCGAATCAGGCTTTGCGCATTACAGTATCAGATAGCTTTTTAGTATTTTTGAAATTATCACAAAAACAAACCAAATATGCTGGGGAATTTTAATCCATTATCTCTTTTTCAGACCAAAGGTAAAATCAAGAAAGTTTTCAGAGAAGCAAAAGCTTCTTATCTGAACAGGATTCGTTTTGCTGTTGGAATGTTTTATTTTGGGATGGGTTTAAGTTTTGCCACCTGGGCCAGTCGTATTCCGGATATTAAAACAGCGCTGCATCTGACCGAAGGAGATTTGGGTTCTATCCTTTTTGCTTTGCCAATGGGACAATTGGTCGTAATGCCTTTTTCAGGAAAAATGGTTACGAAATTTGGAAGTCATCGCATTTTAATTTTTTCTTTGATAATGTATGTTTTATGTCTGGCCAATTTAGGTCTGGCCACTACAGCATTACAATTGTCTTTGGGCTTGTTTATGTTTGGATTATTCGGAAACTTAGCCAACATCGCCGTAAATACTCAGGGTGTCTACACTGAAGTTCTTTTTAAGAAAACGATTATGTCATCATTTCATGGTATGTGGAGTTTTGCCGGATTTACAGGTGCGCTGGTAGGATTAGGAATGCTGGCTTTAAATCTAAACCCGTTGCACCATTTCTTAATTGTGGGTGTAATTGTACTACTTATGGTTGCCTTCAATTTTAAATTTTTGGTCAGAGCCAAAGAAAAAATAAAAGACAAAGGACAAAAGAAAAAATTATTTACCAAACCAGACAGTGCTTTGCTTTGGCTCGGCGTAATAGGTTTTTGCAGCATGGCGAGCGAAGGCGTAATGTTTGACTGGAGCGGAGTTTATTTTAAAGATATTGTACAGGCTCCGGGTCCTTTGGTAGTTTTAGGCTATACTTCTTTTATGATTATGATGGCCAGCGGACGATTTTTAGGTGACGGATTAATCAATAAATTTGGCCGCGAGCGTGTGATGCAAATTAGTGGTGTTATGATTTCTGCCGGACTTTTTACTGCTGTTTTCCTTCCTTATATTATACCCTGTACAATTGCCTTTATGCTTGTTGGTCTGGGTGTTGCTACCATTGTCCCTACAGTTTACAGTATGGCAGGAAAAAACCCTACTGTTCCTCCAGGAGAAGCACTGACCATTGTCTCAAGCGTTAGTTTTCTTGGTTTTTTAATGGGACCTCCTATAATTGGGCATATTGCGCAAAATTTTGGACTGCAGTTTTCTTTTGCTTTTATCGGAATTTTTGGTGTTCTGATTGCTTTTATGGTTTCTAAAATCAGAACGACTTAAGACAAATATTTGAAAATCAAATAACTATTTACAAAATAGAGTATAAAATTATATTTTTTAAAATAAATTAACAGGAAAAATATGATTATAAAAGATATTATTTATCTTTGAATCGACTATTTTTCAAAAACCAATTTATCCTTTGATGTAAAACAATCAGGATGTTTAGACATAAACATTTTAATTCTAACAATTTATCAAAGTTTATTGGTGTTTTTTATGAGAAAAAAGTACTTGATGTTTTTTATTTTATTGCCTTTTAATATTCTTTTTGCACAACAGGAAACTATTATTTCAGGAATAGTAATAGAAGCAAAAACACAAAATCCATTAGGAAATGTAGTAGTCAGTATTCAGAATTCTTCTGTCACTCAACTTACCAAAACAAACGGAAAATTTACAATTCATTCTTCTCTCAAAGGAGAACAATTACTTCTGTTGCATAGTAATGGATATAAGGATTTGCTTTTAAAAGTCAATTTAAATTCAGATACTAATCTTGGGATTTTACAGCTGGAAGAAAATTTTTCAGATGAAATACCCGGCACTTTAATTTCATTATTAGAAAGTGATCTGACAGACGATAATAGTTCTTCTGAAATGACTTCAGGGCTTTTGCAATCGTCAAAAGATGCTTTCTTTCAGGCTTCTGCTTTTAGTTGGGGACAAGCCAGGTTTAAAATTCGTGGTTTAGACAGTGAGAACGGAACTATGATGCTCAACGGAATGCCCATGAATAAAATTTATGACGGAAGGCCGCAATGGGGAAATTGGGGAGGATTAAATGACGTACTTAAAAATCAGGAATTCTCAGTTGGTGCTGCTGCTTCAGATTATGTTTTTGGTGGAATATTAGGAACACAGCAAATTTACACACGAGCTTCAGGTTATCGTAAAGGCGGAAGAATTTCATTCTCCGGAAGTAATACTACATATAATTGGCGGGCGATTGGCACGTATGCTTCGGGAATCGGTTCTTCGGGTTGGGCTTATGTAGTTTCGGCAGGAAAACGAATTGGAAACGAAGGTTATTTTGAAGGGACAAACTTCAATGCAGAATCTTTTTTTATAAGTGTCGAAAAAAAATTAAATGACAGGCATTCTCTCAATTTTACCGGGTTTTATACACCCAATTCGCGCGGTAAAAATTCAGCAAATACAAATGAAGTTACCGGGGTAACAAACAATAAATATAACTCCTATTGGGGCTGGCAAAATGGAGAAAAAAGAAATGCAAGAGTCAAAAATATAGAGGAGCCGCTACTCATGCTCAATCATTACTTTAGGATAAATGAAAAAACAAACCTGAATTCCGGTATAACGTATCAGTTTGGTAAAATAGGAAATACTAATATAGATTACCAAAATACAAATAGTCCGGATCCAGTTTACTACCGAAAATTACCAAGTTATTACACATCACTATATGCAAAAGATAAAGGCGAATTTTCGGGAGATTTTACGCCAGATTATACAAAGGCTGAAGAAAATAAAGAATTGTTTTTGCAGAATTCACAAATTGACTGGGAGACAATGTACAGGACAAACCAAAAGCCAATAATAAATAACGGAAAAATTTCAGGTTATGAGCCGGCACAAAGCCATTATGTTTTGTATGAAGACCGGACAGATGATAAAACTTTTGCAGCAAACACAAACTTAAATAGTAAACTCACAGATAACAGTTCTTTTTACGGTGGGATTAGCTTTAAAAATTTGAAATCACATCAGTTTCAGCATCTTTTAGATTTATTAGGAGGTTTATATTTTGAAGATATAGATCCTTTTTACAGTGGTAATCAGGCACAATCTGATTTGCAAAAACCATATCGTCTGGTAAAAAAGGGTGACACTTATGGATATAATTATAATCTTCTGGCAACGACAATTGAAGCATTTACACAGTTTAAATTCAATTATAAAAAAATAGATGTATATCTGGGTCAATCTTATTCTGTAACCGACTATCAAAGAGAAGGATTGTATCAAAACGGAATCTATCCGACAACATCTCTTGGAAAAAGTCAAAAAGTGAATTTTGAAAATTTCGGTTTCAAAGGCGGATTTACCTATAAAATCTCAGGAAAAGAATGGTTGTATTTTAATGGAATGCATCTTACAAGAGCGCCTTCACTTCGAAATACTTTTTCAAATTCCCGACTCAACAACTCTATTGTAGACGGAATTGAAAATGAAAATATCAGTAGTGCTGAGGGAAATTATGTCTATCATTCACCGAAACTTAAGGTTAGGACGACGGCTTATTTTATTTTGATAAAAAACACTGCCAGAACTTCCTTTTTTTATGCAGAAGGAATCTTTGATAAAGGCGCCGGTTATAATAATACGGATGCTTTTGTAACACAAACCCTGACTCATCTTGACAAGAAAAATATTGGTGCCGAACTGAGTTTTGAATATCAGGTTTCGCCAACTTTAAAAGCAACCTTATCTGCTGCGTATGGAAATTATATTTATAACAGTAATCCGAATGTCTCGATAACTAATGATGCAAATGCAGGTAAAGAAAATACGCAGGCGACTTTTGATTTTGGCAAATCATATCTTAAAAATTACAAGCAGCCAGGAATGCCACAACAAGCTTATTCATTTGGACTGGAATACCGGGATCCAAAATTTTGGTGGCTCAGTGCCAATATTAATTATTTAGCAGAAAATTATATTGATGTTTCGCCAATTGCCAGAACAGATCGTTTTTATAAAAATCCTAAAAACAGTTTGATATTTTCGGAAGCGACGGAAGAGCGGGCAAAAGAGTTATTAAAGCAGGAAAAATTTAACCCTGTTTCTTTATTAAATATTTCGGGAGGCAAATCATGGAACGTATTTGGAAAATATATCGGACTCTTTGCCAGCGTCAATAATCTTCTGAATGTTTCTTATAAAACAGGAGGATTTGAACAGGCACGCAATGCCAATTTCAGGGCTCTTAATCAGGATATTTCTAGTGGTACACCATCCTTTGGTGCAAAATATTTCTATGGATATGGAAGAACTTATTTCATAAATCTAAGTATTAATTTATAAAATTTTAAAACATCCCATATATGAAAAATATACTCTTAAAATCTTTTTTAGCAATACCATTATTGTTTTTATTTGCCTGTAGTAAAGAAGTTGAAATTCCAAAATTAGAATGCACACAGCCCAATCTGGCCGTAAATCAAACGGTAGAAAAAGTAAAAGATCTTTCGGGCTCAGTGCCAAAGCAATATAGTTTTGATGATATTATTGAAGGATATGTAATTTCTACTGATGAAGGAGGTAATTTTTTCAAGACGATTTATCTGCAAACAATGGCTACAGACAGGAAACCGGCAACAGGATTGAATGTTCCGGTTGATGTCACAAATACCTATGTTGATTTTCGAATAGGAAACAAGGTGTACATTAAACTCAAAAATCAATTTACAGGTTTATATTACGGCGGTTTGCAAATAGGCAGTTTGTATATTAGTAATTCAGGAGAACCTACGATAGGAAGGATTTCTAAAAATGATTATAAAAATGTGCTGAATGGTTCATGTACGCTTGTTGATGAAAATCAACTTGTTGAATCTGTTTCTGTTGAAGAAGCATTAAAGGATAACAGACTGAATACTCTGATTGAGCTCAAAGACGTTCAGTTTGCAGAAGAAGCAATCGGCAGGCATTATTTTGAGGAATCAAACAATATTGGCGGTGCTACAAATTGGAATTTAACAGACAAAACCGGTAATCAGATTATTTTCAGGACCAGTAGTTTTGCGAATTTTGCATCTGGTTCAGTGCCTCCCGGAAGCGGAAAAGTACGAGGTATCCTCACAAAATATGGTTCGGATTATCAATTGATGGCGAGATACGAAAGTGATCTTGTAATGGAAGGAAAAAGAAGTATTCCGTTGTTTTATGAAGATTTTCAATCGGTAAAAAACAATGTGAATTTTGCTCTTCCGGGTTGGAGTAACATAGTAGAAAAAGCGACCAAATTATGGAAAAGTATGCTGTATTCAGGAAATGGTTATGCCGAATTTAATACGACAAGCACAAGTGCTGCTGAAAATATTGCATGGCTGGTTTCGCCGAAAATTAATTTAGACGGTTATAATAATGCTGTTTTATCTTTCAGAAATGCACAACATGATTTAAAAGTGGACTCACCATTAAATTCTTTAGAAGTTTACGTGTCAACGAATTTTGATGGCTCCAATATTACAAAAGCCAAATGGACAAAGTTAGACGCAAAAATTGCAAATTTGTCTACACCTGCACGCCAGTTTATAACTTCTGGAGGTATTGACTTATCATCTTATAAAGGAAAGATAAATATTGCTTTCAGGTATATTGGATCCGGAAAAGACAAAACATTAAATGGTGCTTTTATGGTAGATGACGTAAAGATTTTTGGAGAAAAATAGCTACAAATTTTTTGATAGTCAAAATAAAGTATTGATTTTAAGATAATTATTTAAAAATAAATACTTTTTGAACCCGATACTGTTGATTTTTATAGGAATTTTGTATTTTGGCTTTCCCAAATTGATACAAATACCATGAAAAAAATCTACTTATTGGCCATCTTAATGATGGTATTCCCAAGTTTGTTGCATAGTCAGGATGCTCCTCCGGTTAAATTAAAGCAAATCAACATTGTAAAAACAAATTACCAAAACTATAAAGACGGTGAAATTGTAAACAAAACAATTGTATTTGCTGATGGAAAAATACAAACAATTACCACTTCTGATGTTATCCAAAAATTCTTTTATAATAAGAATGGATTATTGGATATGACTGTAAAAGAAAAAGTTGGAAGCGACTGGAAAGAAGTTATCAATTATACTTATGATGCAGATAATAACATTATAAAATTTGTAAATAAATATCATGAGGGTAATGATTACATCACTAAAACAGTAACTTTTGTTTATGAAGGTGCCCGCATAAAAGCAACAACCAAAAAAAGTACCAACCACCAGAATTTGGTTGATGACATCGAATACATTGTTGAAAATGGTATTATTGTAAGACGAACATCACGTGACAGAAATAAAGCCATTATCGGAAAAATAGAATATGTTTATGTAAATGATAATGTTGCAAAACATAAAGGTTTGGTTGGTGATAAAATTTCTAAAACCTATACTTATGACGATAAAAAATCGGTTGATCAGTTAATCGTTCAGAACCTGTTTGGAGATAACTATAAAATTATTGTTCCGATGATTTCTTATCATGAAGATGAGTTTAGCTTTGAAACGATTTCATATAACAACGAAATGAATTTTAGCCCTTCGTCTACAGCATTGGTAGCCGTAAGCAGAAAATACAAATACAATAAACTGAATTTCCCTATCTCTTGCTCTCAGATTGAGGAAAACGGAATTGTAAAAACAGAGAAAACCTTTATTTACGAATAAAGATTTTTCCAGATCTTTTTTAAAACCATTTAGAAATTATTCCTAATTTTTAAATGGTTTTATTTTTACAGGAAAATGAGACATTCATAAATTGAACTTAAAAACAAAATTCTATAAGTGTTAGTGTCTTACAAATTATTAAATTTGCATCTTATTCAAAGATATGTTAGAAAAAGAAGTTATAAATTTTGAGAAAACGGCCATTGTTGGTATTGTTACTCAAAATCAAAGTGAAGAAAAGCTTAACGAATATTTAGACGAATTAGAGTTTTTGACCTTTACCGCAGGAGGTGAGGTGATTAAGCGTTTTTCTCAAAAAATGGAACGTCCAAATCCTAAGACTTTTGTCGGGACAGGAAAAATAGATGAAATCAATCTTTTTGTAAAAGAAAATAATATCTCAACCCTGATTTTTGATGATGAATTATCGCCATCTCAGCAAAAGAATATTTCTAGAATTATTGATTGTAAAATTTTAGACAGAACCAATTTGATTCTGGATATTTTTGCCCAAAGAGCCGAAACTTCATACGCAAGAACTCAGGTAGAACTGGCACAATGTATTTATTTATTACCAAGACTTTCCGGTTTATGGACACACCTTGAACGCCAGAAAGGTGGTATTGGTATGCGTGGGCCTGGAGAAACGGAGATTGAAACAGACAGACGTATTGTTCGTGACAGGATTTCGTTACTGAAAGATAAAATCAAAACGATCGACAAACAAATGAGTATTCAGCGTAGTAATCGTGGTGCGATGGTACGTGTGGCGCTTGTAGGTTATACCAATGTTGGAAAATCGACTTTGATGAATGCGATTGGTAAAAGTGATGTTTTTGTAGAGAATAAATTATTCGCAACTCTTGATACAACAGTTAGAAAAGTGGTAATTAAAAACCTGCCATTTTTACTTTCTGATACGGTAGGTTTTATTAGAAAACTGCCAACCCAATTGGTAGACTCTTTTAAAAGTACGCTGGATGAGGTTCGCGAAGCAGATTTACTTTTGCATGTTGTAGATATTTCACACCCGGATTTTGAAGATCATATTGAATCTGTAAACCAGACTTTATTAGATATCAAAAGTAATGACAAACCAACTATTATGGTTTTTAATAAAATTGATGCCTATAAACACCTAACGATAGATGAAGACGATCTGATCACTGAGAGAACAAGAAGACATTACACATTAGAGGAATGGAAACAAACCTGGATGAGTAATGTTGGTGAGAATAATGCGTTATTTATTTCGGCAACCAATAAAGAAAATTTTGAGGAATTCAGAGAAACGGTATATGAAGCTGTCCGTCAGATTCATATCACGAGATTCCCTTATAATAAATTCCTGTATCCGGATTATAAGGATGCTGTTGAAAAAGAAGAAGAAGAAGAGCAGGAATAAATTACCGCGAAGAGCGCCAGGATAATATAAAAGTATCTTCACAAAACACAAAGTTCGCAAAGCTAAATTTACATACAGCTTTGCGAACTTTGTGTTTATATAAAACCTAACTTATAAAATCTTGGCGCTCTTTGCGGTAAAATATAAGCGGTTTTCAGTTTCAAATTAAAATCCGAAGTTAACTCCTAAACCAAACACTTCTCTCGTTTGAAATCCCTGAAAAGCATTATCATCATAAATTGCCTGGAAGTTTAAATTGGCTGATAGAAATCTATTCACTTTCATGATAATATTCAAAGAGTAATTGATATCTACATTTTGAGGGTCTTCTAAATAATTAGAATATAAATTCAGTGTATTCTCAGCGGTTACATTTGTCATTATGGCAAGTTTGTAATATACAGAAGAATAAAAACCAAGTTCGTAACGCATAGTTTTGTTGGCATCTACACCAAAATAAGCCCCATCTACATACGGCAAACCTGTTTCCTGATCTATTGCAGATGTGTAAGCACCATCGACAAAAGTGAATTTTGACGTTAATGGTGCAAAGTTAATTTTTAGATTTTCATCTTTTGACCAATAGATACCCGGACCTGTGGTTAAATAACCCGGAGACATAAATTGCGTATTTTTTGTCCGGATTTCTTTGCCATTTTCATCTTTTCCGTATAAATAACCGATAGAAAACTGGGTTCTGAAATTCAGGAAGAAAGAATAATACCATTCTCCAAAAGCTCTTTTTCCGACAATTGAATTAAATTCTAAACGGTCATCAGTCTTTTTCTCGAAATCGGCTGTTTTAGTTTGTAAAAGCCCGTAAGAAGCCAGGATTTTATTATCCCAGGTTATGTCGTCTTTTTTATAATTGAAGTCGTAATTGATTCCTAAAGTTCCTGAGAAGCTATCTTCACCTCCGGCAATCCAGTTATTAAAGCTGGACTGATTTAATAAAAGAGATACTGTCCCTTTCGCTTTCCAGCCTTCTTCTTCAATAGTATCATTGATTTTTTTTACAGCTTTCTCTGTATTTTGAACTAATTCTTTTTCTGAATTTTGGGCTTGAACAAAAGTAATATTTGCTAAAACGAAGAGTAGTATAAATATCTTTCTCATGGTATTTAGTTTAAGTGTATATTAACAAATATACTAAAAACCAAGCAGATTCTGTAGGATTAATTGGGTATTGAAGTACGCTATTTCTTAGATTCTTTGTATAAAGGTACAGCAGAACAAGCCTCTCCGTACATAATACTTCTTGCAAAAGGCTGTAAATAAGTTGTGGCTAAAATATAAGCGCGCATCGGAACCGGTTTCTTTGAACATCCTTTTACAATAACGGGTTTGTTTTTGTATTCTGAATAATCGATTTTGCTAAGGATTTCTTCGTACAAACTTCCGTCCAGATCTTCAATAGTGCCGTTGACTACCTTTTTTGCATAAGGTGCCAGATGAACTGCAACTAAAATTGATGCCCAAGTAGGAACAATAGCATCTGTGCTGCAATTTACAGCCACATACTGATCCTGATACTGAGTCCAGTCGTGATTTTTCAAATGTTCTCTAAAGTCTTTTTCTTTCAATAAAAAACCTTCCAGAAGCCACTGTGAAATATCAATTTGCACACGCATTCCTTTAGGATAATAATCCTCAAGATCAAAAACTTCTAAAGCGCTATTGGCAACTTTATTGATGATTTCTTCCATATGAAAAGTTTAGTTTCAGGTTTCAAGTTTCAGGTTGCGTAACCTGAAACTTGAAACCTGAAACAAATATTAAAGCATTCCTAATTCTAATTTTGCTTCTTCACTCATCAAATCCTTACTCCAGGGCGGATCGAAAGTAATTTCTACGTCTACATCTTTGATGTTTTCAATACTTTTTACTTTCTCTTCCACTTCTCTTGGTAAACTTTCCGCTACCGGGCAGTTTGGAGATGTAAGTGTCATCAGGATTTTTACTTCGTAATCTGTATTTACCATTACGTCGTAAATCAACCCTAATTCATAAATATCAACAGGAATCTCAGGATCGTAAATTCCTTTTAAAACTTTTACAATTGATTCTCCTAATTCGTTTGTGTCTATTTCTTGTTCCATTGTTTTTGTTTTTTCACCATATAAGTAATATAAGTTCATTTAAAGCAAAACTTAAATTTTCTTATATTACTTATATGGTTTAAAATTTCTTAATTTTTGTTTTTTGCATCAAAAGCTAAAGCGTACATTTTGATGTTTTTGATCATCGAAACCAAACCATTTGCGCGTGTAGCAGATAAATGTTCTTTTAATCCAATTTCGTCTATAAATTCAGTGTCAGCATTTATAATATCCGAAGCTTTTTGATTAGAGAAAGCACGAATTAAAATTGCAATGATTCCTTTAGTCAAAATAGCATCACTGTCTGCCGTAAAAACAATTCTATCATCGTTCTGTTCTCCTTGCAGCCAGACTTTAGACTGACATCCTTTGATTAAGTTTTCGTCTTTTTTATATTCTTCTTTTATAAGAGGAAGACTTTTTCCTAATTCGATGATGTATTCATAACGCTGCATCCAGTCATCAAACATTGAGAATTCGTCTATTATCTCGTTCTGAATTTCTTTTATCGTCATAATTATTCTTTCGTAAAATCTACTAGCAGGTTTACCAGTTTTTCAATTTTCTTTGGAGGAAAACCGTTGTCAAAACCTTGTGTTTCGTAGGTTTTACCGTTTGTTGTTATTTTTAAATTTCCTATTGCTGCACCGTCATAGAAACGCTTTTCGGTTGGAGCTTTTAATGTAGCGAGACTGTCTAAGTTTATTTTAGAAAACTCATCTACAATTTTATTCCATTTTGCAGCATCTATTTTGCTTTGTACAGCTTCCTCATTTCTGCCATTTGTGACAGATACTGATTCGTTTTCAACAAGGATTTTTTTATAATATCCTCTAGAAAGAGCCGAGTATTCAATTTGAGTAGATTTCATGTCTGTTTTTTTTTGACTGCAGCAGCCAGTTGCTATAAAAACAGTTAAAAGTAATAATGATATTATTCGCATATATTTAATTTTTTTAGCTTAACATTGTTTGTGCTTTTTTAACGGCATCGACCATTAAATCAATTTCTTCTTTGGTATTATAAAAAGAAAAAGAAGCACGGATTGTTCCGGGAATACAGAAGAAATTCATAATAGGCTGTGCGCAATGATGTCCGGTTCTAACTGCAATTCCTAACTTATCGATAATGGAACCAATATCATACGGATGAATACCATCAATATTAAACGAGATTACAGAAGCTTTATTTTTTCCTGTTCCGTAGATTCTTAAACCTTCGATTTCAGATAAACGATTTGTAGCGTATTTCAAAAGTTCATTTTCATATTCGTGAATGTTCTCAAAACCAACGCTGTTTAAATAATCAATTGCAGTTCCTAAAACAATTCCGCCCGCTATATTTGGTGTTCCCGCTTCAAATTTATGAGGAAGATCGGCGTAAGTTGTTTTCTCAAACGTAACTTCTTTAATCATTTCGCCACCGCCCTGATAAGGAGGAAGTTTATTCAGCCATTCTTCTTTTCCGTATAAAATTCCGGTTCCGGTTGGGCCGCACATTTTATGACCTGAAAAAGCATAAAAATCGCAATCTAATTCCTGAACATTTGGTTTTAAATGCGGAACTGCCTGCGCGCCGTCAATTAAAACAGCAGCACCAACAGCGTGAGCTTTATCAATGATATATTTAATTGGGTTAATGATTCCCAATGCATTTGAAATATGATTAACGGTAACGACTTTCGTTTTTTCTGAAAGCAGCGCATCAAATTCTTCAATAATCAACTCTCCGTTTTCATTAATTGGAATCACTCTTAAAGTGGCTCCGGTTTTTTCACATAACATCTGCCAGGGCACAATGTTGCTGTGATGTTCCAAAGAAGAAACAATTACTTCATCCCCAGGTTTTAGAATTGAAGCAAAACCGTTTGTTACTAAATTAATTCCGTGTGTTGTTCCGGAAGTAAAAAGTACTTCGTGAGCATGTTTTGCATTGATATGATCTTTTACTTTACCACGAGAAATCTCGTAAGCATCAGTAGCTAACTGGCTTAATGTGTGAACGCCACGATGAATATTGGCGTTAATTTCCTGATAATACTTTACTTCGGCATCAATTACAATTTGTGGTTTTTGCGAAGTAGCTCCGTTGTCGAAATATACTAATGGCTTTCCGTTTACAGTTTGTGAAAGTATCGGGAAATCAGCTCTTATTTTTTGAATATCTAGCATGTCTTATTTAGAAAAAATCTATTT
The DNA here is from genome assembly GCF_003105115.1 of Flavobacterium sp. HTF. Lineage (GTDB taxonomy): Bacteria > Bacteroidota > Bacteroidia > Flavobacteriales > Flavobacteriaceae > Flavobacterium. The sequence goes on along the minus strand of NZ_QETH01000011.1, from coordinate 78,852 downwards.
ACAAAAGTACTAAAACTAAATTGGTTTCTACGGCAATTCTATAATTTCCTTTTATAGCACCATTGATTGCAGGCCTAAATGCTGATTCCTTAAAAATCAAATCCCTTTTCTGAATTATCCGAACCAGAATTATAATTTGACTTCTAAAATCATGAACATAAATTATTTATATTGCATTAAAAATATCTAATACATCATGAAAAAAATTCTCAAAGTACTTCTGCTTGTTTTGGTTCTTGCCTTTTTGTATTTCGGATTTACCACTTATCCAAAGCTGGATTTAATCTCCGGTTTTTCGGCTAAGAGTGTAGCATCAGGACATTTTCTGGATAATCGCCCCTTAGACTTAATTCAGAAAACGGACAATGATATCGATATGATAGATTTGGCGGAAAATTCAATTAATGATGCGGGAAAATTTGCTGTTTCTTCTGTTTATGGACTGAAAGAACGAAAAGCGATTTACAGAGAAGGTCTTGGGGCAACTTTGATCAATGATAATTTTGATGCTTCAAAGCCTTACTTACTTCCAAAAAGAACAAAATTGGTCAATAATCTTCCTTTTCCATATGGAAATAATGAACCGAAAGATTCCGTTTTCGCAGATGTTGATTACTCAAAATTAAAAAAAGCTATTGATGATTCTTTTGATAAAAATGGTGGAAAAACAAAACGTACACGTGCCGTTGTCGTTTTATATAAAGATAAATTGATTGGTGAAAAATACGACACGGGTTTCAATAAAGACAGCAAAATTTTAGGCTGGTCGATGACAAAAAGTATCACAAGTTCGGCTTTTGGAGTTTTGGCGAAACAAGGAAAAATCGATATTTACAAACCAGCACCAATCAAAGAATGGCAAAACGATGAGCGTAAAATTATTACGATCAATGATTTGCTTCACATGAATTCCGGGTTAGAATGGGAGGAAAATTACAGTACCATTTGTGACGCTACAAAAATGCTTTTCCAGGCAGAAGATATGGGAAAAGTACAATTGGATAAGCCGGCTCAGTTTAAGCCCAACACACATTGGAATTATTCATCCGGAACAACCAATTTATTGTCTCTGATTTTGAGAAGACAATTTAAAACACAACAGGAATATCTTGATTTTTGGTACAGCGCCATAATCGACAAAATCGGAATGAATTCGATGATCGTCGAACAAGATATGTCTGGCACTTTTGTAGGTTCATCTTACGGTTGGGCAACGCCAAGAGATTGGTCGAAATTTGGATTATTATATCTTCATAAAGGAAATTGGAACGGCGAACAAATTCTGGACGAAAGCTGGGTAAAATACACAGCAACTCCAACCAATACTTCTGAAGGAAAATATGGAGCGCAATTTTGGCTAAATGCCGGAGGAAAATTTCCAGATGTTCCACGTGATATGTTTTATTGCAGTGGATATCAAGGACAAATGGTGGCGATTATTCCGTCTTTAGATATGGTAATCGTGAGAATGGGAGTGAAGGAAGAGGAGCCGGGATTTGATTTTAATGGGTTTTTGAAGGGGATTATTGAGAGTGTGAAGAAATAAAAATTGTTCCCTTCCTGCAAGGTTTCCAAAACCTTGTAGGTATAGAAACGTAAATAATACCTACAAGGTTTTGGAAACCTTGCAGGAGTAGCAAACAAAAAAACCGATAAACTTTAAAAGCTTATCGGTTTTTTGTCTTTATAAATAGAATCTGCTACAAATCAAATCCTAAATTCACGCCTAATTTCATGGCAATGATTTTAGTAATTCTTTGTTTTAATTCTGGTATTTTAATGCTTTCGATCACGGCATTTGAGAATGCGTACATCAATAAAGCTTTAGCTTCTTTTTGAGGAATTCCACGAGACTGCATATAGAACATTGCTGTTTCATCCAACTGTCCAACGGTACAACCGTGCGAACATTTTACGTCATCTGCAAAAATCTCCAATTGTGGTTTTGCGTTGATTGTAGCTTTATCGCTCAATAAAATATTGTTGCTTTTTTGGAAAGCATTTGTTTTTTGAGCTTCTTTTTCTACCAAAACTTTTCCGTTGAAAACTCCTGTCGAACGATCAGAGAAAATTCCTTTATAATCCTGGAAACTTTCGCAATTTGGCGTTGCGTGGTTGACCAAAGTATAATGGTCAACGTGTTGTTTGTCATTTAAGATCGAAATTCCGTTTAACGTACTGGTTAATCTTTCACCAAAGTGATAGAAGTTTAAGTTGTTACGAGTTAAATTTCCACCAAAAGAGAAAGTATGAACATAAGCATGACTTTCTTGTTGTTGCGAAACGTAAGTGTTGTCAATTAAATTGGCTTCACTATTATCGTTTTGAATTTTATAATAGTCAACAATCGCACGTTTTTGAGCAAAAATCTCAGTAACCGAATTGGTTAAAACCGGATTTTCATTCAAACTTTGGTGACGTTCGATAATTTGAACATGTGAATTTTCACCCACAATTACCAAATTTCTTGGCTGAACCATTAAAGCCGCTTCGTTTCCTGTTGAGAAATACATAATCTCAATTGGTTTGTCAGCCACTTTTTTCTGCGGAATATTGATAAAAGCACCTTCACTTGCAAATGCAGTATTCAATGAAGTCAAGCTATCATCTTTACTGGCGATTTGATTAAAGTAAGTATCAATAATCATTTTATATTTTGGCTTGGTCAATGCCGATGACATCAAGCAAACATCGATTCCGTCATGCGTTGTAGAAGACAAATGCGAACTAAAAACACCGTCGATAAATACTAATTTGTAAGTATCAATTTCGTGTAAAAAGTATTTTTTTACCTGATTAAATTCGATTGCATTTTCCTGCTTTGGAAAAACCGTAAAGTCATTTTTTAAGATGGCATTTAGCGATGTATATTTCCAAGCTTCTTCTTTTTTGGTTGGGAAACCTTTATTTTCGAAGTTTTTTAAGGCATTTGTGCGTATGTCATGTAAATCTGAATGTACATCGACACGCTCTTCAAAAGCCATAAAAGACGATACTAATTTTTCTTTTAAATCCATTGTTCTTTTGTTTCCTTCGGTGTTTCAGGTTTCAAGTTTCAGGTTGACTGCTGGAACTTAATTCCTTTGAAATCCATTTTATTTCAGGTTTTTTGTTTCAGGTTTTTCTATTGAAACTTATTTCCTTTGAAATCTTTTTTATTTAGGTAAGTGATAAAGTTTTTTATTTTGCCACTTAAATTTTCATAATCTGTTTTTAAAGCTTCGAATTTTTGTTCCGAAATATATTCAAAATCAAAAACACGATATAACTGAGATCTTGTTTCTCCGGCTGAACCTTTTGCGATAGATAAAAATTGTCGAAATTCTAAATTCCCATCTCTTTCAAAACCTTCAGCAATATTATCCATTACGGAACCCGAAGAATCTTTTATTTGATTTTTAAATTTGAGATCTGATTTTAACTCTGTTTGAACTGCAATGAGATGAATTTCCTTTGCTAATCGTCGAGCTTCTTTCCAAATTTCTAAATCCTCAAATCGAGTTATTGTTGCCATAATTTCTATTTTAGTAATTTAAGTTTAAACTTACAAAATGTAGTTCAACTTGAAACTAAAAAAAACATGAAACCTGAAACAAATTTTAGTTCTCTGCCTTAATCCAGTCGTATCCTTTTTCTTCTAACTCGTAAGCCAATTCTTTTCCTCCGGATTTTACGATTCTTCCGTTGTAAAGAACGTGAACGAAATCAGGAACGATATAATCTAACAAACGTTGGTAGTGTGTGATAACAATGATTGCGTTTTTGTCGCTTTTTAATTTGTTCACTCCGTTAGCTACAATTCTTAAAGCGTCGATATCAAGACCAGAATCGGTTTCGTCAAGAATCGCTAATTTTGGCTCTAACATTGCCATTTGAAAAATTTCGTTTCTTTTTTTCTCTCCTCCGGAAAAACCTTCATTTAAAGAACGAGATAAAAATTTACGATCAATTTCTAATAATTCCGATTTCTCACGAATTACTTTCAACATTTCGTTCGCTGGCATTTCTTCCTGACCGTTAGCTTTACGAGTTTCGTTGATGGCCGTTTTCATGAAATTAGTTACACTAACTCCAGGAATTTCTACAGGATATTGAAAAGAAAGGAAAACTCCTTTATGTGCTCTTTCTTCCGGAGCTAAATCAGCAAGATCTTCTCCGTCAAGGAAAACTTCTCCATCCGTAACTTCGTAGTTTTCGTTTCCGGCAATAACAGCCGAAAGTGTACTTTTTCCAGAACCGTTTGGTCCCATGATAGCGTGTACTTCGCCAGCTTTAACTTCTATATTAATTCCTTTCAGGATTTCTTTATCACCAATTGAGGCGTGAAGGTTTTTTATTGATAACATTGTTTTTTTATTTTATATAAATGTCAATTCTATTTTTGTTTGTTGGTTTAGGATGTTGGCATTAAAATGCGCGTGTCCTAAATATTCCATGCCTAAATAATCGGCTGATTTTTTGAACGGAATGTAAAAACTGTCTTCGATTTCATTATCGTGTGAATTTGTAATCACTCCAATTTTCTTTCCTCTTAGTTTTCTTCCGGTTTCTTTTTCAATTCGGATTAAATCTGAAATACGATCAAAGAAAACCTTCATAATACCGCTCATATTGTACCAATAAACCGGCGTTGCAAAAAGTAAAGTGTCGTATTCTTCCAGTATTCGTCTTATTAAAGGAAGAAAATCATCGTCTATATTTTTGCTTTCGTAATCATAATACGAAATATTGTAATCACTTAAATTCACTACATCAATATGATGCTCCTTAGAAATTTCATCCACAATTTTTGTTGTGTTTCCATTTTTTCTGGATGAACCTAAAATGATGACTTTTTTATTTTCCATTAATACTTATTCGTAATGCCCTTTTAATGAAAGGAGATTTAGTATTTCAATTGTGTCTTCGTCAATAATTTCATATACTAATCGATGCTCTTGATCAATTCTTCTTGACCATACTCCAGACAAATTATATTTTAATTGTTCTGGTTTTCCAATTCCACTAAATGGATGAAGTTGTATGTCTTCAATTAAAGCATTAATTTTCTTTAAAATATTCTTGTTTCCAGATTTGACCCAAAAATCTAAATCTTTTTTTGCTTTTGGAGTAAATATTATTTGCATAAAGCTCGTAATTCCTCCATTGTCATTTTGATGCCTCTACCTTCTTTAATATCTTTTTGTCCTTGTAAAATCTCTTTTACAAATTCAGGATTGTATGGGCTTTCTTCCTTCTCTTCAATAATTTCAAAACCAAGAGATTTTGCCAATGATTTAAAAATTGGAAAATCTTTTTTGTTTACATTTTTTAAAGTAATATTCATAACGATTGAGTTTAAATATTATCCTACAGATCCTTCTAACGAAATCTCCAATAATTTTTGCGCTTCCACAGCAAATTCCATTGGCAATTTGTTCAATACATCTTTACTGAAACCGTTTACAATTAAGGCAATCGCTTTTTCAGTCGGGATACCTCTTTGGTTGCAGTAAAAAACCTGATCTTCTCCAATTTTACTTGTAGTGGCTTCGTGCTCTATTTTTGCGGATGGATTTTTACTTTCGATATAAGGGAAAGTATGCGCTCCACAATTGTTTCCCATTAAAAGAGAATCACATTGCGAAAAGTTTCTTGCATTCTCCGCTCTTGGCGAAATTTGCACTAAACCACGGTAACTGTTTTGTGATTTTCCAGCCGAAATACCTTTAGAAATAATAGTCGATTTAGTGTTTTTTCCTAAATGGATCATTTTAGTTCCAGTATCTGCCTGTTGATGATTATTGGTAACAGCGATTGAATAAAATTCTCCTACTGAATTGTCACCTTTCAATACACAAGAAGGATATTTCCAGGTCACTGCAGAACCTGTTTCAACTTGTGTCCAGGAGATTTTAGCGTTTGTTTCGCATAAACCTCTTTTTGTAACGAAGTTGTAAACTCCACCTTTTCCTTCTTTGTTTCCAGGAAACCAGTTTTGAACGGTAGAATATTTAATTTCAGCATCATCCAAAGCGATTAGTTCAACCACAGCAGCGTGTAATTGATTTTCGTCACGGCTTGGAGCGGTACAACCTTCTAGGTAAGAAACGTAACTTCCTGCATCGGCAATAACCAAAGTTCTTTCGAATTGTCCGGTTCCTGCCTGATTGATTCTGAAATAGGTTGAAAGTTCCATTGGGCAACGAACGCCTTTTGGAATATAACAAAAACTTCCGTCAGAGAAAACCGCTGAATTTAATGCTGCGTAGAAGTTGTCTTTTTGTGGTACAACAGTTCCTAAATATTTACGAACCAATTCCGGATGTTCTTTTATAGCTTCAGAAATCGGGCAAAAAATAATACCTTTTTCTCCTAATGTTTTCTTGAAAGTAGTAGCAACAGAAACAGAATCGACTACAATATCCATAGCGACATTGTTCATCATTTTTTGTTCGTCTACAGAAATTCCTAACTTTTTGTACATTTCAAGAAGTTCCGGATCAACATCATCTAAAGTTTTGTTTGGATCTACTTGTTTTGGGGCTGAGTAATATGAAATGGCCTGAAAATCTGGTTTTTGATAATGAACATTTGCCCATTCAGGCTCAATCATTTCTTTCCAGGCACGGAAAGCCTCGATGCGCCATTCAGTCATCCATTCCGGTTCTTCTTTTTTAAGAGAAATAGCTCTAACGATATCCTCGTTTAAGCCAATAGGAAACGTCTCCGATTCAATATTGGTATAAAAACCGTATTCGTATTCTTTAGTTTCGAGTTCGATTTTTAAATCGTCTTCAGTATATTTTGACATTTTTTAGTTTTTTAAAACCCTTAGAAATGTTTGATTTTTTCGAAGAATTTAAGCTTTATATTCTTTATTTATAGTGAAAATGACTCTCCACAACCACAAGTTCTGCTTGCATTTGGATTGTTAAAGACAAAACCTTTTCCGTTTAATCCGCCTGAAAACTCAAGAGTTGTTCCTGCTAAATAAAGAAAAGACTTTTTCTCAACTGCAATTGTGATGTCGTTGTCTACAAATATTTTATCGTCGTCGCCTTTTGTTTTGTCAAATTTTAAATCATATGACAAACCAGAGCATCCACCGCTTTTCACACCTACGCGTACGTAATCATGAGCGGCATCAAAACCATCGTCACTCATCAAATCGATGATTTTCTTTTTGGCTGTATCAGAAACTTTTATCATTGTATTTATGGTATTTATCTTTTTCATTCATTTTAGGCTGCATCTGAAATGGTAATGAATTTATTACAATTTAAAGTGCTGTCTGTCAATGCTGAAATGAAATTATCTGCAAAGATACGACTTAAAAACCTTTTTCCATAATGGTTCACATTATTATAACAAATGTTAAAATAGACAGAAGTTATTTAATAATCCAAATCGTTTAATATTTGAATAAACAAAAGAAGTTTTTTAAAATATTTGCATAATTATTAAAAAAACAATCGTTTTGTAGGATTTAAGTATCAATAATATGATAAATATGTTAAAAAAAGGGTGTTTATACGCATTTTTAATTCGTTACTTATTGCTATTTTTGCGTAAAATTGTGAGAAATTATGAAAAAACAGCATGAAAACAAATGGTTGAAAGCACTTTTATTAGTATTTTGTGGTTTTGGATTAGGTATTACAGTATTTGTTTTTAGTAACGAACCAAATAAAAGTGAAAAAGCCAGGACAATAACCAGCCATTTTTCAGAAAATAACAGGCAAAGTCTGGCACAAAAAAATATATTAGATTCTCTCGCTACATTAAAATTAGCTTATGATGTTGCTATATTAGAAAAAACAGCATTGTCTCAGGAACTGGAGATTGAAAGAAAAAATGTTGAAAATTTAATGGAAATTATTAAAGCTTCTGAAAATCCTTCTCCTTCTCAAATACAAATCTACAGAAAACAGCTTTCCAGTTTAAATGCCAAAGTTCTGGAAATTAAAAAATTAAAATCACAAAATAAGACCCTGCTCACTGAAATTCAAAGTCAGAGTCTTATTATGAGTAAACAAAAGGAAGAAAATGATACCTTAATTTCAAAACAAAAAAAACTGGAATACAGTCTCAAGGATGCTTCTAAACTAACATCTGATAATTTTAATGTTATTGCATTAAGGGAAAAAAGTTCGGGTAAGGAAATTGAAACCGACAAAGCCAGAAATACCAAAAAATTTAAAGTGAGTTTTTCGGTAACGGGAAATTCTGCTGCCAAAACCGGGAAAAGAGTTTTTTATATTCAGGTTTTAGATCAAAAAAATTCGGTTTTAGGCGAAAATAAGCTGATAGAATTTGATAACGGAAAAGCTTTGGTGTACAGTTTTATAGTTGCTGTTGATTTTCAGGGGAAACCTGCAAATATTTATGGGATTTTGAATCCTGCAAATGAATATCAATTTAAAAAAGGAACTTATTTTGTGAATTTCTTTGATAAACAAGAAATAATAGGAAGCACTTCTATCACACTCGATTAAAACTATTAGGGAGTTTTTTAGTTTCAAATCTTAGCATAAAGAAATCCAATTTCCTAGCTTTGTTTCCAATATTGAAATTTACTCTCATGAAACTTTACCCAATAGAATCCGGAAATTTTAAACTAGACGGAGGCGCCATGTTCGGCGTTGTGCCAAAAACAATCTGGAATAAGACCAATCCGGCCGACAGCAATAACCTGATTGATATTGCAGCACGCTGTTTGCTTATAGAAGACGGAAACCGGCTGATTTTGATCGACACCGGAATGGGAGACAAGCAATCAGAAAAGTTTTTTGGTTATTATTCGCTTTGGGGTTCTCACTCCATAGATAAATCTTTAGCAAAATATGGTTTTCAACGGGATAATATAACAGATGTTTTTATGACTCATCTTCATTTTGATCATTGCGGGGGAAGTGTACAATGGAATTCTGATAAAACAGGTTACGAACCGGCATTTAAGAATGCAAAATACTGGACAAACGAAAATCATTGGGAATGGGCAACTAAACCAAATCCCCGTGAAAAAGCTTCTTTCCTCACAGAGAATATTATACCCATGCAGGAAAGCGGGCAGTTGAATTTTATTCAAAGGCCAAATAGTGATTTTGGGTTTTCAGAGGAATTAGGTTTTGATATTTTCTACGTTGATGGTCATACCGAAAAACAAATGATTCCACACATAAAATATCAGGATAAAACCATCGTTTTTTGTGCCGATTTATTGGCTACAGCCGGACATATTCCGTTGCCGTATGTTATGGGATATGATACACGACCATTGTTGACAATGCCGGAAAAATCTAAATTCCTGAATGCAGCAGCAGATAACAACCATTATTTGTTTTTAGAACACGATGCGCACAACCAGATTATAACCGTTGAGCATACTGAAAAAGGAGTTCGGTTAAAAGAAGTTTTTACCTGCGAAGAAATTCTTTAAAAGAAAAGAAAAAATAAAAAATCCCATTTTCAACTATAATGAAAATGGGATTTTTTGGTTGAACTAAATTGTATTATTCTACTATTACTTTTTTAGCAGAAGCAAAGTCCTGATTAATTAAGTATACATAGTATATTCCTTTTGGTAAACCAGATAAGTTGATTTTATTATCACTGTTCGAAGAATCTAAAGTAAACGTTTTTACCAATTGCCCTAATGAATTATAAACGGTAGCTTTTTCAAGTTGAACATTTTGAATGTTCAATTCACCTTTCGTTGGGTTAGGATACAAAGCAACTTTATCAAAAACGGAATCTTCAAGACCTAATGTACATGTCTCAGAGTAGGTTGTAGTAGTTTCTTTGATTTTAGCCCAGTTTGTGTTAGAATACGCGGCATCGTCTACTTTTACACAACTCAATGAAGTAAGACCTATAAATGTTGTTCCTGTAATACCTGCTGCATTCTTAGCCGTTTCTGGTTGGATAATAAGATTTTGATTATTTCCGTTTTTCAAATTCAGATATACAAGCGGATTTCCTGTAGCATACAAAATTTGAAGATTACTGTTTTTAGAAAGATCTAAAGTAGTAAGTTGATTATTCCTGCAATCTAAAATGTTTAATGCTGTGAAATTTTCAATTCCTGCTAGATTTTTAATATTACCATTCGAAAGATCTAAAGAGGTAATTGAGGTTATGTTTGCAGTGGTAATTTTTCCATTTAAACCATCTGTATCAATCCCTAAATCAACTAGCTTCTGTTCAAAATTTGAATCTGGAATCTCAGTGTAAAAACTTGAACAATTAGTATCGTAATTTGCGGTTGCATCTTTTTTTGCTGACCAGTTAGCATCAGAATAGACTTTGTCATCAACCTGAATACAGCTTAGATTTGGATTGTTTGTAAGATTTAAATATAGCAATTGAAAGTTAGCATTATTTCCATTCTTCAAATTTAGACTCGTTAATTGATTAGAATTAGCATATAAACCAATTGTGGCTGGATGTGTACTTAAATCCAAAGTGGTTAGCTGATTTTTTGAACAATTTATAAGTTCCAAAGATTTATTTTTACTTACATCCAAATCTTTTAGTTGATTAGACTGACAATATAGCTCTGTTAGAGCAGTGAGTTTAGAAACATCCAAATTGGTTATTTTATTTTCACGACAGTCCAGCAGAGTCAAGGCGGTATTTTTGCTTACGTCTATAGAGGTTAATTGACTGGTATTACATCCTAAAAATGTTAAAGCAGTATTTGCACTTACATCTAACGAAGTATATTGGTTTGAACCTGAGTCTAATTTTGTTAAAGCTGTATTTTTTTTAACATCCAAAGAGGTTAATTTATTTGCGTAGCAAATTAAGTCAGTCAAAGCAAGATTATTACTTACATCTATAGTTGCAATCTGGTTGTTATTGCAATCCAAAACAGTTAAAGCAGTATTTTTGCTTACATCTAAAGCTTTAATCTGGTTGTTATTACAGCTTAAAAAAGTTAAAGCAGTATTCTTACTTACATCTAAAACAGCAATCTGGTTATTATTACAAAATAAAGCATCTAAAACGGCATTTTCACTTACATCCAATGCTGTTAAACTATTTTGACCGCAATTCAAATAATTTAACGATATAAAGTCTTGTATTCCTGTTAGATCTGAAATATTACTTTTACTAACGTTTAAGAAAGTTACATTAGCAATACTTCCGGTCAACACTTGTCCATCAGGAGTTCCCGTATCTATTCCCAGGCTAATTAATTTATTTTCAAAATTAAGATCCGGAATTAATGTAACGGCATCACAATCTTTAGTATAAAAGGCTGATTTGTCTTTAGTGTTGCTCCAGTAAGTGTATGCGAAATCTACATCAGCAACAAGTATACATTTCAATTCATTGTTAGAACAATTTAAAGTCTTTAATAGAGTGTTTTTTGAAACATCCAGACTAGTTAAGAGATTTTGATCACAGGCCAAAGATGTTAGATTTAAATTAGCCGAAACATCAAGGTTTGTCAATTTATTAGTAGAAACGCCTAATACAGTTAATGCTGAATTTTTAGAAATATCAATTGTTGTCAATTGGTTTGATTGACTTTGCAAAACATTTAGTGCTAAATTGTGAGATATATCTAAACTCGTTAGATTATTACTGAAAAATGCTAAAGACGTTAATGCTAAATTTTTAGAAACATCAATCGTTGTCAATTGATTGGAAGAAAAAGATAAGTCTTGTAATGCTAAATTTTTGGATACATCCAGAGAAGTTAATTTATTCTGTCCACAACTCAGGGTTGTTAAATTAATATTCTTAGAAATATCTAGAGTTGTAATTTGGTTATCATAACAGTATAAAGTAGTCAATGCCTCAAAATCCTGAATTCCTGTGATATCAGCAATAGAACTACTGGTAATATTTAAAACTTTTACTGAAGCAATTCTTGAAGTCTGGACTTTTCCATTTAAGCCATCCCTGTCAATTCCAAGAGCAATCAGCTTTTTTTCAAAATTAACATCAGGGATAGAGGTAAAAGCAGCACAATCTGTACTAAAATCTGCAAGAGCATCTTTTCTGTTCACCCAACGGGCATTTGCTTCTGCTATATTATCCACCTGGATACATGTTAAGTATGGGTTTTGATAAAAACTTGCAACAGAAGTATTAGGATTAAATAAATAATTTGTTCCATTCTGAATATTCAAACTGCTTAAACTATTAGAATGAGCAAACATAAAAGTCAGTTTGTTATTTTTACTTAAATCGAGACTTTTCAACCAATTGTCATTACATATAATTTTCCAAAGATTCACATTGGAGGTTACATCGAGAGCATCAATTTTATTGTATCCACAATTTAATGTTTCCAGAGCTAATTGCTTCGAAACGTCAATACTGGTAAGTTGGTTGTTGGCGCAAACAATATTCGTAAGTGCTAAATTATTAGAAAAACTAAGCGTTGTTAATTTGTTATAATCGCACGATATCGACGTCAACAATGTATTACCAGATAAATCAAGTGCTGTTAAAAGGTTATTACTACAGTTTAACTCGGTAAGTGCAATATTTTTAGACACATTTAATTGAGTCAGTCGATTAGTCGAACAGCTTAATGATTTTAAAGCTACAAAAGCCTCAATTCCGGTGAGGTCTGTAATAGAACTGCTACTAACATCAAGAACAGTCAATGAAGCCACTTTGGAAGTCAAAACCTGTCCGTCCGGAGTACCCGAATCAATACCCAGGCTAATCAGTTTGTTTTCAAAATTAATATCCGGAATAGCAGTATACTGTAAAACTTCATTGTCATCATATACAGCAACATCATCGATTAAGATATCAAAAGCCTGAGAGTCAAAACTAAAAGTAGAAATTGATAAATCATAAGAAAGATCACTATCCGGAGTAAAAGTAGTTTCTTTTTCAGTCCATAAATTATTCGTTGCAAAAATACTGCTCGATATTGAGCTACTGCTTCCTGCTGCCGATATTTTTAATGAAATAGGATGATCTCCACTATAATTACTATTTACATATTTGTATTTATACTTAATAGTATAAGTAGCTCCGGCCTTTAATGGCACCGATGCAATTATTTTTGGAGAAACAGTGATATAGGACAGTTGTGCACTATAAGTCCCTCCTGAACTATTTAAACTTTGAGTTACCGAGTTTGAAATCGTCCAATTTTGTGGTACGCCGGCTGCCCATGTTTCAAGATTCCCATTGGAAACTAAATTGGTCTGTGCATAAATAGAAAAATTTGCTAAAAATAGCAGTAAGAGTAGTTTTGTTTTCATAGAGTTATTTTGGAATTAGTTATGCAATAATACAATTTTTGCGATTTAAATTATGAGTAAAGACGTATTAATTTTTTGTAATCTGAAGTCAAATTTTAAAAGAATAAATAGAGATGTAACCTTTATAAAAAGCTAAAATTCATAACACATTGTTAACAGTTAGTTTTTTGTAACAAAAAAGCATAATTTAGTCGCAACTTTTAACTTTACATTTAAAATAGGTTTCATGAATCATATTAAACTAAATACTTTATCTGCTTTTGCATTACTTGTTTTGGCAGGTTGCGGCGCGAGTGCGCAGGCACAAGTTTCAACTTCTAAAGAATTTATTACGGCTCCATTAACAGTTGTAAAAAAAGCACCAGTTAGTGAAAATGAATTAAAAAGATGGAGTCATCTTGATTTAGTAAAAGATTCTATTCCCGGAATGAGTGTTGATAAGGCTTACGCCGAATTATTGCAAGGGAAAACAGGTAAAAAAGTTATCGTTGGTATTATAGATTCCGGAGTAGATATTGAGCATGAAGATCTAAAAGGAATGATCTGGACAAATCCTAAAGAAATTCCCGGTAACGGAATCGATGATGATAAAAACGGTTTTATTGATGATATCAATGGATGGAATTTCCTTGGAGATGTAGTACACGAAAATCTTGAAATGACCCGTATCATTAAAAAGAAAGACGATGGATCTGCCGAATATAAAAATGCTCTGGCACAATATGACGAAAAATATAAGAAAGCTTTAGAAGATAAACAGCAGGTTGATTTTTTACTTGATGTGCATAATACTATAAAAAAAGAGTTAAATAAAACGACTTATAAACTTGAAGATTTAAGCAGTATCACGTCAACAGATCCAAAAGTTGCCAGAAGTAAAATGGTAATGACCCAGATTTTTGGAAATGCAGGACCAACTTTTGACCCTGAAGCAGAATTAGAAGATTACAGAGAGTCAGTTTATGATCAGTTAAATTATAATTTAAATAAAGAATTAGACGGAAGAAAATCTTTGGGAGATAATCCGGAAGATATCAAAAATAACCGTTATGGTAATAATGTCGTTTTTGGACCGGACAAAGAAAAAGCACTTCACGGAACTCACGTTGCCGGAATTATTGCCCAGGTTCGCGGGAATAATTTAGGCGGGGACGGAATTTCAAATAACGTTGAAATTTTGACAGTAAGAGCAGTTCCTGACGGAGATGAATACGATAAAGATATTGCGTTGGCAATTCGTTACGCTGTAGACAACGGAGCAAAAGTAATCAACGGAAGTTTCGGAAAAAGTTTTTCACCTCATAAACAATGGGTTTATGATGCTATAAAATATGCAGCCAAAAAAGATGTTTTAATTGTTCACGCTGCAGGAAATGACGGTTATAATATTGATGAAACAAAAAACATCAATTATCCAAATGATTCTCAGGACAACATTAAGGAATTCGCTGATAATGTCATTACTATCGGTGCAATTAATAAACAATATGGAAAAAATGTAGTAGCACCATTTTCTAATTTCGGAAAAATCAACGTAGATGTTTTTGCTCCGGGAGAAGAGATTTACGCAACAGTTCCGAATAATAAATACAAATACCTGCAGGGAACATCAATGGCATCTCCAAATGCTGCCGGAGTTGCTGCTTTAATTCGTTCTTATTATCCAAAACTAAAAGCATCTCAGGTAAAACACATTTTGATGGATTCAGGAGTTTTGCTTCCTTCAATGGTAGTTTTGGGCGAAAACCCAAATCCGGACCAAGAACCAGTTGCGGTTTCTTCTGCTGAATCGTCTAAAACGGCAAAAATGGTAAATGCTTATAATGCTTTATTGATGGCTGAAAAAATGTCAAAAAAATAAAAAAATAACATACTAATCCAATGGAAGAGTTGCGGCTCTTCCATTTTTTTATTTAAATGAATATGCGTAAAATTATTCTACTTTCTTTTTTGAGTTTGGGTTTAAACTCAGCTTTCGCACAAAGCGCTCCATATTGGCAACAACATGCCGATTATAAAATGGAGGTTTCGATGGATGTAAAAAACTATCAATACAAAGGGAAACAAGAATTGGTTTACACCAATAATTCTCCTGATACTTTGCGAAAAGTATTCTATCATCTGTTTCCAAATGCTTTTCAGCCGGGAAGTGAAATGGACGCACGTCTGCATTCTATTAAAGATCCAGACGGAAGAATGGTAAGTAAAGTAAAAGATGCAACCGGAAAAGAAATCAAACAAAGCCGAATTGAAACTTTGAAACCGGATGAGGTAGGATTTTTAAAAATTACGAATTTAAAACAAGATGGTGTAACAGCTCAGACAAGAACTTCAGGGACGATTTTGGAAGTTACTTTGGCTAAGCCAATTCTACCAAATTCAAAAACTACTTTTACTTTAGATTTTGACGGACAGGTTCCGGTACAGATTCGCCGTTCCGGAAGAAATAATTCGGAAGGAATTGAATTGTCAATGTCACAATGGTATCCAAAATTAGCTGAATTTGATTTTGAAGGCTGGCATGCAGATCCATACATTGCAAGGGAATTTCACGGAGTATGGGGTAATTTTGATGTAAAAATTACAATCGATAAGGAATATACAATTGGAGGTTCCGGATATCTTCAGGATAAAAATTCTATTGGTCACGGTTACCAGGATGCAGGTGTAACGGTTACATACCCTAAAAAAACAAAAACACTGACATGGCATTTTATTGCGCCAAACGTTCATGATTTTACATGGGCTGCAGACAAAGATTATGCACATGATATTGTAAAAGGACCAAATGATGTTGATTTGCATTTCTTTTACAAAAACACTCCAAAAGTTGCTGAAAACTGGAAACAGTTAGAACCATTAATGGTGAAAGTAATGGATTTTTACAATCAAAAAGTGGGGGCTTATCCATACAAACAATATTCTTTTATTCAGGGCGGAGATGGCGGAATGGAGTATGCAATGTGTACTTTAATTTTAGGAAACGGAACTCTTAAAGGGATTTTAGGAACTGCAACACACGAATTAGGACATTCCTGGTTCCAGCATATTTTGGCAACTAACGAGTCCAAACACCCATGGATGGATGAAGGTTTTACGACTTATATAGAAGATGCTGCATTAAATGAGTTAGAAGGTGATAAAAAAGTAGTGAATCCTTTTCAGGGAAATTATAATACCTATTACAGTTTAGTAAATTCAGGAAAAGAACAACCGCAAACGACTCACGGTGATCGTTATGATGAAAACAAACCTTACAGTATTTCATCTTATGTTAAAGGAAGCATCTTTTTATCTCAATTGATTTATGTAATCGGGCAGGAAAATTTAGATGCAACTTTAAAAAGATATTATAATGATTTTAAATTTAAGCATCCAACTCCAAACGATATCAAAAGGACGGCAGAAAGAGTCTCAGGTGCAGAATTAGACTGGTATTTGATTGATTGGGCAGAAACTGCCAATACAATTGATTACGGAATTAAAAATGTTGCTGATAATGCAGGGAAAACAACAGTTACTTTAGAAAGAATTGGCAGAATGCCAATGCCAATTGATTTGACAGTACAATATACAGACGGAACGTCTGAAACGTTCTACATTCCGTTACGAATGATGAATTTCATTAAACCAAATCCAAACCCAAATGTAAAAAGAACTGTTTTGGATGATTGGGCCTGGGCACAGTCAAACTACAGTTTTACAATTGATAAAAACAAAACAGCCATCAAAAAAATCATCATCGATCCAAGCGGATTAATGGCTGATATTAAACCTGGAAATAATGTTTTTGAAGTGAAGTAATTTTCAAAAAAGAATAAAAAAAAGTCCCGTTTAAATTAATAAACGGGACTTTTTTTGTTTTAAGACGTAAAGTTTTTTGAATAGCCCCCAGCTTTAGCTGGAGGAATAAGATTGGAATAGAAAAGGGCTTTAGCCTAACCGTTACAGTTTTGGCTAAAGCCCTTTTGTTGTAATTTTATTTTTCCATCCAACTAAAGTTGGATGCTATTCAATTTTTTTTATAAACCTAGAGTAATAATTGAACTCAGATTATTGATTTAACTCAAATGCTCAATCATATCTTTTGTCATTGATTCCAAATCAAATTTATGATTCCAGTTCCAGTCTTCTCTTGCCGAACTGTCGTCAATACTTGCCGGCCAGCTGTCCGCAATTTTCTGACGGAAATCAGGGTTATAAGTAATCTCAAATTCCGGAATATGTTTTTTGATTTCGGCAGCAATTTCGGTAGGAGTGAAACTCATTGCCGCTAAAT
The DNA here is from genome assembly GCF_003105115.1 of Flavobacterium sp. HTF. Taxonomy (GTDB): domain Bacteria; phylum Bacteroidota; class Bacteroidia; order Flavobacteriales; family Flavobacteriaceae; genus Flavobacterium. The sequence continues at coordinate 61,353 of NZ_QETH01000011.1, read as the reverse complement.
TATAAGAAGAATGGATTTTGATTTCGTCAGCCGGAGCTTTCATAATATTGATAGTGGCTTCGATAGCATCATCCATATACATCATCGGCATTTTGGTTTCAGAAGATAAAAAGCATTCATATTTTTTATCGGCAATAGCCTTGTAGAAAATATCAACAGCATAATCTGTTGTTCCTCCGCCGGGAGGTGTAGACCAGCTAATTAAACCAGGATAACGAATACTGCGAACATCAACACCATAAATATTATGATAGTATTCGCACCATCTTTCACCCGCTTGTTTACTAATTCCGTAAACTGTCGAAGGCTCCATAATAGTATATTGAGGCGTATTTTCTTTTGGAGTTGTGGGGCCAAAAACCGCAATACTGGATGGCCAGAAAATCTTCTGAATTTTTTTAGCCTTAGCTAAATTCAAAACATGAAATAAAGAATTCATATTCAAATCCCAGGCAAAAGCAGGGTTTTTTTCAGCTGTAGCAGATAAAAGCGCAGCCATCAGATAAATATCCGTAATCTTATGTATTTCAACAAGATGTTCGATTTGATTAAAATCTAAAGCATTGACCACTTCAAACGGACCTGAATTTACAACATCAGTATTTAATTTTCGGATATCAGAAGCAATTACATTTTCTGTTCCGTATAACTTACGAAGCTTTTGGGTAAGTTCCGTCCCGATCTGCCCGCAAGCGCCAATGATCAATATTTTTGGATTCATTTAGTAGATTTTAGTCTTGCAAATATAACGTTTTCGCAAATAATTTTACTTTTCAGAAGCTTAAATTATAAATTTAACAATAATGAAGTTTGTTTTTTAGATTATCCCGAATTGAAACATGAGTTATAAAAGTTTTATTTGCCACGAATTGCAGTAATTATTTTAAGTTTTGATCGAAGATTTGTGATAATTAGTGCAATTCGTGGCAAACTTTTTAAAAACCCTTATTCATGGCAAATATGTTAAATCTATGTAATACATAGCTAAAATCAGAATTCGTAATTGTAAATTTACTTTGTAACTTTGTAGCTTAATGTTTTACAAATGAAATATAAAATATCTCTTTTTCTTCTTTTAATTTTTGTACTGAATTCATGTCAGGGTGAAGATGAACGACGTCGCGCTGAAAATGAAAAAGTAGCTAAAAAGAATGAGAAAATCTTCAATAATATTAATAAAGCCTGGATTTTTATTGACGAGCCAATTAATGAAGTTTCTGAACAAAATTTTAGACAATGGTCAGAATGGCGTGACTTCTTGAAGGAGATCGGAGAGAAACCAAAGAAAACAATAGGAGCATTTCAGAAAAAATCAACAGCGATTTCAAAGAAAGCAATTCTGTTAAACAATAATATTCCGTCACAATTTAATCAGCCTCAGATAAGAAGCAGGATTTCAATTTTGATTACCAAAGTCAAAATGCTGGACCTGTTTATTCATTTGAATCAAATACCAGACGATAAAGTAACTTTTTTAATTGGCGAAATAAATAAAGAGCTGGTTTCATTAGAAAGACAAATGGATAAAATTGTTGAGAAAGCCAAGATTCCAAAAGAAGAAGGAGAAGCAGATTTTTTAAGAATGTTAGACACAGCGCGTGCAATACCAAATTCTGCACCGCCAATAGATCAAAATATAACTAAAGTTGAGTAAAAACGCCTTATATACTACGTATGACAATTTGCCAAAAGCACAGCAGATTGCCACACAATTACTAGAGCAGAATCAGGTAAAAATGCATCTTAGCGGATTGTTAGGATCAGCAGTTTCATTTATTATCCGAAGTGTTTTTAAGAAAACCGAATTGCCATTTTTGGTTGTTTTAGACAATAAAGAAGAAGCAGCATATTATCTGAACGATCTCGAACAAATGATTGGCGAGCAGGACGTTCTGTTTTATCCGGCATCTTTTCGTCGCCCTTATCAGGTTGATGAAACCGATAATGCCAATGTTTTACTTCGTGCTGAAGTTTTAAACCGAATCAATTCCCGAAAAAAACCGGCCATAATTGTTACGTATCCCGAAGCTCTTTTTGAGAAAGTGGTTACGCGTCAGCAATTGGATAAAAACACTTTAAAAGTCGCTTTAAACGATAAAATTTCAATTGATTTTATCAACGAAGTTTTGTTTGAATACGAATTTAAAAGAGTCGATTTTATTACAGAACCCGGCGAGTTTTCGGTTCGTGGAGGAATTGTCGATGTGTTTTCTTTTTCAAACGATCATCCTTACCGAATTGAATTCTTCGGAAATGAAGTGGACAGCATCAGAAGTTTTGATGTAGAAACGCAGCTTTCTGTCGAAACACATAAAAAAATTACGATTATCCCGAATGTTGAAAACAAGATCTTTCAGGAAAACCGCGAAAGCTTTTTAGATTATATTGCTGAAAGAACCGTTCTTTTCATTCAAAACACCGACGGACTTTTTAGTCAGTTAGACAAACAATTTGCCAGGGCAGAAGAGGCTTTTGAGAAACTTTCAAAAGAAATAAAACATGCCGAACCAGAGCAATTATTCCTAAATCAGACTTCTTTTATAAAAAGGGCATTAGACTTTTCGATTGTAGAATTGGCTTCAAAACCAATTTTCAAAACCACTAAAAAATTCGAATTTCATATTCAGCCGCAGCCATCTTTCAACAAACAATTTGATTTATTGCTGAATAATCTGAGCGACAACCATTTTAAAGGATATAAAAATTATTTGTTCTGTTCGAATGAAACGCAGGCCAAACGTTTTCATGATATTTTTGAAACTTTAGACGAAGCCAATTCAGAGAATATCCGAAAACAATATCATACCGTTGTTTTGCCTTTGTATCAGGGTTTTATTGATGAAGAAAATCAGATAACCGCTTATACAGATCATCAGATTTTTGAGCGTTATCATAAATTCAATATCAAAAACGGTTATTCTAAAAAGCAGAATATTACGCTTAAAGAATTAACCGCACTTTCTGTAGGTGATTATGTAACGCATATCGATCACGGAATCGGAAAGTTTGGCGGACTGCAGAAAATTCAGGTCGAAGGTAAAACGCAGGAAGCCATAAAACTGGTTTACGCCGATAATGATATTGTGTATGTGAGCATTCACTCGCTTCATAAAATTTCCAAATACAACGGAAAAGACGGAACGCCTCCGAAAATTTATAAATTAGGATCGAACGCCTGGAAAATTTTAAAACAAAAAACCAAAGCGCGTGTCAAACATATAGCGTTCAATTTGATTCAATTGTATGCTAAACGTCGTTTAGAAAAAGGTTTTCAATTTGCGCCGGATAGTTATCTGCAAAACGAATTAGAAAGTTCGTTTATTTATGAAGATACGCCCGATCAAACCAAATCGACAGCAGAAGTAAAAGCTGATATGGAAAGTGATCGCCCAATGGATCGTTTGGTCTGTGGTGACGTTGGTTTTGGAAAAACGGAAGTTGCGATTCGCGCTGCTTTTAAAGCTGTTGATAATAGCAAACAAGTCGCCGTTTTAGTTCCGACCACGATTTTGGCTTATCAGCATTATAGAACTTTTACGGAACGATTAAAAGATATGCCGGTTTCCATTGGTTATTTAAACCGATTCAGAACGGCAAAACAAAAGGCACAAACCTTAAAAGATTTAGCAGAAGGAAAACTCGATATTGTCATTGGAACACATCAATTGGTAAACAAAAATGTCGTTTTTAAAGACTTAGGTTTATTGATTGTCGATGAGGAACAAAAGTTTGGAGTTAACGTAAAAGACAAATTAAAAACCATTGCTGCGAATGTGGATACGCTGACATTGACAGCAACGCCAATTCCGAGAACGCTTCAGTTTTCGTTAATGGCGGCTCGAGATTTATCGGTAATTACAACACCTCCGCCAAATCGTTATCCGATTGAAACAAATGTGGTTGGTTTTAATGAAGAGATCATTCGTGATGCGATTTCATATGAAATTCAAAGAAACGGACAGGTTTTCTTTATAAATAACCGAATCGAAAATATAAAAGAAGTGGCCGGAATGATTCAGCGTTTGGTTCCAAATGCAAGAGTCGGAATTGGTCATGGACAAATGGAAGGTGCTAAATTGGAGGAATTGATGTTAGGGTTCATGAACGGAGATTTTGATGTTTTGGTTGCCACAACCATCATTGAAAGCGGTTTGGACGTTCCAAATGCCAACACGATTTTCATTAACAATGCCAATAATTTCGGATTATCAGATTTGCACCAAATGCGTGGCCGGGTAGGGCGAAGCAATAAAAAAGCATTTTGTTATTTCATCTGTCCGCCTTATTCATCCATGACCGAAGATGCGAGAAAACGTATTCAGGCTTTGGAGCAATTCAGCGAATTGGGAAGCGGTTTCAACATTGCCATGAAAGACCTTGAAATTCGTGGAGCAGGAGATTTATTAGGTGGGGAACAAAGCGGTTTCATCAATGAAATTGGTTTTGATACGTACCAAAAAATCATGAACGAAGCGATTGAGGAATTAAAGGAAAACGAATTCAAAGATTTATATCCTGAGGAAAATGATATCGATACTAAAGAATATGTAAAAGACATTCAGATTGATGCCGATTTCGAACTTTTATTCCCGGATGAATACATCAATAACGTTTCGGAACGATTGGTTTTATACAACGAATTGGGCGCGATAAAAGACGAAGCCGGTTTACAGGAATACGAGAAAAAACTGATCGACCGTTTCGGGCCTTTACCAAAACAAGCCATTTCATTATTAAACAGTATCCGAATAAAATGGATCGCCACCCGTGTCGGAATCGAGAAATTGGTTTTGAAACAAGGGAAAATGATCGGTTATTTTGTATCCGATCAGCAATCTGATTACTATCAGTCTGCTAAGTTCAGAAAGGTTTTAAATTTTGTTCAAAAGCAAAGCAGTCTTTGTAAAATGAAAGAAAAACAAACCGTAAACGGATTACGTTTGCTACTGACTTTTGATAATGTGAAGTCGATCAAACGGGCGCTGGAATTGATGGAATTGTTTGAGGAGTAAAATATAGTTTGCCACGAATTACACAAATTGCCACAAATAAAAATTAATAAAACGAAATAAAAATTCGTGGCGAAACAAACAAAAAGCCCGAATGAAAATCTCATTCGGGCTTACTTTTTTAGAATAAAATCAATTATTTTATAATTAGTTTTTTAGTCACATTAAGATCTTTCGAATTAATAGTTACAATATAGATTCCGGAAGCTAAATGATGGTTTACAGAACCTGAAGAGGAAAGATTTTCGGTTAAAGCTGTTCTTCCCATCATATCAGAAACTGTTATTGTTGCGGCATCACCGGCTTGTAATTCCGGTAAAACAACATTGAAAGTACTTTCTGTTGCAGGATTTGGATAAATTAATACTGAAGATTCTTCTTTAGAAACATCTTTTGTATTCAAAGCCATTTTTGAAGCAGTTGTACTTTCCAATTGCCATTGTGCGCTAAACCAACCGTCCTGTGAATTTCCGTATTGTGCAGAACCCGTTTGGTTTTCAACGTGAATGATATTTCCGGATTGCCATCTGTTTCTGATTCTTGTCCAGGTTCCGTCAATGTAATCACTAGACCATTGTGCACTCCAGAAAGTAGAATCAGTAATATTACACTGAACAGTTCCGGTTTGGCCTTCAATATTAATCAATTCACCAGTTGCTACATTTTTAAGTACAAAATAGGTTGCATCGATTGCAATTTTCTGCCATTTGTAATTATTGCCTGAAGCTGTAGTTCCGTAACCAACATTTGTTCCTGCATCAGATAAATAAGCTCCCGTCCATCTGTTTTTGATGGTGTAATAGGTTCCGGTTGCTGTTGAAACGGTTACGGTACAAGTGTTGGTTTTGTTTCCGTCTGCTGTTGTAACTGTTATTATTGCAGATCCATTCGCAACAGCGGTAATTAAACCTGAATTATTTACAGTTGCTACAGCAGTATTGCCTGAACTGTAACTTACCGTTTTATTAGTGGCATTTGCGGGAAGAACTGTTGGTGTAAGCTGTTGTGTTCCGCCAACATTTAACGACACTGAAGAAGGGCTCAGACTCACGCTTGTAACCGCAACACCAGTAGTCCCCGGATTTGAATCGTACCAGGTATTATTCATATACCAGCCATTTTTGTTTCGGCTTAAATCTGCAGTTTGGCTGGTTCCGTCATTAAAAATCAGGTTGGTCGATGTTACATTTGTAAACGTGTAACTGTACCAGCCATTTCCTGCATTAGTCATGTTTACACCTGGCCATGTTGCATTTGCTAAAACGCCTGTTGGTAAGGCGCTCCAATAATAAATTTTGATTCCGGTTCCCCAGTTTGATGGTTTGTAGAAATATACCGTAAAATTGGTATTAGGGTTTACCGTAATTGCAGAAGATGCTGTTTTGTTTCCGTCTTGGGTCGTAGCCGTAATCATGGTTGTTCCTGCAGCAACAGCTGTAACTAATCCAGAAGAATTTACGGTTGCAATAGCTGTATTACCTGATGACCATGTTACGTTTTTATTCGTTGCATTTGTCGGTGCTACGGTTGCTGAAAGCTGTTGTGTATTTCCGGCGTATAAACTCATTGAAGTAGGCGATACACTAACAGAAGCAACAGGAATTGCGGCAACAGTTATTGCAGAAGTAGCCGTTTTGTTTCCGTCTGCTGTTTTTACTGTTATCGTTGTGGTTCCTGCGCTTACAGCTGTAACCAGTCCGTAAGCATTTACAGTAGCAACTGCGGTATTGGCTGATGTCCAGGTAACATTTTGATTAGTTGCATTTGCGGGAGCTATTGTAGCGTTTAATTGCTGCGTAGATCCCAAGCCAACTGTTGCCGCTGTCGGGCTTACAGAAATTCCTGTAACTGCGACAACCGGAACATTAGCATTTGTTAAAACCAAATATTCATAAGCTGCAAATGTTCTTGTTGCACCTGTTGTTAAGGTTACCGAAGCATTATTGTTATATGGATTAACATAAGTTCCGGCCAAAGCCGCAGGAATAACATAAGATTTAGAAGCGTTTCGCAAATTAGACATTACGATTACTTTCTCTGATCCCAAAGTTTTAGTGAAGATACTAATATCGTCATTGGCATACATGGTTAAATCTCCGCGTCTGATAGCAGCGCTGCTGGTTCTGAAATTTAGAATTTTAGCAAAATCTGCAGCTGCTGCAGGGTTTTGGGACCAGTTGAATTTGAAACCAGTCCACGGCCAGTCGGTTTTGGGTTCGTAATCTATTTCCTGTCCGCTCATTAAGAAAGGAACCCCTTTCATATAAGCCGAAACAAGGAAGTTCGCAACAATTCCGTTATGATTATTGAAGATTACAAAAGGTCTCTGCACACCATTATCGTTGGTATAAGTGTCATGATTTCCAGTATATCTCACAGCCTGATTAGAGCCTGTTGCATTTACATATTCGTAATCATTAATAGTCTGAAAACGCTGTGAAACAGGTCCGCCTGCAGCAACATCTTTTAAGGCATTCCAAAACCATCTGTCACCAAAATTCATATCGAATCCTGCGGTGAAGTTGGCTTGTCTGTCGCCTTCGGCTAACATTAATAATTTATGAGAAGAAATTCCGCGGATATTTGAAATCACTTCTGTCCAGAAATCGATAGTCGGATTATTAGCATAATCGCATCGGTATCCGTCAACATTGGCAGCGAGAATCCAATAACGCATAGCGTCTTTTATTGCATTCCGTGTAGCTGAACTATTAAGATCAAGTGCTGCAATATCTGAGAAGTTTCCTAATTGCTGAATGGTAGTTCCGCTTCGCAGGTAATATTCCGGATGTGAAACTGTCCACGGATTGTCCCATGAAGTTCCATTGATGGCAATGTCCAAAATAACGGCCATTCCGCGGCTGTGAGCGCCATCGACTAAAGTTCTCAAATCGGCAAGTGAACCATATTCTGATCCCACCGCTTTAAAATCTTTGATACAATAAGGCGACGCAGAACTACGGGAATCGGTTCCGTGCGGATAAATTGGCATTAAATAAATTACATTGGTACCAAGTGCTTTTATATTATCGAGTCGGGCGGTTACTCCGGCTAAGTTTCCGTTGGCACTAAACGGACGGATATGTACCTGATACATGTTTACATCCCGGGTATCCGGCACGCCTGCAAATGGTGTTCCGTACTGTGGCGGATCCTGAGCATAAACTGAACTTGCAAATAATAAAAGAAAACAAATTAGTGTTTTCGTGATATGAAATAATCTGGTGGTAATATTGATTTTCATAATAGTAGTTTTTTATGCTTGTCAGCATTCTTAACTAAAATTCATTCTCACTCGCATTGTTTTTAAATTTGACAAACATTTTGTGGTTAATAGTGTTCAAATAGTAAAGTTTTTTAATTGTTGCCCTTGAATTTGGACAATAGTTTTCGCCACGAATTTCACGAATTAGCACAAATTTTAATCTGTGACCTTAATTCGTGAATTCGTGAAATTCGTGGCAAAAATTTAGTAATCTATAATTTTTTCAATCCTTTTAATTCTGAAGCATTGCCTTCTTTGATGCTGATAGCGACACCGCCTCCTGGAGCTAAATACTGTTTTAAAATTGTTTTTGAGGTTATAACAACTTTCGTTACCGTATATTTTTGAGGTTTTTCATTCCAGTTAGCTTCTTTCGCATCGGCATAAATAGTTGCGATGAATTTTTTTCCGGCTGGCAGATAATCGAAAGTAATGTTGGCTGTTCTTGCATTTTCATCTGTGATCCCACCAACATACCAGGCATCTTTTCCTTTTGCTTTACGGGCAATTGTGATATAATCTCCCGGTTCAGCTTCGAGAACATAACTGTTATCCCAATCAACCGCGACATCTTTGATGAATTGAAAAGCATCTGGAAAACGCTCATAATTCCCAGGAATATCAGCAGCCATTTGCAACGGGCTGTACATGGTTACGTAATACGCCAATTGTTTTACCAAAGTCGTATTGACACGTTGCTTACTTCCGGTTCCGTAATACGAAAGATCAGTCTGGAAAATTCCCGGAGTATAATCCATTGGTCCTCCCATTAATCTGGTAAACGGCAGAATTGTAGTGTGATCCGGAGCTAAACCTCCCATAGATTCAAACTCCGTTCCACGCGCAGATTCCTGTGCAATCCAGTTCGGAAAAGTTCTGTGCAATCCAGTTGGGCGAACAGCTTCGTGGCTGTCAATCATAATTTTATAATCGGCGGCACGTTTGGCAACATTGATGTAATGATTGACCATCCATTGTCCGTCATGGTGTTCTCCACGTGGAATAATTTGTCCCACATAACCTGTTTTTACAGCGTCGTAACCATTGTCATTCATAAACTGAAAAGCACGGTCTAAACGACGCTCGTAATTGGTTGCCGATCCTGAAGTTTCGTGGTGCATGATAATTTTTACCCCTTTTGAAGCGGCATATTCATGAACAGCTTTTACATCAAAATCAGGGTAAGCGGTTACGTAATCAAAAACTTCTTCTTTCCAGTTGCCAATCCAGTCTTCCCAACCGATGTTCCATCCTTCGATAAGAATGGCGTCAAAACCATTTTTAGAAGCAAAATCAATATATTCTTTAGCACGTTCTGTAGTAGCGCCGTGTTTTCCGTTTGGCGTTAATTTCGAAAAGTCATCTGTAAGTTTTACATTGTTTTCTTTTCCGAAGGCCCAGGTACTTCTTCCCGCAACAAAGTATTCCCACCAAATTCCGATAAATTTCACCGGCTTAATCCAGGAAACATCTTTATAACTTGTTGGTTCGTTAAGGTTCAAAATTAATTTTGAAGCCAGAATATCCGTCGCTTTATCGCTTACTACTATAGTTCTCCACGGTGATTGTGCATCGGTCTGCATATAACCTTTGTTTCCTACAGCATCTGGTGCCAAATGACTGCGCATTTTGTTATTTGCAGCATCCAATTCAAGATACATAGCAGGATAATTGATTAAACCGGCTTCGTGAATGTTGATGTACAAACCATCATCAGATTTCATCATTGACGGAGTTTGTACAGACAATTCTTTTATTGGCCACTGCGCATTGATTTCGATTGTTGCTTTTTTCATCAACGAAGGAACTTCAGAAATTTTAGAAGTTGTATACGCATATTCATTAGTGTCATAATCTCCCGGAATCCAGAAAATTTTATGATTTCCGGCCAATTGAAATTCAGTGCGCTCTTCTTTAATTACAAAATAATTTAAATCATTTTGCTTTGGAAATTCATATCTGAAACCTAGTCCGTCATTGAATAAACGAAAACGGATGCGAATATATCTGTTGTTGTTTTTTGCCTGCGCTAAAGTGACAACTAATTCATTGTAATTATTGCGAATTGTTTTTTCTTCACCTAAAACCGGATTCCAATTTTCATCAACTGAGGATTGTGCTGTATTTGTAACGGTAAAACCATCCAAAAACGAAGGCATATTTTGCAGTTCTAAGCCCAAAGAACTTGGTTTAATAACTGGCTTTTGTTTATATGATAACTGGTAAGACGGAATTCCGCCTTCTTTTAATTCAAATTTTAAAGAAAGGTTTTTGTCTGGTGAAGTAATCTCCTGCGCTCTTACCCATAAGGAGTTTGCAAGTAGAAAAAGACACAGAAGGATTTTGCTTAAAGAAATTCTAAGCAATGCTTTTTTGGATTGAAAATTCATTTTATTTAGTTTTTTGCAAATCTAATTGATTAAAATTGCGTACGTATTAATTTTTCAATATTAAATATTGAAAAGGCAAAAGGCTTATTTCGGTGCCAACAGTTACCGATGCTCCCGTAAAAGCATCTTTCCATGTTCCTTTTATGGCAGGTGAAGCAAGATATTTTATTGAAGAACTGGTCAGGTTTGAAAGGACAAGTACTTTTTCGGTATCTTTTTCCATTGTAAAAGCGCTTACCGCATCACTGCTGTATCCGGTAAAAGTTCCTTTTTTAATGGCATTACTTGAATTTCTAAAAGCAATTATCTTTTTGTATTCTGCCAGCATTTCATTATCTGCAGTTGACCAGTCAATAGGAGTTCTTGAGAAATAATTAAGTCTTTGTGCATAGCCAATTTCCTGTCCGTTATAAATCATAGGAACAGATTTTAAATAGGCAGCTACAACAAAAGCGGCAACAGATCCTTTTTTTCCTCCAAAAAGTTCCAGTGGCGTTCCGTCTGTTAGGTTTACGTCGTGATTGGTTGTATATCTTACTACTTTGTTTTCAGTATTATAATTATTTGCATATTCAGTAGCGTTTGAACTTTGCAAAGTCGTTGCAGACAGATTTTCTTTGAAAACTTTTTCCAGAGAACTAAAAAAATTGAATCCAAATGTATAGTCAAAACCAGCAACAAAATGACTTACTTTAGAACCTTCAGCCAACATTAATATCTTTTGAGTTTTTTTAATGCTTCTTAATTTTGTAATAGCATCAGTCCAGAAACCCGGTCCTACGAAATCGGCATAATCACATCTGAAACCATCTATGTTTGCTGTATATACCCAGTAGGACATAGCGTCAATCATAGCATTTTTCATTTCAGCATTATTAAAATCCAATTGTGCAACATCATTATAGTTGGTTCCCGGCGGAATAATAATTTCCCCTTTTTCATTTTTTTGATACCAGTCCGGATGCTGGGTAATCCAGGCATTATCCCAGGCAGTATGGTTGGCAACCCAGTCGAGAACTACAGCCATATTTTTTTTGTGTGCTTCTTCTACCAAAACCTGCAGATCCTGTAAGGTTCCAAAATCAGGGTTTACAGCCTTATAATCCTGAACCGCATACGGAGAACCTAATTCACCCGAAGCTTTTACTTTTCCGACTGGATAAATTGGCATTAAATAAACAACATTTGCCCCCAGTTCCTGAATTTGAGTAAGCCTGTCCTGAACTCCTTTTAAATTTCCGGCCTGACTAAAGGCGCGAATATTTACCTGGTAAATAATGGCATCTTCCTTATTTGGCATTTTGTCGAAAGGAGCCCCATATTGTTGATATGGAGAAGGCTGAGTTGAATCATTATCCGAAGAACTACACGAAACAAATGCCAATGCAAGTATTAAAGTATAGACGATATTTATATTTGATTTCATATGTATTGAATTTGGTTGATAAGCCAGGAGTTTTAGATAGCCTGCCTTTCGCTCAAAAAAGGCAGGTATCACTCAAACTAATCTAGCTATATTTCTATGTTAGATTATTTTTTAACGATAGTACAAGTTGCAGTAGCAGGATAACCTGTTGTTGCCGGATCTACTTCGTTTATAGTAAAAGTTACTTCATATGTTCCTGCTTCACCAATAGTATAAGCACCTCCATTATCAAGATTGATCGTATTGGTTGAAGGATCTGCGGGTCCGTAATTGACTGTCCAATTATCATTCAGCCTGAATTTTAAAGCACCTGCTAATAAATTAGTGGTAATTTTCCATGTTTTGGCCTGATGATCATATGACATTGGCACAGAATGATTCCAGCCGTAGTTGGCATCTCCTGCTGTTTGATCTGCTGTTGCAGATGCCGGTCCTACAATTCCCCATGCATACGGTGTAGCGGTCCATTTTAAGGTATTTAAGTTTACTTTGATTTGGTAAGAACCTTCTCCAGGAAGTCCAAAATCAGTATCGCTCATGTCCTTTAAATCAGAGTTTGTTGCTCCGGCTCCATAGAATTGTGCCCAGTTTCTTTCTTTATTAAGTTTAAATCCTAATCCCTGACCAGCCGGAACTGTCATGTAACCCTGATAAACTCCTTTTTGTATAGCAGTTAAGGCAGCGGCAGTTTCTATACTCCAGCCCTGATAGCTACCCGGCATAAATATATCACCAAAAACAACACTTCTTTCATACGGAGTTATGTTAAGAGTAATAGGGTTTGAGTAAACTTTATGGTCTAAAGACGCTTCTACACGAACAACTAATTTCCCGGCTAAATTAGGCAAAAGACCTAAGTCTACAGCTATTTTATTTAAATCCTTTCCTAGTAGAGCTTTGCTTAAAACATCTTCACCAACTTCAACTCTCTTAGATTTTTGCCAGGCTGTAGGACCTGTAATGTCAGCGATAACATCAATCTGTAGGGTATAATTAACGGGTGCTCCCACAGGAAATTTAACTGCCGGCCATGAAAACAGTATTACAGAATCATCTTGTGTATCTTCTGTTAATACTAATGTGCTTGCAGAAACTTCAACATTGGCTGGAAAAGTTACTGTTTTTAAGGTCGTTGCTTCGGCATTTTCCGTTTCACAGGATGTCCCTAAAAAAAGTAAACTACCTAATACGAATAATTTATTTATATACTTTTTCATAATACTTTTTATTGTGGATAACCCGGATTTTGTTTTAGTGCTTTGTTAGCATTTAAGGCTGCTGTTGGGATCGGAAATAATTTTCTGAAAGAAGCCGATTCAGTTCTGAATTCGTTTGCCAGTAAGAATTTGTTAAAACGAATCATGTCCTGTCTTCTGTGTCCTTCCCAGTTCAGTTCAAATCCTCTTTCGTTGTATATATCATCAAGAGTTGGATTTGCACCTAATGCGTCTAAACCTGCACGTAATCTGATTGAATCAATAAAGGATTTCGCAGCGCCTGAATTTCCTAAACGTACATTACATTCAGCCATCATTAAAACTACATCTGCATATCTGTAAATTGGAAAATCATTAGAAGCTCCTCCTCCGGTATTAGCACCGGCCGGGTAAAATTTAATATTACGAACTCCGGCTTGCGGATCTGCTCCGGGAAGATCTATCGAGGCTACATCTAAAGTATAATTGATACCTCCGGGTTGTTCTCCTGCTAAAAACTGTTTTTTACGAATATCGTTATCAGCATATTTCAGGTAAAACCCTTTAGGAACAATAGTACCATTCCAGCCATTATATGGAAGAGCTGTAATACCATGAGGGCCATATAAACTTCTTACAGCATAAACATTACGCGATAAAACATCTACAGTAGCATAAATAGACAAAATAGTCTCATCCTGAGGAGAAACATCTCCGAATAACTCATAGTACTTATTTCCAAGAGGGCTGCCAGCATCAGCAGCACCAGAATGAAGTGTAAATCCTCCTTCGCTTACTTTATTACATGCTGCCAGACACTCAGTCCATTTTGCTTCACCGGTGTAAACTTCAGCATTCAGATAAACTTTTGCCAGTAAGGTATAAGCAGCCCATTTGTTGAATCTTCCGTAATATTCTCCACCTTTGGTGTTAGAAAGTAATTCTGCATTTTCTTTTAATTCTTTTACAATAAAATTATATACTTCTTTTCGACTTGCCTGTGGAATTTGATCTGAAGGAGTATTATTGTCTGTAAAAAAAGGAACATCTCCAAAATCATCAATTAATAAGTAGTAGAAAAAAGAGCGCAATACTTTAGCTTCTGCAATTTTTGAAGCATCTGCATTTGCTTTTTCCAGTAATTGTATTGATAAATTGGCTTTGAAAATACATCTGTATAACCAGTTCCATGTATTATTGATAATACCTTCGGTTGGCAGCCAGCCGTGTTTGTGGAAACGGGCAAAATCCTGTTGCCAGTTACCATCATTTCTGTGAGGTATAACCTGCTCATCAGACGACATGCAGTTCATGTCATACCAGCCATTATCTGCTCCGGCATAACCAACACCAGCATAACCATCTCTTGTAAATTCTCCGGGAATCTGGGCATAAATACCTGCAAGCAGACTATTGGTTCCTTCGGGAGTGGCATAAAATTCATCTGCAGGATATTGGTCATATATATTTTCACTAATATCGGTGCAGCTAAACAAGGCAAGGAAACATACACTTCCTGCCAACAATATATTTTTGATTTTCATTTCTTAACTATTTAAATTTTACACTTAAACCAAATGCAATACTTCTGGTACGTGGATAAATTCCTTTGTCACCACCAAAGTTGTCAGCAGGATTACCACTTCCGCTAATATTCAGTTCCGGATCCATACCGGAATAGTCAGTAATCAGTAGTAAATTATTTCCTGTAAGCGAAAGTCGGATAGAATCAATATATTTATCCGTAAAGCGGAAATTATAACCAGCTGTAACATTGTCTAAACGGATGAAAGAACCATCTTCTAACCATGCATCAGAACCGTATGTAGAAGTAACAATTCCTTTATCAACAGCGCTTGCCAAAACATTTGATTTACCAACGTTCTCCAGCATACTTAATCTTTGCCCCAGTGCGTTGTAAATTTTATTTCCTCCCGAACCTCTCCATAGCATAGAAACATCAAAGTTTTTGTATCTGTAGCTTGGATTAAAGGCAAAAGTATAAGTTGGTAAGGCTGAACCTGCGTAATAACGGTCCGGGCTATCTGCATTTTGGTTGATTGGGCCTCCGCTTCCGTCACGATCCAATACTGTTTCTGCTCCGTTGACGTCTACACCTGTAGATTGTAGAATATAAAATGCACCTACCGGTTTTCCTTTTACGAGGTAAGAGTTTGCAGTTCCCCAGCCTACGTAAGCTGTAGTTAGTTCCTGTCCATTAAAGCTTCCGTTTAGATTAAGGACTTCATTTTTCATAAATGAAACATTCCCGCCTAAAGTAAGTGTACTGTTTTCTGTTCGGATCACATCATACGCCAAAGAAACTTCCAGTCCTTTATTCGAAATACTTCCAACATTAGCTTTTATGTAATTGTAATCATTTCCCTGTTGTGATAGTGTATAATCTAATAATAAATCATCTGTTTTTGCATCATACACATCTACCGTTCCTCTTAATCGATTGTCTAAAAGTGCAAAGTCAAGACCGATATTGGTTTGTTTTTTGGTTTCCCATCTCAAATCAGGATTGGCATTTTGTTTTGGACCGTAATTCGTAATTTGCTGACCTCCAAAATAAGTTAGTCCCAGTTTACCAACTAATGCAATAGAATTTTGAGGCAAAAGGCCTTGTTGATTTCCGGTAACACCATATCCTGCACGTAATTTCAGTTCATTAAACAAATTTTGATTCATAAAGGACTCCTTGTTGATTTGCCATGCTACAGAAGCAGAAGGAAAATCACCCCATTTGTTATTGGCTCCAAATACTGATGATCCATCACGTCTGAAACTTCCTGTAAATAAATATCGGTTAAGCAAAGAATAATTTACGCGTCCTAAAAAAGATACTAATGTCCTGTCATTTTTATAAGATTCCATATCCCCCGGCGATACTTTTGACAAATCACCAAGCTGCATTGAATTATAAGTCGTCTTATCACTTATAAAGCCTTTTGCCTGTGCATAATTTCCCTGATAGGTTTGGTTTTGCCATTCGTATAATGCCAGTGCATTTATGTTGTGAATCCCGAACGTTGCTTTATAGTTAAGACTGGCATTAGTCAATCTTTCATTTTGTTTTTTATTTCTAATGTTTGCATATCCTTTCTGATCAATTGCATAGGCATTTGTTGACGCAGCAGGAAGATAATAACCAACCATTTCATTCGTTTTTCTCCAGCTTCCAAACCAGCTCGCCGTTAATCCTTTAGCCAGATCAAGATCCGCCTTTAGGCTTCCAAATAAATTATCTTCCTGTTTTTCATGCGTAACTGTTTGTGCAGCTGCATACGGATTTAAATATTGAAATACATTAGGATCTGTAAAATAACTTCCATCCGGATTATAAACAGGATCCGTTGGCCTCATTAAATAAGCATTTGTAATCAAATTAGACATATAAGCAGCTGTTCCGATGTCTCCAATGCTATTATTCCCATTAATAATACCATTAGTTAGATTAAAAGTCAGTTTTAATTTATCATTAAGAGCTGTTTGAGTTGCCTGAACACGGCCAATGTATTTTTTATTATTTGAGTTAATGACAACCCCTTCTTGTAAAATAGCTGTTAAAGAGGCTCTGTAACTAAATTTATCTGTTCCTCCACCAAACGACAAAGTATGTGTTTGTGTTATTCCGGTCTGAGTCAAAAGACCATACCAGTCTGTATCTGAACCATGATTTGATGAAGCTGGTGTTCCTAAAGTCTGAGCTGTTTTCCACCATTCATCAGCATTTAACATATCCAGTTTTTTCGGAATGAAATCTAATGACGTTGAACCAATATATTCCATGGTAGTTTTTCCGGCCTTATTTTTCTTCGTCGTCACAATAAGTACACCCGGCGCTCCTCTGGAACCGTAAACAGCAGTAGCAGAAGCATCTTTTAAAAGATCGATACTTTCTATCTCACTTGGCGGCACCTGATTTAATAAATCCATATTTCCCTGGATACCATCTACAACAACCAGTGGGTCATTTCCTCCAATCAAAGAACCAATTCCCCTAATACGAATACTTGGTCCTGAACCCGGTTCACTACCGATTTGAGTAATGTTTACACCCGCTGCCTTTCCTGCAATCAATTGCAAAGGGTTCACGATAGCACCCTGATTCATGTCTTTTGCAGCAATTGAAGAAACAGCTCCCGTAACATCTTTTTTAATAGTCGAACCGTATCCTACAACTACAATTTCCTGTAAGTCTGTAGCATCAGGCATAAGCTGGATATTTATAACTTTTTGATTAGCTACTACTTTTTTCTCTTTGTAACCAACAAAAGAGACAATAATTACAGAAGCACTGCTTTCAACAGTTATCTTATATTTTCCGTCAAAATCTGTTACCATTCCGTTTTTTGTTCCTTCTTCAAGAACAGAAGCCCCGGGCAATGGCAAACCATTTTCGTCGGTGATTATACCGGAAACCGTTTGTTTTTCAAATAGGATTAACTCAGTTTTGAGTTCCGGTTTTTTCAGGATGATCTGAGTATCTCTTATTTTAAATTCAGTTGGTGTCCCTTTAAAAAGTTTATCTAAAACAACAAGTATTGACTGGTCTTTTACAGAAATAGAAATCGTTCGATCCAGGTCGATGTCATTCAGTTTGTAAATAAACCTGAAGTCCGTTTTTTGTTCAATGGTCTCAATAGCCTTTTCGACTGTTGAATTGTTTAATTCTAAGGTTACTTTTGTCTTTTGGGCATAAGTATTCCCGCGAATATTAAACATGGCGACCAAAATAAGGAGAGTAGTTAATTTCAATTTTAGGTCATTTTGGAACAATGAGTACAGAAACCCATTATTCTTAGATTTTTTTTTCATAATTTTGTTAATTGATTGTAGTTAATTCGTTATATTCAATCACTTAGTTAATCGGAAATTGTTCGCAGCTCTTTCCGATTTTTTTATTTTAGTACTTTTCTATTCTCATATTTTTTCATTTTTAGTGGTTATTTAATTAGTATTTGATTGTTTTTTATGGTGTAGTTAATGCCATGAATGTCATTAAAATAACTCATCACATTTTCTATGGATTCTTCTTTAAAACTTGCATTGAATTTTTCGTTTGCGAGTTTTTCGTTTTTGTTTATAATTGTCACATTATAACGTCTTTCCAGTTTCGTAATAATGTTTTTGAAAGTCATGTTTCTAAAAGTAAGACCGCCATTTATCCAGGAAGTATAAATATCTGTAAGAACAGGTTTTGTAGAAATCTGGCTATTTGCTTTTTGAAAACTTCCTTTAAAGCCTGGTTTCAGGATGGTATTTTTAGTAAGGTCAAAATCTTCATTTCTATTGTACATTCCAATCGAACCTTCAACCAAAACAACATCAGTAGAAGCATCTTCAGGATAATTGGAAACGTTAAAATGAGTTCCTAAAACACGGACATTCAGATTGTCAGCGTTTACGATAAACGGATGTTTTTTGTCTTTGGCTACATCAAAAAAAGCTTCTCCGTCCAGAAAAACCTGTCTGTTTTCTCCCGCAATAAATTTTACAGGATATTTTAAAGTCGTTCCTGCATTCAGATGAACAAGCGTACCATCAGACAATTGCAGTTCAAATTTTTTACCGTACGGAATTTTAAGGGTGTTGTAAGATATTTTTTCCGTGTCCGAATCAGTTTCGTAAACCAGTTTATTTCCGTTTTGATTTCCAACGATATTTCCTTTAGAATCTCTTACCTGAACAGAATGATCTTCAGAAATAATCTGAACATTTCCGTTTTCTAACTGCAAAACGATATCGGTACTTTTAATATCAAATTTGGTTTCAGCTGGTTTATTAAAAAAATTCTGTTTGTAAGCGGTAAATCCAACTCCTAACAAGATTAATATAGAAGCCGCAATCGAGATGTATGTTCTGAAATTTGATTTTTCAGGAGAAATCGTAATTGTTGTTTCATTTTCCTTGGATGCCTGCATGATGTTTAAGAAAATATCATCAGCTTTTTGCTGACTCATTTTTGGCATTTCGGTCAGAAGGTTTTGAATATCTTCTACAGAAGGAAAATCTTCCGTCAGCTTATTTTTTTTGTAATACGCAATTACTTCGTTTGTTTCTTCAGGTGTACATTGGTTCAAAACAAACTTTTGTAAAAGGCTTTTTATTTCAGAATTTGAATTCATTACGAATTGTTTTTAGGTCGGGTTCTGAATATAATACAGTTGAAGAGAAGGTAAGTACTACTCAAACGTTATAATTTTTTAAATTTTAACATTTAGAAGTTACAGTAAAATGTAAAAATGCAGGTTAAAGTGCTGATTTTGTTGAGGTTTTTCAATTTGTTTTTTTTTGAAAAAAAACAGAAAAATTTTAATTCTTCTTTGAGGATTTGCTTGTGTGATCCTTCATTCCTCAGGATGAGACAAAAAAAAATCACTCCGAAAGAAGTGATTTTGATGGTTAATTTTGGTTTTTGTGGTTTAGATAATTTCATCATGAACCTGAAAAAAGACCCGCATCGATTCTAATGCTTTACTCATTTGGTTCCTGACGGTATTTATGGAAATGCCGAGTTCCTGACTAATTTCTTCGTAACTCATGCCTTTCTTTCGTGACATTTTAAAAATTTCTTTCCGTTTTGGAGGCAGCAGATTCATTGCTTCTTTACGGAGTTTTTTGCAATCGGCCTCGCGTATCGAATAATCACCATATTCATGAGATTTCTGACTTTCATAAAAAATTTCTTCTTTGAGAAGCAGTTCATTAGCCGCTTTGTTTAAGAAATTAAAAGCCTGATTTCGGGCAATTGTAAAAATATATGCTTTAAAGGATTGTTCCAGATTTAAACTTTCACGGTTCATCCACACTTTCATAAAAACATCCTGAACATTTTCTTCAGCAGCTTCTTTTGATTTTAAAATACTGATACTGTATCCATAGATGTCCTGATAGTATAAATCAAAAAGACTACGAAATGCTTTTTCGTTGCCGCCTTTGAGTTCACTGACCAATAATTTTTCGCTATGGTTGTTCGCTTCTAACATTAATTTAATTAGTCTTTACTTAGTTCTAATTATATTATGACTATCAAAATGGGTGGTGTGATTGACTTGATTGGTTAGCAAATATATAAAAATATTATTCTCAGCAAATTATAAGTAAAAAAACTTATTTCTTAATTTTTGTTAGTTTTTTTACTAAATGAAGAATAAACGCCTGCAAGTCACGCTTTATAAGTAAGTGTCTTTTTGACGCTTTTTGAAGACCGCTGTCAATTTCGAATTATACTTTTGAGAATATTCTTATTTGTATGTGAAAGCAAAGACTATGGGAAGTGACTAAACAGAAAAAATCCTTTTATCTTTTTAAGGTTTAAAAGACAAAAGGATTCCTTATTTAGATATTTTTAGTATTTGTTGAGATCTAGTTTTTCAAATCTTTAATCACTTTAAAAGCAACATCAACCTGATCTTCACCAACTAAAATAGTGAACTCATTTGAAGTTGAAATTACCTCGTTGATGATAATTCCTTCCCAGGCCAAACGTTGAAAAATAAAGTAATAAATTCCCGGAACAACAATATTCTCTTTTGGTAATTTTACTGTAATAGAAGCCAGGTTATCTAACTTCTGAATTAGTTTTTCGCGCATGAAGTGTTTTTCAACCAGATGATTAACGCTGCTGCTTACCACAATGTTAGTCTCATTTACACCACGTGATGAGGTATAAAAAATATCAGATAAAACATTAATATCAGAAATAAGATCAGCCTGTTTGTTCAAAACAGTCTCTGAAGCTGCAAAAGTATAATCTGTTAATTCTGAACGAACCGTAATTTCCCCAATATTCTTAATGACTTTGTTGATTTTATGATTTAGTTTAAAATCTAATTCTTCAGTGAGTCGTTTAAGCGACATTACAACTGCACCTTGTTTTACCTCTTTTCCAAATTCGCTTTCCAGTTCCGTCATGATATTACGGGAAAGTGAAGTTAAATTGATAATTCCGAGTGATAAGGCATTTAATAAAAAAGGCTTTGTTTTAATGTAATTTTCTACAATGGAGGAAACGGTTTTCATAATTTTTTTCTTTTTTTTGGTAACGTAATTGGTTGGTTTGAGTTAACAGTGCGATGTTATAAATCTCTGCAAATATAAATAAAAAAACAATTTGTTACAATTATAACAATAAAAAATTATGTTAAAAGTGATAAAAAGCATCCGTAAGATGTTCAACAGCAAATGATTCACCGTTTTTATGGACTGCGATGATGTCAAAACGGATTTCAAAATCTATTTCCCTATCGTTTATGTAGGCATTTACTGCTTTTATTAGTAATTGAATTTTTTTTGACTTGACAAAATCCTGTGGTAAACCAAAATCTGAACTCGATCTTGTTTTGACTTCAATGACGGCCAAAATATTTTCTTTTTGTGCAATGATATCTATTTCTGCTTTCTGATATGTCCAGTTTCTGTCCAGAATTTCATAACCGTCTTTTAAGAGAAATTCTACAGCAAGTTCTTCTCCTTTTTTTCCTAATTCATTATGTTCAGCCATTTATTACTGATAAGTTTTAGATTGATCATTTATATCCAAAGTAGCAAAGACGCAAAGCCAAAAGCGATAAAACTTTGTGACTTTGCGTCTCTGAGAAAAATTTATGTTGTGGTATTTTTTTCTTAACTAAAAGAAAGAGATTTTATTTCTGAAAAGTAAGAGTGCTTCCGTTTTGATTTACATCTATTGTAACTGTGCTTCCCATAATCAAAGCCCTGTTGTCCTGGATATGCCCTGCAGGGAAATTAAAAATGACCGGAATATTATATTTTTTGGTTACATCATCTACAATTTCAACAGCATTTTTTCCCCATGGAACTTCATTGTCCTTCATTTTTGTCATTGCTCCCACTACAATCCCTTTCAGGTTTTCGATGCAGCCATTTCTTCTTAGATTCATCATCATACGGTCTATATGATAAAGGTATTCATCCAAATCTTCAATAAACAAAATTTTATCCTTACAATCAATCGCCGATTGAGATCCTAATAAACTGTACAGAATAGATAAATTTCCTCCCACCAATTCTCCGGTTGCCTGTCCAAACCTGTTCATTTTATCAGGACCGACACTATAAGATAACGGTTCGCCAAACAAACTGGCTTTCATCGAAATAATGGCAGCAGCAGTCGCCCGCGGAACAGTAACCGGCATTACGCCATGAATCGATTTATAACCCATTGTATTTAAATGGTTGTGTAAAACCGTAACATCACTAAAACCAACAATCCATTTTGGATGCTGCTTAAATTTTGTAAAATCCAATAAGTCAATCATTCGGACAGTTCCGTATCCGCCCCTTACACACCAGATAGCTTTAATGTTCGGATTATCCAGCTGTTTCTGAAAATCGGCTGCACGCTGCTCGTCAGTTCCTGCAAGCTGGTTTACATCAAGACCAATTGTACTTCCAACTACAGCTTCTAATCCCCAACTGTGTAGTAATTCTATAGTAGGTTTTAGATTATCATCTATATTTTTTCTGGCGGTGGCCAAAATAGCTACAGTATCTCCTTTTTGTAAATAAGGTGGTGTTATCATATTTTGTTGGGATTGACAGTTGAATGATTGTAAAGCAAAAGTAAGAAATACGATTTTACAAATGGTAAAACGTTTCTTTATATGATGAAATCCTATTAAGTTCATGAGTTTCTTTTGCTTAAATTTATAAATTATTTTTAAGGTTTTAAATAAAATTAGCCTCCGTATTGTTCCTGCAATTTAGCCAAAAGCAGCATTAATCCTTTGTCGGCTTGTTCAGACTGTACGTTTGCAAAGAGAATAAAAGCCTTGTCGATAGATTTGCAAAGATATACTTTAGCTAAAAAAGTTCCAGGGTTTCCGTTATGAAAAGAATATTTAAGGTGGCTTTTTTCATTATTTTCCGATTCCCAGCCAAACGAATATTCGGGTAAACCATAATGCATGTTATGGAATTCTTCAGCTGATAATAATTTTGATTTTCCTGATAATCCCTGAAGCTGCATTTGAGTAAATTTACAAAAATCAGGTAAGCTTACATTTATATTTCCGGCAGATGAAAGCCAGTTTAATTTATAATTTAATGTTGGTTTTTCGGGTTTCAGATTTTCATCATGACCCCATGGCTGATTTTTATCTTTTAAATTGGGTTGTCCAAAATCAAAATCAACTTTCAAAGATTTGCCTAATTCCTGAACGAGATTTTCATATGTTTTTCCGGTTGCCTTCTCAAGCATTAATCCCGCAGCAACATATCCTGGATTTGACCAGTAAATATCCTGCTTTTCTAGAACAGTATTTTGCTGAAAAAACCAGGCAATAAATTCATAACGCTGCTGCTGGTCATTTCCTTTAATTTCTTTTGGAGTCGGGGTTTCATTTCCATAAGACCAAATACCAAGTTTTGCACGAAAAGTTAAAAAATCCTGTAGCG
This sequence comes from Flavobacterium sp. HTF, assembly GCF_003105115.1. Lineage (GTDB taxonomy): Bacteria > Bacteroidota > Bacteroidia > Flavobacteriales > Flavobacteriaceae > Flavobacterium. The sequence continues at coordinate 37,639 of NZ_QETH01000011.1, read as the reverse complement.
TAAAATTGTATGTTTCCGGATTACTTTTTGCTTTTAATTCAGGGTACAAATCAAAGAATTTAGTATCCCATTTTATTTTCCCTTCTTTGACCAGCAGAGTTGCAATATAGCTGGTAACTGTTTTTGTAATTGAACCTAAACGAAATTTATCATCAATTTTTGCTTTATAGGAAGAATTATAACGTTGATACCCCAAAGCATTAATTTCAAATATTGAATCTGATGAAACCACAGCATATGCCAATTCCGGAATCTTGTATTTTATCCTGATACTATCTGCAAAAGAGCTGTTTTTTTGCCCGTAAAAGGTGTTTAAAAAAAGAAATAGAAAGGCAATAGAATAGTTTTTTTTCATTTTGAAATTATCAGATTTTGTAAGCAAGTTACATGAGATTTTTTGAGAAACAAAGATATAAGTCAAAAAAATCAGCAATATAAATTTCTTACAAATATAATTTCATTAAATTGAGCCGGTTTTTCTAAATACTATTTTTTATGCGTTTTAATATACGGTTTTGCCTGCTTTTTTTCTTTGTAACATTCTTACATGCACAATATAAAAAATATAATATTCCTACATTAGATTTTTATAATTTCAAAATTTTGTTTGATACTATAAATGATCCCGCAACAAATGATGATGAGTGGACACCCAACGGAATCCAGAACTGGACAAAAGAAAAATACCATCAAAAACTTCAGAATCTGGCAAGAGTTTTATCTGAAATCGGCACAGCTGAAAACACAAACGCACCTACTTTAATAGGAGGTTCCGAAATCGAGAACAGGGGAGTGCTGGAAGATTTAATCAAACAGCCAAAATTGCTGAATTATAATTATGGGATTATACATTTTGATTCGCCTGACAAACGCGGGATAGATGTCGCCTTGTTATATCAGAAAAAATATTTCAAGCCGGTATCATTCTCCAACATTCCATTAATAATTTATAAAAATAAAACAATTTCAAAGGAAGAAACGGAGGAAGATGCAGAACCGGCAATTCTAAATAATCGTGTTTTTACAAGAGACCAGCTTTTAATCACAGGATTTTTAGACGGAGAAGAAATAAATATTATCGTCAACCACTGGCCGTCCAGATCCGGAGGAGAAAAAGCTTCGGGTAAATATCGAGAAGCAGCCGGAGCTTTAAACAGAAAAATTATTGATTCGCTCCAGAAAATAAACCCAAGTGCAAAAGTGATTACGATGGGCGATTTAAACGACGGTCCTTATAATAAAAGTGTAAAAGTAGCTTTAGGAGCAAAGGCAAAAAAAACAGAAGTTCCTGAATTTGGAATTTTTAATCCTTTTGAAGAAATGTTCAATAGAGGACAGGGAACACTGGCCTTTAGGGATTCCTGGGATATTTTTGACCAGATTATGGTTACCGAATCTCTGATAAAACCTGATTTTTCTTCTTTTAATTTCTGGAAAGCCGGCATATTTAATAAACTCTATCTTATTCAGAATTCAGGAAAATACAAAGGATATCCGTTACGACATACATTAACAGAAGTGGGTTACAGCGATCATTTTCCGGTTTATATTTATCTGATTAAAGAAGCTTTTTAAGGACGGTGGAAAACTACGACTGTGACTTAAAACTAAAGCAAAGACTGGAAACTTTTCCTTAACTTAGCTTCATAGAAACTTAGCAGCTAAAAAATGGCAATAGCAAAACCTTTCAACCTCACAAAATGGATTGAGGAAAATCGTCAATTACTGAAACCACCAGTCGGGAACAAAAATCTGTATGTAGATTCCGGCGATTATATAGTTATGATTGTTGCGGGACCAAATGCCCGTAAAGATTATCATTACAACGAAACAGAAGAGCTGTTTTATCAATTAGAAGGCAGTATAAAAGTTGTAATTCAGGAAGATGGTGAGCGTAAGGAAATGATCTTAAATGCGGGTGATATGTACCTGCATCCGGCAAAAATTCCACATTCCCCGGTTCGTTCAGAAGGTTCAATTGGTCTGGTAATCGAGCGTAAACGCGCAGGGAAAGGCTACACAGATGGTTTGCTTTGGCATTGTGATAATTGCAACCACAAACTGTATGAAGTGTTTTTTGAATTGCATAATATCGAAAAAGATTTTCTTCCACATTTTGAACATTTCTATAATTCAGAAGAATTAAGAACCTGTGATAAATGCGGAACTGTAATGGAAACAGATCCAAGGTTTACGGCTAAGAAATAATTTAAACCATAACAATTATATTATAGTTTTGATGTATTTTTGTATCATATATGAGATATAAATACATCAATTATGATACAGGAAATAATTGCATATAAAAATATAGTGACTGATATTGAGGAATTAATGAGTAAATCTCCTTTTAAAAAGAATTATATTATTGAAAAAATAGGTATACCCAGTCCAACATTTTATCGTAAATTAAAAACTCAAACATTTACACCGGACGAAATGCTTTCTATTGCCAGAATAATTTCTCCAGAAGAAAACTTTATATTAGAATTGAAAGCAGATATCGAACAGGGTAAACTGGATTTAAAAAATGGAGACTATATTACTCATGAAGAGATGCTGGCTGAATTAAAAAGTAAAAATCTTATATGATTTTATAAATCGAGTAGATTTATAGGTTTCTGACGACTATTGTAAAATGTAATTAATTCGATATATTCCTCACTTACATCATAATATAATCTGATTTGCTTAGAAATTAGTATTTCCCTGCACTTTAAATTTGGGTTATATTTTCCCAGCATAGGATTTTTTTCTAATAAAATAATGATGTGTAAAACGTCGTTGATGAATTTTTGAGCAATCAACGGATTCCAAAATTCTTCAAGATAATTTCGAATTTTATAAAAGCTATAATTTGCTTTTTTAGACCAAACAATATTCATTATATGATTTAATTGGCTGGCCAAATTATAAAAAATAACCTACAAATTTATTATCTTACAACTCAAATCTTTTCCCTTGTTCAGGATAAATAATCTTTACACCCAAATCATTTTGATTTTTTAACTGCTCTTTAATTTTGGCAATATTCTTTGCAGGTGGTTTTAAATGAGTAATAATAATTTTAAAGTTTTTCAGGGAATCTTTTCCGGCTAAATCTTCCAGAATGTGAAGTTCTTTCATCAAATAATTCGGAGTTAAATGACCAAATAAAAACTGATCGGGCTGCTCATTTGGAAAAGAAACTTCAATAAAAATACCTTTTAGTTGTTTGTTTTGAACCAAAGGCGCAACTGCTGTCCATAAAGCTTTTAATTTATCACTTTTTTCAACAGAGTCAGGACCGGTATCACCTAAATACAATGCGTACGACTCGCCATTTTTAATTAAAAAAGCAGTACTTTCAAAAGGATTAACATGACTTAAAGGAAAAGCCTTTACCGTCATTTTTGTATTTGAAACAGCAGTTTCTTCCGTTGGATTTAAGGTTTGAAAATGATATTTTTTTAATGGAAAACCAGCACCCTTATCTCCAAAATTTGCCCAGGTCTGATCATTAAAATAATGATTTTCCATCATTTCCATACATTTATTTGTAGCATAAACGGTTTTGGAAGAATCAGCTGGGGAATTAATGATCAATCCTGAAACATGATCCAGATGCGCATGCGATATCAGATATCCTTTTATATATTTTCGTAACACCTCACTTGTAGAAACTTTGAAAACTTTCTTTTCAATTGCTTTTTCGATTCCGGCGTTTACTGTTCCCGCATCCAGGCAAATAAAATCTTTTGTGTCTGAAGGGGCTAATAAATAAGCTGAAAGATTTTTTTCGTCAATACCACCTTTTACTCCTAAAGGAACTACCTGAAAAGATGATTTTTGTTGTTTTTGAGAAAAAGCAGCTGTTGAAATTAAGATCAGACAAATCAAAACTCTATTGAAAATACTCATAATAAAAATAAATTTAATGCTGCAAATTTCAGGAATTAAAGGGAATAAATTGCTCATTATTCCTGCAATTGATTTTAATTAACCTTAAATTTACTCTCATTTTAACAATTCAAATTGAATTGATATTCCGTTCGAAATAATATCTTTACATAAAAATATAACAATTTTAACTAAAAAAGTTACAATGACAACAATAGCATCGCAATTTGGAATGAATGAGGCTCTGGAAAAATTGGGCATCAAATCGATAAATGAAGGAACTTCAACAGGTATACAGAACTTTTCGTCAGGAGAAATCCTGGAAAGTTATTCTCCGGTTGACGGAAAATTAATTGCTTCGGTAAAAATGTCAACACCTCAGGATTACGAAAGAGTAATGCAGTCAGCGACAGAAGCTTTTAAAACGTTCAGATTGATTCCGGCTCCGCAACGTGGAGAAATTGTTCGCCAGTTTGGAGAAAAACTACGTCAGAATAAAGAAGCTCTTGGTAAATTGGTTTCTTATGAAATGGGAAAATCGTTGCAGGAAGGATATGGTGAAGTTCAGGAAATGATAGATATCTGCGACTTTGCAGTGGGTTTATCCCGCCAATTACACGGATTGACAATGCATTCAGAAAGACCGGGCCATCGTATGTATGAACAGTATCATTCATTGGGAGTTGTAGGGATTATTTCTGCATTTAACTTTCCGGTTGCTGTCTGGTCATGGAATACTGCTCTCGCCTGGATTTCAGGAGATGTTTGCGTTTGGAAACCTTCAGAAAAAACACCCCTTTGTGGTATAGCATGCCAAAATATTATTGCACAGGTTATCAAAGAAAATAATTTACCGGAAGGAATTTCATGTCTGATAAATGGCGATTACAAAATAGGAGAGTTAATGACTGCAGATACAAGGATTCCTTTAGTTTCTGCTACCGGTTCAACCCGCATGGGAAAAATTGTAGCACAGGCAGTTGCCGGCCGCTTAGGAAAATCATTGCTTGAGTTAGGAGGAAATAACGCCATCATTGTTACTCCGGATGCTGATATAAAAATGACCGTTATTGGTGCTGTTTTTGGAGCTGTAGGTACTGCAGGACAGCGTTGTACATCAACACGTCGTTTGATTATTCACGAAAGTATTTATGATAAAGTAAAAGATGCCTTAGTAGCAGCTTACAAACAATTGCGAATAGGAAATCCGCTTGACGAAAACAACCATGTCGGACCGCTTATTGATACACATGCAGTAGAAATGTACGGAGCTGCTTTAAATAAAGTTGTGGCTGAAGGAGGTAATATCCTGGTTCCGGGCGGAGTTCTTTCCGGAGAAGGTTACGAAAGCGGATGTTATGTAAAACCTGCCATTGCCGAAGCTAAAAATTCATTTGAAATTGTACAACACGAAACTTTTGCTCCGGTTTTATATTTAATTAAATATTCCGGAGAAGTAGAGAATGCAATTGATTTTCAAAATGGTGTTGCTCAGGGATTATCATCTGCAATTATGACAAATAATTTGCGTGAAGCAGAAAGATTCCTTTCTGTAACAGGATCAGATTGTGGAATCGCAAACGTAAATATCGGAACTTCAGGAGCTGAAATCGGAGGTGCCTTCGGAGGAGAAAAAGAAACAGGTGGTGGCCGTGAATCTGGCTCTGATGCCTGGAAGATTTACATGAGACGTCAGACCAACACAATTAATTATACAACGAGTCTGCCTTTAGCACAGGGAATAAAATTTGATTTGTAAAATTATTTTCGACAATAATAAAAGGCTTCCAAATTTGGAAGCCTTTCTTTTTTAGATAAGATAAAATGTTATTTTTTAATGATGGTTTGATTTAATACTTCTTGTGGTGTATAAAGCTTAACAAAATAGGTTCCGGGAAGTAAAGTGCTCATATCTATTGCTTCACTATTTTCAGAGCTTTTTACTAAAACGGCAGAGATATTGTAAATTTCTATTTTTTCTACGTTTTGGTTAGATACATACAAAGTTTCTGAAACCGGATTAGGATACAATACCGTTTTTAGAGTTTCACTTTGTTTTTCTTTATTTTGAGATATACGCAATGTTCCTCCGCTGTAAACTGTACTCATGTAGAATAAGTTTGATGTGTCTTTTTTGGAAATAGTGTGATTTCCTGCTGCCAATGAAACGGTTACAATTCCTCCCGAAGCGACTTTATCAACATTGTCTACTTTTATTGTTCCTGCACTTTCAACAAACACAAGAGTCAGGGTGCTTGCCTGGGTTGTTGTAAAGGTTATACTGGTAGATGATTCTATTTTCAGACATTGTGTAAGTGTTAAACCATTATAAGTTACAGTTCCTTTTGTTGTAGACAGATTTCCTGTTATGTTGTAAAAAGAACTAGCTTTTCCGGATGTTGTAAAATTATGAATTTCACTTCCACCTGTCCCACCTGTCCCACCTGTGATTACTGTTATTGTTCCAGATCCGGTTGCAGGTGATCCAGAGGTACCGGTTGTTGCTACAGAATAAGATACAGTTGCAGTTGGAGTTCCGGTTATTGTGATGGTTTTTGATGTAGTATCTTTTACAAAACTAATACCCGATGCCGGTAATCCTGTTACGGTTGCATCAGTTGCATTTCCTCCCCAGGTGAAAACTATCGAAGCAATTGCTGTGCCACTTGTAACTGTTTGGTTATTATTTGATGTTGATGTAAGGGTTTGTGTCCCTGCAGCATTCACAGTTATTATTCCTGAACCTGTTGCCGGTGAACCTGAAGCTCCGGTTGTCACTATAGAATAAGAGACAGTTGCAGTCGGAGTTCCTGTTATTGTGATGGTTTTGGCAGTAGTATTTTTTGTAAAACTAAGCCCGGATGCCGGTAATCCGGTTACAGTCGCATCACTTGCATCTCCTCCCCAGGTAAAAATGATAGATTCAATAGCTGTACCATTTGCAACGGTTTGATTATTATTAGAGGTTGAGGTTAAGGTTTGATTTCCGGCTGGAGGGTTTCCTTCACCTTGTACAGAGACCAATGTACCTGTATAGTTAGTAAGTGCAGTTTTTAGCGCTGTAATTACAAGAGAAGAGGTATCATCAGTTGCATTATTAAATGTCCATTTCAGATCGCCACCTGATATACGACCTGAATATTGTATCGTTTTCGTTTTGGCTACAGCTGGTTGTTCGGGTACTAAATTTTTCACATATAGTGCTGCATTAGTATCAAAATTATTATAAGTATTGGCACCTGATTTAGATTTAACATTACTGCTCACTACTTCACCTCGTGAGCTTGCGACATAAGCATCAAAATCTGTAGTTGAGCTAATTTTTCCTGAAATATTATATAATGGATTTGTATCTCCATAAGCTACAAAACGCATATTGTTAGTAGCGTTGTCAGCATCAAATGTATTATTGAAGGCTTTTATAGAACCTCCTGCTTCACCAGAGAAGGTTCCCATAGTTCCGGCGTTATTTACCTGATTTGTTTCGTCCCAAATATCAGTTCCCTGAAGGGAAGTTAACATTGGATGTTTACTATTACGGAAATAATTTCCTTCAACAAATAAAGAAGAACCCAAAGTTGAACCGGAGCCATATTTGGAAACACCATCAAAATAATTGTTATAAATGTGAGCAGAATAGTATCTGACACGAGGATGGCGTGAATCAGAGTGATCGAACCAATTATGATGGTATGTGATATACAATCCCGAAGTTGTCCCTTCGCTCAATCCTAAAAGACTTGCTTTCCCGTTGTCCCAAAAGTGATTATAAGACAATGTAATATAAGTTGATGTTTTATTGTCTAACGCACCATCTCCTTTTATCTGGTCTGCATCACTTCCGGCATTTCCGTAGAATAAATCGCAATTATGAACCCAAACGTGATCATTATTCTGTTGCATTCCCACATTATCTCCTGCTGTACTGTTACAGTTCATAAAACCAAGATTGCTAACTTCAATATTTGATGCCGATTTAAGGCGTACGCCCCAACCATTCGCTACAGCATCATTTCCAATACCTTCAAAAGTTACATAGCTATTTGCGTTATTGGCATTTTCTATTACAATATCGCCACCTTCCATTACTGTCATATCTGTAATGTTTCCAATCAAACGGATAATAAAAGGACGGGTATCCTGTCCCTTTTTAATTGCGTACAAAATATTTTGAAGACCAATACAAGGATTAGAACTTGCTCCCGTGATGTTTACCGAGATAGTATTTTTTGTATTGGGAGTTATATACAGAATTACAGCGTTGTCTTTAGGTGTTCCGTCTGCTTTATATCCTCCAGGGACTCTTCCTCCGTCAAATGCAAATCCATTTCTGTCTTGTGCCAAAACGGTGAGATTGCCTGTTGTACTTCCTGTTCCTTCAGTACCTGAGACAACTGGTTTTACTTTAATCGTGTATGATCCGGCTTTTAGACCCGGTATATCTGCACGGTAATATGATCCATAACTTCTTATAAGCTGATCATCTATTTTTCTATCGGTAATGCCTTCGCCTGTGTAATATACATTATAGCTTTGAGCATTACTTACAGGCTGCCATTTCACAAAAGCAGATTCCAGCCATCCTGATGATTCATTGATCTGAACTTGCTGTGCCCATGTCTGAACTGTCATCATAAATACAGCCAGAAAAAGTAAGTTTTTTTTCATAGTGGTTTGTTTAAGTTAGTAAAATTAAAAGTAGTTTTTTGTGGTTTTTTGCAATCAACTCAATTTTGTTATAAATTGTAATCGATTACACAAAAATATACATAATTTTGGAATAATGTAATTTTATAGTATTAAAAAAATAAATAGCATGTAAAAATTGCTGTTAAAATATTAATTATGTAATAAATTGCACTAAATGCAATTTATTACATAATCATGGTTATTGATGCGAAGTGGTATTTTTCCTAAGATTTTAAGTTTTATAAAATCGAATTGCGAAGTTTATATTTAAAAAATGAGATGCTTAAAAAAAATTAAGCACAATCAATAAAAAGTAAGTTTAAGATTACAAATAAAAAATATCGACTTTAAGTTTAATCAATAATTTGAATTAATAATAGTGAAAAAGTTTTTTATAAACATGAAAAAAACTTAGAAAAGGCGAAAGAAAATCCAGGAAATTTTAAATAAAAGAAAGCTAAGTAGTACTTTTATTTTGTGAAATACAGAGTTGTATATTTCGATTTTGTGTAACATGAAAGAATAAAAAAAGCCTTTTTGAAATCTCAAAAGGGCTTTTTTTTATGTTTAGGAAAAATTATTTTTTCGATAATTTAGATAACAATCTAAGGAATTCAATGTACAACCATACTAACGTAATTATCAGTCCCATTGCTCCATACCATTCCATATATTTAGGAACTCTTTGTTGAACCCCTTTTTCGATTTGATCGAAATCTAAGAATAAGTTTAAAGCTGCTATAACAATAACAAATACACTAATTCCGATACTCATCATAGAATTTCCATAATGAACAGGAGTAAAGCTTGTAAACATTGATACCAACCACGAGATTAGGTAATAAGTTGCAATTGCTAATGTCGCTGCCACTACAACTGATTTGAATGTTTCAGTAACTTTTACAATTTTAAATTTATACAAACCTAAGCAAACTAAGAAGGTAACCAGAGTTGCTCCAACGGCATTAATTACTATACCCGGATACATGGCTTCGAAGATTGCAGAAATACCTCCAATAAATAAGCCCTCAAATAAGGCATAACCTGGAGCCAAATATGGGGAAGCTTGTGGTTTAAATGCAGAAATTACAACTAAAATAAGTCCTATAACAGCACCGCCAATTGCAGGCAACATTATATTAATTCCGTTAAAAGCCATCCACCATGTTACCATGGCTGCTCCACAAAGAATTAAAAATAAAATAGCTGTTTTATTGATAGTACCAGATAAAGTCATTTCCTGATTGTAGTCAATAATCTTTGCTTCGTGCACTTCCTCAGCTCTTGAAACAGCATTTGATGAAAAACGCTTGTCGCTTAAAAATGGATTTTTTGAATTGAAACTCATATTTTTAATACATTTAATTGATGTCAAATATATGGAGTTTTTTTGAAGTCAGGCAGTTTAGGTTAAATTTTTAACATGATTTTTTTTGCTTGTAAAACAGCCTTAAAATAAAAAATCCATCAAAAGAAATTCTTGATGGATTTGTATTTATATAGATGGAAATTCTATTTCAATAAATCTAAAACTAAAGATGGAAATAAACCTAAAGCAATGTTTAAACCAATCGAAATTACTGCAGTAGCATAAATAAGAAAAGGTTTTCCTGTGCGCTCTTCGTTCGGTTCTTTAGAGTACATAGCCAAAATTAATTTGAAGTAATATCCAACACTAATAATAGAGTTTAAAACAGCAACAATTACTAAAGCAATATAACCTGCCTGAATAGTCTGGTTGAACAAGAATAATTTAGCAAAGAATCCTGAAAAAATCGGAATACCGGCCATAGATAATAATGAACCTGTAAGGATTGCAGCCAACAAAGGATTTGTTTTTCCTAACCCGTGAAAGTTAGTAATATCTTCATTTTCCTGATTTTTACAAACATATAAGATAACGCTAAAAGCAGCAATTCCAGCTAACGCATAAGCAGCAGAATAGTATAATAGCACTCCTGCAGACGTTGAAATGGTAAGCAGAGTCATCAGCATAAAACCTGCATGAGAGATTCCTGAAAATGCCAGCATACGTTTTACATTTACCTGACGCAGTGCCATAATGTTTCCAACAGTCATAGAGGCTATAGAAATGATGACAACAATATTTTCAAAAGTACTCAAAAGACCCTGATTGTCTAGAGATGGAATCAAATTTAGTTCGGCAACTAATTTATAAAGTGTTGCAATAGCAATTACTTTTGCCAAAGTACTCATTAACGCAGTTGTTAATGCAGGAGAACCTTCATAAACATCCGGTGCCCAAAAATGAAATGGTACTGCTGCTACTTTAAACAACATTCCGATAACCATCAAAACCATTCCGATTGGAAACCAGATTGGTAATTCAGCTGAAAGAGAACTTTCACTTATTTCAACAACATCAAAACTGCCCATTGCTCCGTAGATTAAGCAAATTCCAAACAAGATAATTCCTGATGCAAAAGAACCCATCAAAAAGTATTTCATACCGGCTTCATTGCTTTTTAAGTTCAGACGTTCACTTGCTGCAAGTACATATAATGAGATTGACAGAATTTCAATTCCTAAGAAAAACATAGCTAAATTTCCAAAAGAAACCATCGCAACGCCTCCTGCCAATAAAAAGATTTTTATGGCAATAAAGTCAGAGATTTTGGTTTGGTGTTTCTCATAGAAATTATGGCTTAATGCGATAAGGAAGATAGTTATAACTATAAATAATGATGAAAATACAGTAGAGAATTTACTCACTCTGATCATGTTATTGTAATAACTTTCTGCCGCTCCGAATTCTGAAAAATTAAGTGCCAAAACAGCCAGAAGTCCAATAATGGAAAAAGGAACAATGGCTTTCCTGAAATTAAGAATTTCAAATAATAGGCAGAAAATACCCAATCCTGTAATTGCTATTAATGTATTCATTTTTGCTTTTTTGATTTAGGAAATCCAAAACTACGATACCCTAATTTTTTATTTAAAATATTAATTTTTATTGATGACGTTTAAAATATTTTCTAAACTTGGCGTAATTAAGTCTGTAATTGGTTTTGGATAAAATCCAAAGAAAATTAAAACAGCGATAATCAGTACTAATGAAATTCCTTCATTTACAGAAACATCTGCAAAAGTTTTTGAATTTGCATCTCCTAACATTACATTTTGAAACATCTTAAGCATATAATAAGCGCCCAAAATAATAGTTGTTCCTCCTAAAACGGCAAACCACACATTAATTTGCGAAAGGCTGTATAATACTGTAAATTCTCCAACAAAGTTAAAAGTACTTGGTAATGCAACAGAAGCCAAAACCAAAATTAAAAACATTGAAGTAAATTTAGGTGATTGAATACGAATTCCGCCTAATTGAGAAATTTCTCTTGTTTCAAATCTTCTGTAAATAATTTCAGCAGCATAAAATAATCCAACAACTACGAAACCGTGAGCAATCATTTGTAAAACAGCACCACGTAAACCATCAAGTGTTAAGGTATAAGATCCTGCAGCAATTAAACCAACGTGAGCCAAAGAAGAATAAGCTAATAATTTCTTTAAATCTTTTTGTCTCAAAGCCACGACAGAACCATAAATAACTCCGGCAATTCCCAACGCAATAAAAATGTTCATATATTCTTTTGCAGCAAGAGGAGCAATTGGCAATTGCCAACGGATCACGCTGTAAAGTCCCATTTTTAACATGATACCAGATAAAAGCATCGTTCCAACAGTTGGTGCTTTTTGGTATACATTTGCCTGCCAGGTATGGAAAGGAATAATTGGAATTTTGATCGCATAAGCAAGGAAGAAAGCAAGGAAAATCCAAAATTGTTCACAAGAAGATAATTCTACTTTATACAGATCTTCAATTAGGAAAGAACCTGCTTTTTGGTATAAATAGATAAAAGCAGTTAACATGAATAACGAACCTGCAAGTGTGTAGATAAAGAATTTAACCACTGCTTTTCTACGTTCTTCAGCATCTCCATTACCCCAGATAAGGGCAATAAAATAAATTGGAATAAGTGCTAACTCCCAAAAAATATAATATAAAAGACCATCTGCAGCCAGGAAAGTTCCAGTCATTGCAAAAGCCATAAATAGAATTAAAGCATAAAAAGCTTTTGAATTTTTATATTCGTTCCCGAAAGAAGAAAATATAATAATTGGAGTTAAAGCTGTTGTCAATAAAAGCATTGCAAGAGCTAACCCGTCAGCATTTAGCGCAAATGAAATTTTAGGCTGTGTGATCCATGCATTAATAAGGCGGATATTTTCGCCAGCATTAAAATGATTCAACAATACAACCGAACAGCCTAAAGCTGCCAAACTAAAGAACAAAGCTACTTTTGAAGCGAGTTTGTCACCAGCAAAATAGGTGATAAAGGCACCAACTAAAAGAATAATTAATATAAGAGAAACGTTCATAGTTATAAAATTATTGAGCTAAAAATATATAAGAAACAATTGCGCAAAGGCCTATAACGAAAGCAAAAAGATATAATCCGATACTTCCATTTTGTAGTTTTTTACCTTGAAAAGCTAATTCATTCGTTATTTTACCTAATCCGAAAACGGCGGCAGATAAGCCAGTTTCGATATAATCCCTAAAGAATCTTGACAATGCATTTATAGTTCGTACAAACAATGCATCGTAAGATTCATCTACATAATATTTGTTATATAGAACTTTTGTTATACCAGTAATGTTTTCGTCAGCTTCAGGAATATTATCTTGTTTAAAGTATTTGACATAAGCGATTAAAATTCCAAGTAAACCGCCTAAAACAGCAACACCCATTAAAGTGTATTCTGTTGCACCTAAATGATGTTCTTCTCCTGCCACTTTCGTGAAAAGCGGAGCCAGATATTCATTTAGCCAACTGTTTCCAGGTAAGCTGATTAATCCTCCAAACGTTGCTAAAAGTGCTAAAATCATTAAAGGGAAAGTAATTAAACCATCGCTTTCATGTAAATGATGTTTTTGTTCTTCAGTTCCTCTAAAGTCTTTGAAGAAAGTTAAGAACATCAGCCTGAACATATAAAAAGCAGTCATGATAGAAGCTACAGATCCAACAACATATAAAGGAATATTATGATGGAAAGCCGTTAATAAAATTTCGTCTTTGGAGAAGAAACCTGAAAAGAACGGAACTCCGGAAATAGCTAATGAAGAAATCAACATTGTCCAGAATGTAATTGGCATTGCTTTACGCAAACCACCCATTTTACGCATATCCTGCTCACCGTGCAAACCGTGAATAACAGAACCTGAACCTAAGAATAAACAAGCTTTAAAGAAAGCATGTGTGATTACGTGAAAAACGGCAACTTCATAAGCACCAAATCCTAAGGCTAAAAACATCAAGCCTAATTGAGAAACAGTAGAGTAAGCCAATACTTTTTTGATGTCAGTTTGTACTAAACCAATCGTAGCAGCAACTAATGAAGTCACACCTCCGATAATGGCAATGATAATCTGAACATTTGGAGCCAAATCAAATACAAAATTTAATCTGGTTACCATAAAAATACCAGCTGTAACCATTGTCGCAGCGTGAATTAACGCAGAAACCGGAGTTGGTCCGGCCATCGCATCTGGTAGCCAGGTGTATAACGGAATCTGAGCAGATTTACCACAAGCTCCAATAAATAAACATAAAGCCGATACAGAAAGCAACGGGATATTTAAGCTGGATGCTCCGGCAATTGCAGTTTTTAAAGTTGCATAATCTAAAGTAGAGAACATAGAACCAATGATGAACATTCCAATTAAAAGACCTAAATCCCCAATTCTGTTCATGATAAAGGCTTTTTTCGCTGCATCATTGTAATCCTGGTTTTTATACCAAAATCCAATTAATAAGTAGGAACAAAGTCCAACACCTTCCCAACCAATAAATAAAACTAATAAGTTACTTCCTATTACAAGGGTAATCATAAAAAATACAAACAAGTTCAGATACGAGAAAAACTTGTGCATATTTTCATCATCATGCATGTAACTGATAGAGTATAAGTGAATCAAAGATCCAATCCCGGTTACAAATAACAACCAAAGAACAGATAACTGATCTAATAAAAATCCAAGATTAATATTTAGATTACTAATCTGAATCCAGTCAAATAAAGTTATCTGAATGGCTTTTTCAGTTGAAGTAATCTCATTAAAGAAGAAAAGTGTAGCAGCAAATGAAACTACAACAGCAACAGTTCCGATAATTCCCGAAACTGTTTTGCCTAAGCTTTTCCCAAAGAAAACATTGATTAAAAATCCTAAAAAAGGAGCTAATACTAAGACTAAAGCTAAATTGGTATTCATTTCCATTTATCCTTTTAAATTTTTTAAATTATCGATACTAATCGAACCTAAATTTCTAAAGATCGAAACTAAAATAGCCAATCCTACTGCTACTTCCGCAGCAGCAACTGCCATCGAAAAGAAAACAAAAACCTGCCCCTGAGCATCCTGATGATAAGTAGAAAAAGCTACAAATAAAAGGTTAACAGCATTCAGCATGATTTCGATAGACATAAAAACAATAATAGCATTTCGTCTGTACAATACACCAAAAACACCAATACAGAAAAGTACAACACTCAAAAAGATGTAGTTTTCGATACCTATTTGATTTAATATATTACCCATTATTTATTTAATTTTTCTTTTTTAGACAATAATACAGTTCCAATCATCGCTACTAAAAGCAAGACCGAAGCAAATTCAAAAGGTACCATATATTCGTTTAATAATATTTTACCCAGCACTTTTATAGATTGAAAATCTTCTCCTGTCGAATCGTATGCACCAACAATAGGTTTAGAATTGATAAAGATTGCAATCAAAACGATTACGATTAAACAAAAAGAAACAATAGCCCCCAAACGTGTAATCCTTGGTCTGTGAACATCACGCTGTTCATTCAGATTCATTAACATAATCGTGAAGAGAAATAAAATCATAATAGCACCCGAATAGACAATAATATGAACAATCGCCAAAAATTGGGAATTCAGTAATAGATAATGACCTGCAATCGAAAAGAAACAAATCACTAAATAAATAGCACTATGAATTGGATTTCTGCTAAAAATAGTAAGGAAGGCAGTAATTACCGTAATAAACGCTAAAACACAAAATATCACTCCCACAGGAGTTGCGTTTGCTAGATCAGGAATGTGTATCATTAGTTAGCGTTGTTAAGTTGTGAATTTTTCATAGCCATTTCTAAAGGCATTACTAATTTGTCTTTTCCGAAGATAAAATCCTCTCTTTCATAGCTCGCAGGAACTAAAACTTTTGAAGTCGTAAGGTAGATTGCATCTTTTGGACATGCTTCTTCACACAGGCCACAAAAAATACAACGTAACATATTGATTTCATAAATCGAAGCATATTTTTCTTCTCTGTACAAATGTTTTTCATCTGCTTTACGCTCCGCAGCTTTCATAGTAATGGCTTCAGCAGGGCATGACAAAGCACATAATCCGCAGGCAGTACAGTTTTCACGACCTTGTTCGTCACGTTTCAGCATATGCTGTCCACGATAAACCGGACTCATTTGACGTACTTGTTCTGGGTAATGGATTGTCACTTTTTTTCTAAAAAGGTGTTTAAGCGTTATAAACAATCCTTTTACAATCGCAACAAGATACAAACGCTCCAAAAAAGTCATCTCTTTGTTAGAGACCATTTTTTTTCTACCCGATAATGATATAGTTTCTATCGACATTTTTAACTTATGATTTACGATTTTCAATTTGAGATTAAACAAATTCAAAATCTATTTTATTTTTTATTTGAATCCCGAAAACTATCGGGACTGTATCCGCGTATCTTTTATTTTTAAAGGAAAAAATAAAGGATGCCGCTTCTGTCAGGGCTAGGCACCCGGTTTTTAGAACCCTAAGAAAACAGCTAAATCGTGTCTTAAAATTACAATCCCGGTCACAATAATATTTGCAATAGAAAGCGGAATTAAAATCTTCCATCCTAAATGCATCAACTGGTCATATCTAAATCTTGGAATCGTCCAGCGAACCCACATGTAGAAAAAGATAAAGAAACATATTTTAGCAAATAATACTGCCATACCTAAAACGTTAGCGGTATTTACACCTACGTTTTCTACCATCCACTGCATTCCGGGATAATTATATCCTCCAAAGAATAAAACAGCTATAATTGTAGCCGAGATAAACATATTTGCATATTCAGCAAATAAATAGAATCCCATTTTCATTGATGAATATTCTGTATGGTAACCACCGATTAACTCAGATTCACACTCTGCTAAGTCAAAAGGAGTTCTGTTGGTTTCAGCAAAAGCACAAATTAAGAAAATCAGGAAAGACAATGGCTGATAAAATACATTCCAGTTCATTCCTGACTGTTGTTCTGAGATTTCTTTCAAACTCAAAGTTCCGGTCATCATCAATAAAGCAATCATGGACAATCCCATTGCAACCTCATAAGAAACCATTTGAGAAGCTGCACGTACCGCTCCCATCAATGAGAATTTATTGTTAGAAGCCCATCCACCAATCATGATACCATAAACTCCAACAGAAATAACTCCAAAAACATATAATAAAGCAATATTTACATCTGTTGCCTGAAGAATAACATCACGTCCGAAAACATGAAGTCGGTCTCCCCAAGGAATAACAGCACTTGTCATCAAAGCTGTACTCATTGCAATTGCCGGCCCTACAACAAACAAAAATCTGTTTGGTGTATTTGGAAAAAATTCTTCTTTAGAAAATAATTTCATACCATCGGCAAGAGGTTGTAATAAACCACCCCAACCTGCACGGTTTGGTCCAACACGGTCTTGTAAAAAAGCAGCGACTTTACGCTCTGCCCAGGTAGAATACATCGCCATAATCATGGTTACCGCAAAAACTACAACGATAACAACACTTTTTTCTATAATAAACGCACCATCTACCATCATTAAGAAATTTTGTTGTTAGTATTTAATGGAATTTCAGCCATACTAATTTTTTTACGATCTTCATCTCTACCTAAAAGAATATTCTTTTCTGTAGCGATTTCTACTTTCTCTAATTTTTGAGTGTAGTTATTTTGATTGATAACAGAATCTTTTTCAAATTCTCTTGGTCCTTCAATAACCCAGTCATTAACGTCTTTGTGATCAAAACGACAGCTGTTGCAGATAAATTCTTCAACCTCATGATATTCGTCTTTACGACCCGTAACACGCTGAATTTCTCCACCAAACATCCAAACAGTTGTTTTTCCACAACATCCTGGGGTCGTACATTCTCTGTGTGCGTTGTAAGGTTTATTAAACCAGACTCTTGATTTAAAACGGAAAGTTTTGTCTGTTAAGGCTCCAACCGGACAAACGTCAATCATGTTTCCGGAAAACTCGTTGTCGATTGCTTTAGAAATTCCGGTTGAAATATTAGCGTGGTCACCACGATCTAATACTCCGTGAACTCTGTTGTCTGTCAATTGATCTGCAACCTGCACACATCTTTGGCATAAAATACAACGGTTCATATGTAGTTGAATATTTGGACCAATATCTTCCGGTTCAAATGTTCTTTTTTCTTCAATAAAACGTGATTTTGGGTTTCCGTGCTCAAAACTTAAGTTTTGAAGATCACATTCTCCAGCCTGATCACAAATTGGACAGTCTAGCGGGTGGTTGATCAATAAAAATTCTGTTACAGATTTACGAGCTTCCGTTACTCTGTCAGAAGATTTACTGTTTACTTCCATTCCGTCCATACATCCTGTTACACAAGATGCCATTAATTTTGGCATTGGTCTTGGGTCAGCCTCACTACCTTTAGAAACTTCAACTAAACAACAACGGCATTTTCCGCCGCTGCCTTTTAATTTTGAGTAATAGCACATGGCTGGCGGTACTAAATCTCCACCAATCATACGTGCAGCCTGCAGGATCGTTGTTCCTGGCTCTACGTCTATACTTTGACCGTCTATGGTTACTTTCATCTCTTATTTTTGTTTTTTTAGTTTCAGGTTTCACGTTTCACGTTTTCACTTGAAACTAAAAAAAACTTGAAACTTTAAACTATTTTTTTAAACTGTTTGTCTGCCTACTAAATGCTTTACTTGTGAAAAAGGTTCAGCAACAAAGTGATCTCTGTTTTTGATTTTTTCAGGGAAACGAACGTGATATTCAAATTCATCTCTAAAGTGACGTATCGCTGCTGCTACTGGCCAGGAAGCGGCGTCTCCTAGAGGACAGATTGTGTTTCCTTCAATTTTACTCTGAATGCTCCACAATAATTCAATATCTTCTTCACGGCCCTGACCGTTTTCAATTCTCCATAAGATTTTTTCCAACCATCCAGTTCCTTCGCGGCAAGGTGTACATTGTCCGCAAGATTCGTGGTGGTAAAAACGAGCAAAGTTCCAGGTGTTTCTTACCACACAAGCAGTATCATTGTAAACAATAAATCCTCCGGAACCTAACATCGATCCGGTAGCAAAACCACCATCACTTAAAGATTCGTAAGTCATTAAACGATCTTCACCGTTTGCTGTTTTGAAAATCAATTCAGCTGGTAAAATTGGCACAGATGAACCTCCAGGTACAAATGCTTTTAATGGGCGGCTTGAAGACATTCCTCCTAAATATTCATCAGAATTCATGAATTCGTCTACACTTAAACCTAATTCAATTTCGTAAACCCCAGGATTTTTAATGTGCCCTGAAGCAGAAATTAATTTAGTTCCAGTTGAACGCCCAATTCCAATTTTTGCATAATCGTCACCGGAATTGTTTACAATCCAAGGCACCGTTGCAATAGTTTCAACATTGTTAACCACTGTTGGGTTTGCCCAAAGTCCTGAAACCGCTGGGAAAGGTGGTTTGATACGAGGATTTCCCCTTTTACCTTCCAAAGACTCAATAAGTGCAGTTTCTTCTCCACAGATATAAGCTCCGGCTCCACAGTGAACATGAAGTTCAAGATCGTAACCTGAACCTAATATATTTTTTCCTAACCAACCGGCAGCTTTAGCTTCGGCGATTGCTCTTTCTAAAATTTTGTAAACCCACATATATTCTCCACGAATGTAGATATAAGACAGGTTTGCACCCAATGCATAACTTGACGTAATCATTCCTTCGATCAATAAGTGAGGAATGTATTCCATCAAATAACGATCTTTAAAAGTTCCCGGTTCTGATTCGTCTGCGTTACAAACTAAGTGTCTTGGTTTTCCTGATTTTTTATCAATAAAGCTCCATTTCATTCCGGCAGGGAAACCCGCGCCACCACGACCACGAAGACCTGATTTTTTTACTTCTTCAGTAACTTCATCCGGAGTAAGTGTTTTTAAAGCTTTTTCTACAGAAGCATAACCACCATTTTGACGATATACTTCGTAAGTTTTAATTCCAGGAATATTGATTTTATCTAATAATATTTTTTGTGACATATTATTTATCGTGTAATATTATTTTATCATCTCTGCAATCAGCGATTAACTGATCGATTTTTTCTTCTGTCAATTTTTCTTTGTAGAAATCACCTAACTGCATCATTGGAGCATATCCGCAGGCACCTAAACATTCTACACCGGCAATGGTAAACATTCCGTCTGCGGTTGTTTCTCCCATTTTAATGCCTAATTTTTCAGAAGTATAATCCATTAAATTTTCGGCACCATTTAAACAACAACAAGATGTCTGGCAAAACTCAAACATGTATTTTCCAATTGGTTTTTGGTTGAACATGGTATAAAAAGTAACCACTTCATAAACCTCAATTGGTTTTATCTGAAGAATTTCGGCAACTTTGTCCTGCAATTCAGTGCTAAGCCAGTTGTTATGCGCATCCTGCACTTCGTGCAAAACAGGCAGTAAAGCCGATTTTTGTTTGCCTTCCGGATAATGACTAATTAATTCATTGATACGAGCGATCAATGCCTCAGTCATATTTATTTCTTGTTTGTAATGTTTTCTTTCCATTTTTATTCTTTTTTTGCCACAAAGGCGCAAAGGCACAAATTTTTTAATCTAAATTCTACAATCTAAAATCTAAATTTTTAAGCGTCTAACTCTCCTGCAATTACATTTAAACTTGATAAAATAACAATTGCATCAGATAATAAAGCTCCTTTGATCATATCAGGATATGCTTGGTAGTAAATAAAACAAGGTCTTCTGAAATGTAATCTATATGGAGTTCTGCTTCCGTCTGTAACTAAATAAAAACCTAATTCTCCATTTCCTCCTTCAACGGGGTGGTAAATTTCTGCAACCGGTACAGGAACTTCTCCCATTACAATCTTAAAGTGATAGATTAGAGATTCCATATTAGTATATACATCTTCTTTTGGAGGAAGGTAATAATCAGGAACTTCTGCATGGTATTCATTTCCTGCAGGCATTTTATCCAATGCCTGACGAATGATGCTTAAGCTTTCCCAAACTTCAGCATTACGAACACAGAAACGATCGTAAGTATCACCTGATTTTCCAACAGGAACGATAAAATCGAAATCTTCGTATGATGAATAAGGCTGAGCTACACGAACATCGTAATCAACTCCGGCAGCACGTAAGTTTGGACCTGTAAATCCGTAAGCCATTGCCTGTTCAGCAGAGATAGCTCCAACGTTTACAGTTCTGTCAAGGAAAATTCTGTTTCTTTCGAACAGGTTTTCGAATTCTTTCCAGGCAGCTGGAAAATCTTCAAGGAATTTATCTAGCTTCTCAAAAGCAGCTGGAGTCCAGTCTCTTTCAAAACCACCAATTCTTCCCATATTGGTTGTTAAACGGGCACCACAAATTTCTTCGTAGATTTCGTATATTTTTTCTCTAAATTGAAAAACGTACAGGAAACCAGTATACGCACCAGTATCAACTCCTAAAATCGAATTACAGATTAAGTGATCGGTAATACGGGCAAGCTCCATCACGATAACTCTTAAATACTGTGCTCTTTTCGGAACTTCTATACCTAACAGTTTTTCTAAAGTCATCCACCATCCCATATTATTAATAGGAGAGGAGCAATAGTTCATACGGTCTGTAAGCGGTGTGATTTGATAAAAAGGACGATTTTCGGCAATTTTTTCGAATGCTCTGTGGATGTAACCAATAGTTGGTTCAGCCTCAAGTATTCTTTCACCATCCATCAATAAGATATTCTGAAAAATACCGTGAGTAGCCGGGTGAGTAGGACCTAAATTCAGTACAGAAAGTTCACTTCCGTCTTCGTTTAGTTTCTCCTTAATTATTTTAGCATAGCGATGCTCTGGTGGTAATAATAGTTCTGACATTTTATAATGTTGAATTATTTATTTTTAGCAATTTGTTGTTGTTCTTCCAAAGAATCTGTCGTCTTTATCAGTTCTTCCGCTGTCTTCCATTGGGAACTCTTTTCTCATCGGGAAAGAAAGCATTTCATCCATATTCAAAATACGTTTCAATTGTGGGTGTCCAATAAAGTTAACTCCAAAGAAATCGTATGTTTCTCTTTCCATCCAGTTTGAGCTGGGGAAGATATTTGAAATAGTTTTAATCTCCGGTTTTTCACCGTTAATATATACTTTGATTCTCAAACGTGTGTTTTCGTACCAGTTGTGTAAATGATAAACAATTGCAAATTGACGTTCAGTTTCATTATCCGGATAATGAATGCCGCATAAATCAGTTAAGAAATGAAATCGCAATTCCGGATCGTTTTTAAGAAACAAAATCAATGGTGTGATTTTATCTGCAGAAGCTTCTAAAGAAAAGATATCTCTTTCCTGCTGAAAGTTAAAAACATCATTATTGAATGTTTCTATAAGTTTATCTTGAATTTGGGTATTTTCTAAAGCCATCTTATGAAATATTGTATGATGCTAATAATTCTTGGTATTCTGGAGAACTTCTGCGTCTTACAGATTCGCTTTTTACTAAATCCTGAAGTCTCATAACACCATCTACGATTTGTTCTGGTCTTGGAGGACATCCGGGAACGTAAACGTCAACAGGGATTACTTTGTCAATTCCTTGTAGAACAGAGTAGGTGTCAAAGATACCGCCAGATGAAGCACAAGCCCCAACAGCAATTACCCATCGTGGTTCAGACATTTGTTCGTAAACCTGTCTTAAAATAGGCGCCATTTTTTTAGAAATAGTTCCCATTACCAATAACATATCTGCCTGGCGGGGAGAGAAACTCACACGCTCAGAACCAAATCGTGCCAAATCGTAATGTGAAGCCATGGTAGCCATAAATTCGATACCACAGCATGAAGTTGCGAAAGGTAGTGGCCACAATGAATTGGCTCTTGCCAAACCAACAACATCATTTAGTTTTGTAGCGAAGAATCCTTCTCCTACAACTCCTTCCGGTGGCGCAACCATATTTACTTTTGAATCGCTCATTTTTATTTTAGATTTCTGATTTTAGATTTTGGATTTTTTTGAAATCGTAAAAAGTAAAATCAATTTTTTAAATCAGTATTTATTCAGTTGAGTTTAAATTTTAAATTTTAATTTAAGATATCAATCTAAAATCAGAAATCTAAAATTTAAAATCGATATTATTCCCACTCTAATGCTTTCTTTTTGATGATGTAGAAAAAACCAACTAAAAGCAAGGCCATGAAAATAATCATTTTTAACATTCCTTCTATTCCAAGATCCTTAAAGTTTACCGCCCATGGATAAAGGAAAATTACCTCTACGTCAAATAAAACGAATAAGATTGCAACCAGGAAATATTTTACAGAAAAAGGAATACGTGCATTACCAACAGATTCGATACCACACTCGAAGTTTTTATCTTTAACTTCAGAAGTTCTTTTTGGACCTAATTTTCCAGAAATAATGATTGTTCCTACTACAAAACCAACAGCAAGAATAAGCTGCATTAAAATAGGAAGATAGCTGTATTGATCGGATTGCATAAACTTAGGGTTTTTACTTAAAAAATAAGCCACAAAGATAACTTCCAACTCTGTAAATCACAAGCTAAATGAAGATATAAGTAGGTGTGAAAAGTACGTTTATGTCTAATTTTTATTCATTATAAATAACTTTGTGCTTTTTTAGTATTTTTTTAAGATTTGGGCAAAAAAAAACGTCTCGAAATAAATCGAAACGTTTTTAAAACCATTCAGAGGCAAAAAAAATAAATTGCTATATTTTTCTTAGATTACTGCTACTTTAGCAGCAACTTTCCCTTTTCTTCCTTCTTCTTCTTCATAGCTTACACGGTCACCTTCGCGTAATTCTTCCGCGTTAATTCCTGAAGCGTGAACGAAGATATCTTTTCCTGTTTCTTCGTCTGTAATGAATCCATAACCTTTAGATTCATTGAAAAATTTTACTGTACCTGTACGCATTGTAATTGTAATAATAATTTATAATGAAGCAAATGTAATATATAAATTCATACAAAAGACAAGAAGGTGTTAATTTTTTGTAAAAATTATTGATTTCCAGTGTTTTTGCTGTTTATATTGCGTTCGTTTAAGTTACAAGACTTATTAAATGGCCATTATTAAAAATAGTTCAAAAAGTAGGAACTTTATGACTTTGAGGTTGAAATATTTATGGTCTTTTTGACTTTATTTATAAAAAAACGCAGCTAAACATTTAGCTGCGTTTTTTTCTGTAAGAATTGATTGGTTTATGCCAAATCAACTTTAATATGTAGTTCTTGTAATTGTGCATCATCAATTGCAGCCGGAGCATCAATCATGACATCACGGCCTGAATTGTTTTTAGGGAATGCAATAAAATCTCTAATCGTTTCCTGTCCGCCCAAAATAGCTACTAAACGGTCTAATCCAAAAGCTAATCCACCGTGGGGAGGCGCTCCAAATTGAAATGCATCCATTAGGAAACCAAATTGTGCTTTTGCTTCTTCCTCGGTAAATCCAAGATATTTAAACATTAATTGCTGAGTTGCTTTATCGTGAATACGAATTGATCCTCCACCGATTTCATTTCCATTCAATACCATATCATATGCATTTGCACGAACTTTTCCTGGTTCAGTTTCTAACAAAGCCATGTCTTCTGGTTTTGGAGATGTAAAAGGATGGTGCATCGCGTGGTAACGACCACTTTCTTCGTCTAGTTCTAATAATGGGAAATCTACAACCCAAAGTGGTGCAAATTCTTCCGGTTTACGCAATCCTAAACGGGTTGCTAATTCCATACGAAGTGCAGAAAGCTGCGCACGTGTTTTGTTTGCAGGACCGGAAAGTACGAAGATCATATCGCCTGGTTTTGCTCCTGTTGCTTTTGCCCAGTTCCCTAAATCATCCTGATCGTAAAACTTATCTACAGAAGATTTAAAAGTTCCGTCATCATTGCATTTTGAGTACACCATTCCGGATGCACCAACCTGAGGACGTTTTACCCAGTCAATTAAACCATCAATTTCTTTACGGGTATAGTTTCCTGCTCCGGGAACGGCGATTCCAACGACTAATTCTGCAGCATTGAATACCGGGAAATCTTTGTGTTGTGCAAATTCGTTCAGTTCACCAAATTCCATTCCGAAACGAATGTCAGGTTTGTCATTTCCATATGTTTTCATGGCATAGTCGTAAGTAATTCTTGGAAATTTATCTACTTCTATACCTTTAATTTCTTTTAATAAATGTCTTGTCAATCCTTCAAAAACATTCAGAATGTCTTCTTGCTCCACAAATGCCATTTCACAATCAATCTGTGTAAACTCTGGCTGACGGTCTGCACGTAAATCTTCGTCACGGAAACATTTTACAATCTGGAAATATTTATCCATTCCACCCACCATCAAAAGTTGTTTGAAAGTCTGTGGTGACTGGGGCAATGCATAAAACTGACCTTCGTTCATACGGCTTGGTACAACGAAGTCTCTTGCTCCTTCGGGAGTTGATTTGATTAAATAAGGAGTTTCAACTTCGCAGAAATCTAAATCAGATAAATATTTACGAACTTCCATCGCTACTTTATGACGGAAAAGCAAACTGTTTTTTACAGGATTTCTTCTAATGTCTAAATAACGGTACTTCATTCTGATATCTTCACCACCGTCAGTTTCATCTTCAATTGTAAATGGAGGCGTAAGCGCTGCATTTAGAATCGTCAATTCAGAAACTAAAATTTCAATCTCACCAGTCGGAATATTTTTGTTCTTCGCTTCACGCTCAATAACAGTTCCTTTTACCTGAATTACAAATTCTCTACCAAGAGTTTTTGCCAGTTCAAAAACAGTTTTATCGGTACGGCTCTCGTCGAAAATAAGCTGTGTAATTCCGTAACGGTCGCGCAGATCGACCCAATTCATAAATCCTTTATCGCGTGATTTTTGAACCCAGCCCGCAAGCGTAACTTCGGTATTTATATTTGAGGCGTTTAATTCGCCACAATTATGACTTCTATACATGATCTAAATTTTAGACTGCAAAAGTAAACACAAAAAATAAAATAATATAGTAAAGTGCTAAGTTGCTGCATATAAATTTGAAATATTTTGTTAATTGTTAAATTTGCAATTCTAATTTCTTTAGATTTGATACACCAAAAAGAAACCTTATTATCTATGAAGAAATTTTTTATTGCCGGTTTAGTCCTTTTTAGTGCTTTGAATATCAGTGCTCAATCTAAAAAATATGTCACTTTTGAAGCAGATATTGCAAATAGAAATAGCGATATTATCAAGATTATTAATGACGGAAAAGTTGTTAAGACGATTTATGTTAATGCAAAAGGTATTTTTAAAGATACTTTAGTATTGAACGGAGGAAGAGGCCGTATGTATGACGGTGTTGAATCAACCGAATTGTTTTTGAAAAATGGCTATGATATAAAGCTTAAGATGGATGCTAAACAATTTGATGAATCAATAGTTTATAAAGGTAAAGGAAGTTTAGAAAACAATATTTTGGCACAGCGTATTCTGGCCGATGAGAAACTTTATGATAATAGTGTTGTAAATTTAGATGATGCAGCTTTTAATAAATTAATTGATGCCAAAAAAGCAGCTGATGCAGCCCGATTAAATAATAAGGAATTGGATTCTGAGTTTGTAAAAATTGAAACTGAAAATGGACAGCAAGCGATTACTGAAATTACAGAACATCGTGACCAAGTGATGAAAATAGCGAAATTGAACAATACAGCATCACCAGATTTCGAATTTGAAAACCATAAAGGAGGAAAAACAAAATTATCAGAATTAAAAGGGAAATATGTTTATATTGATCTTTGGGCAACTTGGTGCGGGCCATGTCGTGCTGAAATTCCTTTTCTTCAAAAAGTAGAAGAAAAATATCACGGAAAAAATATCGAATTTGTGAGCGTTTCAATTGATGCTCCAAAAGACCATGATAAATGGCAAAAATTTGTAACCGATAAGCAACTTGGAGGAATCCAGCTTTTGGCTGATAATGAATGGAAATCTGATTTTGCAATAAGTTATAATGTGATTTCTATTCCACGATTTATTTTGATTGATCCACAAGGTAAAGTTGTCAATTCTAATGCTTCAAGACCTTCATCTCCAGAACTTTTAACACAGTTAGATTCATTATTGAACTAAAATATTTACGAAATTTATAACGTTATCGTAAAATTGATTTTTTTCTAAAATATCAGTAAAACCAATGCTTAAGCGTTGGTTTTTTTATTTTCAGGGATTTCCCAATGTTAAGCTTTTAGTCAATGTTACCAAATTGTTAAGTAAAAGTTTTTTTAATGTAAACATTTAATTATATTTGATAACGATTTGATAACATTAAAAACCTAAAGATATGAAAAAGTGTGTGATTTTAGTTGCAATGATGTTCTCTGGAATTTTAGTTGCACAAGAGGTAAAGCCAGAATTAGAAGCTGTGGGAAATAAAGTAAAAGCTACATATTATTATGAAAATGGTAATGTTCAGCAGGAAGGCTTCTTTAAGGATGGTAAACTGGATGGTGTTTGGGTATCGTATGATGAAAAAGGAAATAAGGTTGCCGTGGGAGAATACACAGACGGATTGAAAACGGGAAAATGGGTATTTTTTAATGAAAAAAACCTTTGTGAAGTTTCTTATGAGAACAGCAAAGTTACTTCAGTTAAAAATTTACAGAAAAATGCTTTAGCAAATAGAAACTAAAAATTTCAAAAAATAAAAAAGAACCGCTTCGTATCTGGAGCGGTTTTTTTTTGTCTCATTTTTTCTAAGGAAAATAAAAAACGCGGAGTATGTCCGGGTTTTTCTATAATGGTGTGAAAAATTATTCACTTTTTACTTTTTTCAGTTTAAATGAAACATACAAGGTAATAGAAGCCAGTACAATCCAGAAAATATCGACAAAAAAGATCTGAACTTCATTTGCTGCAAAAGTTTTCCAAAACCAGTTTCCTGTACAGATGCCATTTGCAATTGGGATTAAAAATCCTAAAATACTTCCTGAAATTAAACTCCACTTATTGGTGAAGTTAATATCTCTCTTTAAAAGGAAGAATATGATTAATACCAGCCAGGTGATAAAGTAAAGACTGTAAATATTAGTCTGTCCTAAAGGATGAAATACTTTGGTACCAATAAATGCTAAAGCAGTTACAGGATACATGCTCAAAGAAATGGCCAGATAAATACGGGCAACTGAATTATTAAAACGGCGTTTTTTTTCCGGCATGTTTTTCTTATCCCTTGCTACCAGCCAAATCATAACTCCTGAAATTATAACGAAGCAAGTAATAATTCCCAATATAAAACTGATGATTTTTAAAGCATAGCCACCATAATCACCAAAGTGAATTCGGTATAAAACATTTTTTACCACATCCAAATACTTGTTTTCTGTAATCGGATCTTTTTTTGCAATAATTTTGCCGTCTGCAATTTTGTAAATTACTTTTCCAACAGCAGTAAACTTTTGGTCATATGGCATTTCTCCATCAACCAGGATATGCATATTAGCATCGCCGTAATTCTTAATTTCGACGCTTGTAATTTCAAAATTTTTCCAGTTGCTTTTTGCTTTGGCTACAAATTCATTTATACTGAAAGGATTGGCTGTTTTTTTATTTTCAAATTTAAAAGCAGGTTCATTATATTCTAAATCTTCGTACAATTTGGTGTCATCTCCTTTGTATAAAGCCATTACAGCCGGTGCAACAATTACCAGTTTAATCATAAAGAAAGCTCCGGTAACAGCATAAACAAACTGAAACGGCAGACCAATCATTCCTAAAGCGGTATGAGCATCTGTCCACAATGTTTTTAGTTTTTCTTTAGGGCGAAAAATGTAAAAATTAGAAATAATTTTATTCCAATGCAGTAATACTCCGGTTATGATCGCAAATAAGAAAAACAATGCGATAAAACCTGAAAGATAATAACCAACAGGATAAGGTACTTGTGCTAAAAAGTGAAGGCGGTACAGGAATTCACCTAGCGAATAGGATTCTTCGTAAGTCTCGGTTTTAAAAGTTTTAGTGTCTAAATAAAAGAATTGTCCCTCTTTTTGTTTGGCGGGAGCCAAAGTATCCTGGGTTCCTTCCATATAAACATTGACACGTCTCTCGTTACTGGCTTTTGAAATCGAAATATTTCGTCCTGCTAAAATATGTTTTTTGTCTAACGTTTTTAATGCAGTATCATAGTCAAGCTCAATTTCCTTGGTTTGCATAACAGATTCACTGCGTTCCCAATTGATGATCTCGTCTCTGAAAAAAGAAAATGACCCGGCAAAGAAAATGACAAATAATACAACGCTAATAACAATACCACTTACAGTATGCGTATGAAAATAGATATTATAGTTTCTGTTATTCATGAATTATTTGATAATTGGGTTAGCGGTTTGACCAAAATAGATAATACCACAAAAAAGTAAGGTAAGCAATAAATAAATTCCCCAGATTTTCCAGCCGCTTTTGGCAAGAAATGCAATAACCATTAATACAACCCAAAGGATAAACCCACTATAAGCCATTGTTATAAGTACATTAGCACGGTTCAGCCATGAAGCTAGGGCCAAATGAAAAGTTACAGAAACAAAATAGCCACCAAGTATAGCAGCTGTTATTTTGAGAAAACGCTGCCACTTTGACTTCGTCAGATATTTAGGATTTGCAGGCATATTTAATAGTAATAAAATTCTAATAGTCCGGCCAATACAAAAAGTACAGCGACAGTTTTACTGTTTAAAACCTTTAAAGGTGATAAAATAACAATCAGGCTTCCAATAGTCATTAACTGAATAAAGAAAAACAAAGTGCCTGATCCTAATGATTTACTGATTAGCCACAACGAATAAGAACAGAGAAGTAAAACTAATCCTGAAATTTTGGTTTCCTTAGGATTATTATTCATCCATTTCTCAATACCATAATCATAAGAAAGGACTGCTCTCTTTGAAGTGTAATAAAACATATAAAAGGAGATAAAAACGAGAAGACTGGCTATTGTTATCATGATTTTATAAATTTGAAAAACACCTTTCTTATGAGAAAGGTGTTTTTTGATACTATATTAGAATTTGTAAGCAACAGATCCCATGAACACTCTTGGCGACTGAACGTTAATAGTGGTATATCCGTTAAAATATAATTCGTTTGTTAAGTTGTTTACTTTTAATGATAATCTGTATTTAGGCTGATCATAATATAAAGCAGCATTTACAACCGCATATGATGGCAATGTAAATGTCTGAGTTGTCGTTGTGTTTGTTGCTGTGTCAGTAACATTTCTGTTGAATGCGTATGTTTTATCAGCAAAATTTCCTCCGAAACCAAACCCTAAACCTTTTAATTTACTAGTTTGTAAACTGTAACTGATCCAGTAGTTTATTAAGTTTTCCGGACCTGCAGTTTCCGGACGTAGTCCGTTTACTTCCGGGTTTGCTTCATTTAATTTACTATTATTGAAAGCATAACCAAAAATGAAGTTTAATCCTGAAACAGGGTTTGCAGTAATCTCAGCTTCAAAACCTTTACTTGTCTGATTTCCGTCCTGAACATTTGTGTTTGCAACTGGCCCTGTTCTTACAATGTCTTTTACTTCGATGTTGTAATAGCTTAAAGTTGCACTTAATTTATTTTGAAAGGCGTTTAGTTTTACCCCTGCCTCAAATTGATTTGCTTTTTCAGGATCAAAAGCTTCGATAGTTCCTCCTGTAGTCATTAAGTATCCCACATTTTTGAAACTGTTTTGGTAATTTCCAAAGATAGAAACCTGGTCTTTTACAATTTGATAAACTAAACCAAATTTAGGAGACAATGCATTTTGAGAATAATCTCCTGCTTGTGTATTAGCAGCCGGATCAAAAGTTCCGTCATTTTGGAAGTGATCAAAACGCAAAGCTGCAGAAAGAATTAACTTATCGGTTACATTTACAACATCTGCTACATAAGCACTATAAGTTGTTAAAGTTGTAATTGCTTTGTATGACGTTCCCTGAGCAAAACGTGCTTCTGCTGCTTTAGGATTAAAATCATAATAATTTGCATTTGCTGCAGTATAATCTACTTCGTCAAAAAGGAAGAATGTTGGCAAATATCCATAACCTGTTTTGCTTTCTAAACGATATATATCACCACCAATCAAGGCTCTGTTTTTCATTCCAAATAAATCAAATTCTCCGTTGAAGTTTTGTTGAAACTCCAAAATGTTATCACGTCCGTCAATATTCCATACGTTTCTGGACATTTTGTTATTTCCTAATAAATAAAACCATGTTTGTGGCCCTTCTGACTGGTTTGTACTGGTACTTAAAACAGTTTGAGATTTCCAGTTGTCTGACATTGTATAATCTGCCTGTGCAAAAATGTTACTCGTTTTAGTATTCATCATGAATTCACCACCAGTAAATGATCTTTTCCAGTTCATTTTGATGTCTTTTGCATCATGTAAACCAAGAAGATCAGGTGTTGCTCCAAAAGGAATGTATATTAATGGCATTGATGAAGCATCTACATTAGATAATTCAGCATCAATTGATATTGTTAATTTATCATTTACTTTATAAGAGAAAGAAGGAGCAAAGAAATAGCTTCTTGTGTGTCCGTAATCCTGAAAAGTATTTGCATTATTGTAAGCTGCATTTATTCTCAAAAGTGCAGTATCGTCATCATTTAAGGAAGTGTTTACATCAGCAGTTAACCTGTTTAAGCCATAACTTCCCGATTGATATGAAATTTCTCCACCAAATTGTTCAGTTGGTTTTTTGGTTACTCTGTTAATTAATCCTCCATAAGAAGTCAATAAGCTGCCAAATA
This sequence comes from Flavobacterium sp. HTF, assembly GCF_003105115.1. GTDB lineage: Bacteria > Bacteroidota > Bacteroidia > Flavobacteriales > Flavobacteriaceae > Flavobacterium. The sequence continues at coordinate 5,881 of NZ_QETH01000011.1, read as the reverse complement.
ATGTTGCCGAAGGGCCTTTAATACTTTCTAATCTTTCTAAGTTTGAAGCATCAACGTTATTTGTAATTTTTCCGGCTATTCCGTTTCTTAATAAACTTTGAGTTACAAATCCTCGCATCGAAAAGTAAGATCCACCATCACCAACACGACCTGTTGAAGACCAAAGCTGGTATAAACCCGGTACGTTTTTTAAAGCCTCGTCTTGATTAACTACCAATTGATCTTTCATTAAATCTTTAGTAACTACGCTATAAACCTGAGAGTTTTCAAGATTTTTAATAGACATTTTAGAAACATAGCTGCTTTCAGATTTTGTATATTTATTAGCGTTTCCTTTTACAAAAATTTCTTCTAATTGCTCTGAATTATTGATAATAGTAAAATTCTTTGTTAAAACTTCACCTTCATTTACATTAATATTTTCTTCTTTTGATGAATGACCAACAGCAGAAATTCGAATCGTGTAATTTCCCGGAGTAATATTTTTTATTTCATAAAATCCCAGATTGTCAGTTACAGTTCCAATTTTAGTTCCTTTTAGAACTACAGAAACGTTGTCGGCAGCTTCATTATTTGATAGGCTTATTTGTCCTTTTATAGTTGCTTTTTCTTGTGCTGACATTGTATTTGAGGCACACAAAATGAAGAAGAAACTTAATATAGAAAGTATAGATTTAAAGTTCATTTTTATTTAGAATTGATTTTAATAGCGCAAATGTAGTAGTTGGTTGCTAATAATCCAAGTTATTCTTATTTATTCTAAATAATTTTTCAATCGATTATTTTTTAATGAGAAAAAGTGGTTTTAATTGTTTGATTTAAATAAAAAAAACCTGCTCAAATGAATGAACAGGTTTTAAATTATATTGAAAATTATTCTGATTACAATTCTAAAGCACGTTTAGCATCGCCATTCATTAATAATTCTAGTGGATTTTCTAATGCTTCTTTCACAGCAACCAGGAAACCAACTGACTCACGTCCGTCGATGATTCTGTGGTCGTAAGAAAGGGCAACATACATCATTGGGTGAATTTCAACTTTTCCGTTTACAGCAATCGGACGCTCAATAATGTTGTGCATTCCTAAGATTCCTGATTGAGGAGGGTTGATGATTGGAGTAGATAACATACTTCCGAAAACTCCACCGTTTGTAATTGTAAAAGTTCCTCCAGTCATATCGTCTACTGTAATTTGACCATCACGAGCTCTTAAAGCCAATCTTTTGATTTCAGCTTCAATTCCACGGAAAGTTAAAAGTTCAGCATTACGAACAACAGGAACCATTAATCCTTTTGGTCCTGAAACTGCGATAGAGATATCAGCAAAATCGTAAGCGATTTTGTAATCACCATCCATCATTGAGTTTACATCCGGATATAATTCTAAAGCTCTTGTAACTGCTTTTGTAAAGAATGACATAAAACCTAAACCAAGACCACCATGTTTTGCTTTGAAAGCATCTTTGTATTCATTACGAATTTGGTTGATTGGCGTCATGTTTACTTCGTTGAAAGTAGTCAACATAGCCGTTTCATTTTTAGCCGAAACTAATCTTTCTGCTACTTTACGACGTAACATTGATAATTTTGTACGTTCAGACCCACGGCTTCCTCCTGTTGGAGTTCCCATTGAAGGTACTGCATTTACAGCATCATCTTTAGTGATTCTTCCTCCTTTTCCAGTTCCTGAAACTGTTGCCGGAGCAATATTTTTCTCGTCTAATATTTTTCTTGCTGCAGGAGATGGAGTTCCAGCTGCATAACTTGGTGCTGCTGCCGGAGTCGGAGCTGCTTTCGGAGCTTCCGCTTTTGGAGCTTCTGCCTTTGGAGCTTCCGCTTTTGTTGCCTCAGCCGCTGGTGCTGCCGGAGCGTCCCCTGCAGGTTTTGCAGCATCTGTATCAATTAAACAAACTACAGCACCTACAGCTACTGTGTCACCTTCTTCAGCTTTTAGTGTAATTATACCGCTCATTTCAGCAGGTAATTCAAGAGTAGCTTTGTCTGAATCAACTTCAGCTATAGCCTGATCTTTTTCTACATAATCTCCGTCTTTTACTAACCAAGTTGCAATTTCAACTTCTTTTATTGATTCCCCTGGTGATGGGACTTTCATTTCTAAAATCATCTTTGTTTTTGTTTAAGGTTTTTATGGTTTCAGTCCCGATAGCTATAGGAACAGAAACTTGAAACATTTTTTTATCTGAATAAATCTTTATCGAAAACCATTCTAATTGCATCTGCATGACGACGTTTTGCACGTGTATAACTTCCTGATGCTGGTGCAGCATATGCTTTTAATGACGCTAATCTCCATTTTACAAGGTCAAAGTTCATCAACATAAAGCTGTAAGCTCCCATGTTTTTAGGCTCTTCCTGTGCCCAAACATAATCATCTGCATTTGGATATTGAGCGATAATTGCTTTTAATTGCTCAACCGGCAATGGGAATAATTGCTCGATACGAACAACTGCAACGTCTTTTCTTCCGTTGTTTTCTCTTTCTGCAGTAATATCATAGTAGAATTTACCTGTAACGAAAACTAAAGTTTTAACGTCTTTTTTGTTTACCGTAGTATCGTCAATTGTTTCCTGGAAACTTCCGTTTGCTAATTCTTCAACTGTTGATACGCATCTTGGGTCACGCAATAAACTTTTTGGAGAGAAAACTACCAAAGGTTTACGGAAATTCGTTTTCATCTGTCTTCTCAACAAGTGGAAGAAGTTGGCTGGCGTTGTACAATCTGCAACATACATATTTTGTCTTGCGCAAAGTTGTAAGTAACGTTCCATTCTTGCAGAAGAGTGTTCAGCTCCCTGTCCTTCATATCCGTGAGGCAATAATAAAACAATACCATTTTGGTTGTTCCATTTATCTTCTCCACAAGAAATGTATTGGTCAATCATAATTTGTGCACCGTTAGAGAAATCTCCAAATTGTGCTTCCCAGATTGTTAATGCTTTTGGATTTGCCAATGCATATCCGTAATCAAAACCAAGAACTCCATATTCTGATAAAAGTGAATTGAATACGCCGAATTTTCCTTTTTTGTTTTCGATAGCATCTAATAGAATTACTTCTTCTTCAGAATCTTCTACTTTAACTACAGCATGACGGTGAGAGAATGTACCACGTTCAACGTCCTGACCTGAAATACGAATATCAAATCCTTCTGTTAAAAGCGAACCGTATGCCAGTGCTTCTGCAGTTCCCCAATCGATAGTATTATTGTCGTATCCTGTTTTTCTGTCCGTAACAATTTTGGTTATTTTGTTGATGAACTTTTTATCTGAAGGTAATGTTGAGATTGTATTGATAATCGAATCCAGTCCTTTTTTGTCAAAAGTAGTATTTACTTTTTCAAGCATTTGCGTATCTGTTACCTGAACAAATCCGTCCCATTCGTTTTTCATGAATGGAGTAATGATAGTCAAATCTTTTTTACGGGAAGCTTCTAAATTCTCCTCTAAATCAGTTTTGTATTCTTTTTCTAAAGCATTTACATAAGAAGCATCAATTACGCCGTCAGATAATAATTTCTCAGCATAAATATCTCTTGGATTCTTATGTTTTGCAATGATTTTATATAAAACCGGTTGTGTAAAACGAGGTTCGTCACCTTCGTTATGACCATATTTTCTGTATCCTAATAAGTCAATAAATACGTCACGGCCAAATTCCATTCTGTAATCTAATGCGAAAGAAACGGCATGTACAACAGCTTCAGCGTCATCAGCATTTACGTGTAATACCGGCGAAAGCGTAACTTTGGCAACGTCTGTACAGTAAGTAGATGAACGGGCATCTAAGTAGTTAGTTGTAAATCCAACCTGATTATTGATTACAATATGAATGGTACCTCCGGTTTTGTAACCATCAAGCTGAGCCATCTGAATGATTTCATACAAAATACCCTGACCTGCAATTGCAGCATCACCGTGAACGGCGATAGGTAATACTTTTGAGAAATCATCTGCGTAATATTTATCTTGTTTTGCTCTGGTAATTCCTTCAATAACAGCTCCAACCGTTTCAAGGTGAGAAGGGTTTGGTGCTAAGTTGATATTGATGCTTTTTCCTGATCTTGTTTTCTTGTCGGCAGTAAGACCTAAATGATATTTTACGTCACCGTCAAAATATTCCTGATCGTAATCTTTTCCGTCAAACTCACCAAAGATATCCTGAGTAGATTTTCCGAAGATGTTTGCCAAAACGTTCAAACGACCACGGTGAGCCATTCCCATTACGAATTGTTCAACACCTTTTTCAGCCGCTTTTTCGATTAAGGCGTCTAATGCAGGAATGATGGTTTCACCACCTTCTAATGAGAATCTTTTCTGACCTACATATTTGGTATGTAAGAAGTTCTCAAAAGAAACGGCCTGGTTTAATTTATCTAATATGATTTTCTTTTCGTCACCGGAAAAACTTGGCTGGTTAACATTTACTGCCAGTTTATCCTGAATCCATTTTACAACACCGGGATTTCTGATGTACATATATTCAATACCAATATGCTGACAGTAAATAGCTTTAAGGCGATTTACGATATCCTGCAAAGAAGAAGGTACCATTCCGATTGTCTGAGCAGCATCAAAAACAGTTGAAAGGTCTGCAGCTGATAATCCGAAATTTTCGATATCTAAACTCGGAGAAGAAATTCTACGGTCGCGAACAGGATTTGTTTTAGTAAACAAATGCCCGCGTGTACGGTATCCGTCAATTAATTTTAGAACATTAAATTCTTTCTTAAGTTTTTCTGAAACCTGACTGTAATCAGTATTAGTGTTTACATATTCGACAATTTGTTGAACCGGATTTTCGTCATTGTAAGTCGTCATTCCAAAGTCAAAACCTTGAAAAAAACTTCTCCAGCTTGGCTCAACACTGTCCGGGTTTACTAAATATTGATCATATAACTGTGCGAAAAACTCTGTATGCGCTGCATTTAAAAATGAAAACCTATCCATAATATTAGTTGAATATACTTTTTGTTTAATAGAATGGCAAAAGTACAACAATCGCATTTATTTAAATCTTTTTTTTAAGTACTTTTACGTAAAAATTTGTTAAAATAAACGTTAAGTATGAATAGAATTGTATTTTCAATCGATTGCAAATCTCTTTTTGTGATATTGACAGTGTTATTTTCAAGTTATGCCTCTGCACAACAAAATTATGTTATAGATAACAATAATCATTTTTGGGAGAAGGTTCAGTTTGGAGGAGGGATTGGTCTCGGAATTGGTTCCGGATATACCGACATTTCAGTTATGCCAAGCGCTATCTACAATGTTAATGAAATTGTTGCTGTTGGTGTCGGATTACAGTTTGGTTATCTGGCTTCAAAAAACTACTACGATTCATTTGTTTACGGCGGAAGTTTGATTGGCCTTGTGAATCCGATCCCTGAAGTTCAACTTTCTGCAGAATTAGAACAGGTGCGCGTCAATACAGATTATGAAGCAACCAATTACAGACCGGCATTTTCAGATAATTTCTGGAATACGGCCTTATATCTCGGAGCCGGATACAGAACCGGAAACGTTACAATAGGGGCACGTTACGATGTTTTGTTTAATGATGAAAAAAGTCTTTATGGTTCAGCATTTATGCCTTTTGTGAGAGTATATTTTTAAAAGGTGCTGAGGCACTAAGGTTCTGAGGTTCTAAGATTTTTAAATAGAAAAATTTGAAGAAGTATATTTTTATAATTACAGCAATTATAACTTTAAGCTGTAACAACTCCAAGACAATAAAATCTGATAATAAAAAGGTTGTAAAAAAAGAATTACGACCTTTTTTTGATTCAGATGAAATTGATCATTATTATTTAAATTTTTCAGATCATGACTTTACAGAACTAATAAGTAAAAATAAA
>NZ_QETH01000010.1 GCF_003105115.1 Flavobacterium sp. HTF | reverse complement strand
TAGTTTTCCGAAGTTCAAAGATAAAGCCATTCGGATTAAAAAAACTGAATTTCGAAGATAAAAAAATATCCCGTAAATATTCTTTTTGTAAGATATTGTGCCTAAATATTTATCCATTTGAAAGAATGGAATTTTGATTTTGAATCTTTTCAACCGCTTGCGCGAGCGTCTCGCTCGTGAACGAAAGTTTTTTAGATTATTCTCAAAACAAAAAAAGCTCCAGATTTCTCTGAAGCTTTTGTTTTAGTAGGGTTTCTAATTTTGCCCAATTTAAATATATAATTTATTATTGAATTTAATTTTTTTATTTTGTCAACATAAATGACATTATGATCTTTCTATCTTAAAATAGGCTAGTTCCTCTTCATTTCTTATCAAATTGTCTAATCGTTTAAATCCGGCTTTTTGTAGCACATTTTGTGAGCCAGTGTTATCGAGATCTGTTATGGCTACAATTTCTTTCGTATTTGTATTTGCAAAACTATATTGTGTTATTGCCTTACATACTTCTGTAGCAATACCTTTTCCCCAATATTCCCTACTAAGTACATAGCCGATTTCTATTTGTTTTATATTGTGCGCAAAAATACGAGCAACACAAATTCCTATAAAATTATTATTTGTAGTGTCAAATATCGCCCATCGACTAAGATTTTTCGTTTCATAATTTTCAAGCAATTCATTAAACATTTCTACATATCTTTCTGGTGAAGTATCAGGAAGGTATTGTGTAACTTGATTATCTTTAAAAAGATCTAAAAATGTTTGTTGTTCCTGAGATAAAAATTCTCGAATAATTATTCTTGAACTTTGATAAAGAGTAGACATTGATTATATTGAGATAAATAATTTAAAATTAATAGCAGAATTTTTTGCTTGTATATACAGTCAAATTTACAGAAAATAAATAGAGTAAACTTCGCCCTCTTCGAAATGTTTAATTTGTTTCGGGAAAGTTATATGATTTACATCTTTCAAAATAAAAAAATGTAGACAAAAAATCCGCAACGATAGCGCAGATTTGCAATCTGTGCCCGCAAAGAGAATCAGAAAGCTATAAACAAAAAAAGCTCCAGATTTCTCTGAAGCTTTTTGTTTTAGTAGCGGGAACAGGACTCGAACCTGTGACCTTCGGGTTATGAGCCCGACGAGCTGCCTACTGCTCTATCCCGCGATGTTTCGGGTGCAAAGATACGCCGTTTTTTGAGAAAAACAACGAAAACTTTAAAAAATGTTTTATTTTCTGTATTGAGTTGATATGACTACCTTTGCACCTTAAATATTATGCAAATGTCACATAAAGCAGGATTCGTAAACATTATCGGAAATCCAAATGTTGGAAAATCAACCCTGATGAACGCCTTCGTTGGAGAAAGATTATCGATCATTACATCAAAAGCACAAACTACACGTCATAGAATTTTGGGAATCGTAAACGGAGAAGACTTTCAGTTGGTTTTGTCTGATACACCCGGAATCATCAAACCGGCTTACGAAATGCAGGAATCGATGATGAACTTTGTAAAATCGGCTTTTGAAGATGCTGACATTTTGATTTACATGGTCGAAGTAGGAGAGCAGGATTTAAAAGATGAAGCTTTTTTTAATAAAATCATTCACGCTAAAATTCCGGTTCTGTTGTTATTGAATAAAATCGATAATTCAAATCAGGAACAATTAGAAGAGCAGGTTGCTTTCTGGAAAGAGAAAGTGCCAAATGCAGAGATTTTCCCAATCTCGGCGCTGCAGAATTTTAATGTACCGGAAGTTTTTGGAAGAATCATCGAATTATTACCAGAATCTCCGGCTTATTATCCTAAAGATCAGCTAACAGACAAACCGGAACGTTTCTTTGTAAACGAAACCATTCGTGAAAAAATCCTGTTGAATTACAGTAAAGAGATTCCGTATGCGGTTGAAATCGTTACTGAGGAATTTTTTGAAGACGAAAAAATCATCAGAATCCGTTCTGTAATTATGGTCGAACGCGAAACCCAAAAAGGAATCATCATCGGACATAAAGGTGCAGCCCTGAAAAAAGTCGGAATGGATTCCCGCCTGGATTTAGAGAAATTCTTCGGAAAACAAATTCACATCGAACTTTATGTAAAAGTGAATAAAAACTGGAGAAGCAATGCCAATATGCTAAAACGATTCGGTTATAATCAGTAAATTTTAATCGTTGATTTATTTCAGGTTTCAGGTTTGAAATGCGAAATTGGAATAATTGAAAAATTCTTTTAAAAATGAGTGCCCTAGCCCAGATGGGAACGGCATCCTTTTATGGCGGGGTTCGCCATAAAAGATATAGTGGACAGCTGGATTAAGCTCCTGAAAAATAAATAGCTTTCAATTTTTTGATTATACTTTCTGCGTTCTAAAACTTGAAACGTGAAACCTCAAACTTGAAACAAAAAACAATAAAAACTTAGGTACTTTGAAACTTAATCCCGAGGCTTCGGGATAGCAACTTTTTTTAACTACCTTTGCAAAAAATTAAAATAAAGCATTTTAGGTTTATAATTTATTGTGATCTAGTCAAAAACGAAATCTGAAATTGTGAATCTGAGATCTAAAATTCAAAAAAATGAATAACATTGTTGCGATAGTAGGAAGACCTAATGTAGGGAAATCAACCCTTTTTAATAGGCTGATACAAAGAAGAGAAGCTATTGTAGATTCAGTATCTGGGGTTACCCGTGATAGAAACTATGGTAAAAGCGAGTGGAACGGAAAAGAGTTTTCTGTAATTGATACCGGAGGATACATTCGCGGAAGTGATGACGTATTTGAAGGTGAAATTCGTAAACAAGTTGAGCTTGCTATCGACGAAGCCGATGTTATTATTTTTGTAGTTGATGTTGAAGAAGGAATTACGCCAATGGATGAAACCGTTGCTAAATTGCTTCGTAAAGTAACAAAACCGGTTTTATTAGCAGTAAATAAGGTTGATAACGCAATGCGTGAAAAAGATGCTGTTGAGTTTTATAATCTTGGTTTAGGTGAATATTTCACATTTGCAAGTATTTCAGGAAGTGGAACAGGAGATTTATTAGATGCCTTGATTGATTCTTTCCCAGAGAAACCAGAACCTGTTCAGGAAGAAGTGGTTTTACCGCGTTTTGCTGTTGTAGGTCGTCCAAATGCAGGTAAATCAAGCTTTATCAATGCATTAATTGGTAAAGAGCGTTTCATGGTAACGGATATTGCAGGAACAACTCGTGATGCAATTGATACCAAATTTGACCGTTTTGGTTTTGAGTTTAACTTAGTGGATACAGCGGGAATCCGTCGTAAAGCTAAAGTGAAGGAAGATTTAGAATTTTATTCTGTAATGCGTTCTGTAAGAGCAATTGAGCATGCAGATATTTGTATATTGGTTATCGATGCAACCCGTGGATTTGAAGGTCAGGATCAGAGTATTTTCTGGCTGGCAGAAAAAAATCGTAAAGGTGTTGTAATCTTAGTAAACAAATGGGATTTGGTTGAAAAAGATACCATGTCTACAAGAGATTACGAAGAGAAAATCAAAAAAGAATTAATGCCTTTTACAGATGTGCCAATTTTGTTCGTTTCGGCTTTAACGAAACAACGTTTATTGAAAGCATTAGAAGCGACAGTTCAGGTTTTTGAAAACAGAAAACAAAGAATTGCCACTTCAAAATTCAACGAATATATGTTGAAAGTAATTGAAGCTTATCCGCCACCGGCAACAAAAGGTAAATATGTAAAAATTAAATATTGTATGCAGTTGCCAACCCAAACGCCTCAGTTTGTGTTTTTCGCCAACATGCCTCAATATGTTAAGGAACCATACAAGAGATATCTTGAAAATAAAATCAGAGAAAATTGGGATTTTGCAGGAGTTCCGATTGATATTTATATCAGAGAGAAATAAAAAAATCCTTTTAGGAATCAATAAAAAAAGCAACATTTCAAACTTTGAAATGTTGCTTTTTTACTTCATAAATTTTTCATTTTAAACATCATAAAAGAAAAGTTGTTCCAATGGTGAGCCTCCATCAGAATCACCATCTTCTCCATTATGTTTTCTGGTTGAAGAATAGAGTTTTAAACTATAAGTACAACGTGTCAGATTATCAGGCGGAGTATTTAGTACAGAATCATCTTTTATTCTTTTTACCAATGTTGTATTATCTATTACACCATCAGCAATATCTCTGTTTATAGTAAGGCTATTGCTGTTTAAATGTAATTTGCCAGAAGCTAAATACGGATGGTACAAAGTATATTTTGCAGTGACCAAACCACTAATAGGATCACAAAGTGTAGTTTCTTCAAGCTCCTTAATTGCCAGTCTTCTGTAAATCGGGTTGTTATTCATAATAACCGAATTCAATATTTTTCCGCCATTTATATTGTTAAACTGATTTGCAGCTTTGTTAATTACTTCTCTGATCTCAAAACGTATGGCAAATTTTTCAACCCCAATTTCATTTGTTGGCGGAATAGGCTGTCCTGCACTAAAAATATTGGGAACATCCGCAGCAGTGGTTAAGGCTGCCGTGTTCATTGCGATTAAGGTGTCTTCTTCAATAATATTATATAAAGCCAGATCTGCCGGGGTTAAACCAGCATTGACCAATGCTCTTTCTATCGCATGGTTAACGTCGAACCAGCCTTCGGCGTCAAAATCAGACTGGTCACTATACACCGAAATCTGATTAAGAATAGGAGAATACACTTTTCGGATTAATTTAGAAACAACCCCCGGGACAAACAAATTAGGATATAACCCTACTATTTTAGTAAAACCTGCCAATGGAGGATTGTTTGCGTCATCGTTTGGAAGAGTCACATCACTTACAGAAAAACGGTATTCAATCGGATTTCCGGCTGCGGATCTCAAAGCGGCCTGCCCGGTCAGTTTTATAGTTGAAAACAAGACATTTTTATCGGAACTGGCGTAACCTTCAGCATCAAAATCTGGAGCACTTGTTCCGTAAGAAGAGCTAAATTTAGACCCAATTCCTGTCCACGCACTCGGAAAAGTTTCTCCCGGATCGGTTACGGATATTTCAGAACATAAATTTACGCACAGGCAATAGCCCACATTTTTACGCGCATCTGCCTTGGTTTCATCTACCAATTTTGTTCCCGATAACTCGGCTTTGAAATAGACATCAGGGCCACTTTGGAAAGAAAGAAAACTGGGATCGGTTTCAATGTTTATCCACGGCGATAAAAATGTCTTTTTAAAATCTGCCGAAGAATAATCAATTCTAAAATGTCCGTAAGAATCTGTTGTTGCAGACCCCAAATTGTCATCCGTAAGGAAATCAGCATCCATTGCAGTAACTTTTGCATTGGCAATTGGCTCATTTGTTCTGCAATTCATCAGGTGGCCACAAATAACCCAGGCATCAAAAAAATGTCCTCTTATGTAGCACCACCATTTGTAAGCAATATTATATTCCCATCTGTAATTTTGGCTTTGTACCTGTTTTGCAAGTTCTTCATATACAGAAATAGTAGTAATGTGAAACTGCAGTATTTCGTCTCTTTTTGGTTTTGGAGGTTTTGGCGGAACTGTACCACAAATAAAATCAATGTCAAGATCAGCTCTTAAATATTGTTCATTGATTTCAAATTCAAAATTTCCGTTTTTGTCTGTCATTGCTTTGCCAATCAGCAATTTTTCTCTTTGTTTTACTTCTTCTTTTAAAACTAAATGAAATGTTTCTTTTATGTTTGAAGTCGAATTAGCCGGAGTTTCATTTCTGTACGGAAGATAAAATAAAACTTCAACATCTGATATAACCTCAATACAGTCTTCGCATACATGTCCTCTTAAGGAGCCTTTTAAAATATTTCTCATGATAATTTGGTTTAATTTGCCTACTTTAATCAGTTTTCGGCTTCTCTGTCATACTCTTTTAAGGATTTTCTGAAAATCTCCTTGTTTTAAAAATTCGAGATAGCAAAGTTTTTGTATTTTAATGAGAAAGATATTAGGCTAAATACTGTTTTTAAGCGGGGTGTTTTACCCTTTTTTTATGCTTAAATTGTTGTAAATCAGCTTGTTTTTTATGAAGGTTTCATAATAATAATTTATTGGCACCTTTTTTGAAAATAGAAAACAAAATAAATGTTAAAAATACAATTAAACCTTTTGCATTTTTTTTAGTCTTATAGTTCTAACTAACCCAATCTTATGACCAGATTATATTATTACTTACTGTTTTTTATTTTATGTTATTCGGCAAATGCCCAGAATAATATTATTGTCAAAGGAACTGTCGTTGATCTTAACACACAGTTACCTCTTGAAATGGCTACCGTTTATTTTACAACTGTAAAAGATTCTACCATAATTGAATATGCGACTACAGACAAAAATGGCTTTTTTAGTATTAACACCAAGAAATTCGATAAACCTGTTTTTCTAAAAGTAAATTATATGGGCTATCAGCCTTATTATGAAGAAGAAAAAGGTCTTTTGGAAAGCAAGGATTTTGGCAAATTGTATTTGCTCGAAAGTGTCAATGCCTTAGAAAATGTGGTTATTAAAACCGAAGCAGCTCCCATCACCATCAAAAAAGATACTCTCGAATTTAATGCTGCCTCATACAAAGTACGCCCTGATTCAAATGTTGAAACTTTATTAAAACAACTGCCCGGATTTGATGTTGATAATGATGGAAAAATTACCGTAAATGGGAGGGAAGTCACCCAGCTTTTGGTAAACGGAAAAACCTTTTTTGATAAAGACGGTGCGATAGCCCTAAAAAACCTTCCGGCAGATATCATCAAAAAAGTTCAGGTTTCTGATTTTAAAACCAAAAAAGAAGAACTTTCCAAACAAGAATCAACTTCAGATTATTCGAGTATAAATATTACGATTGACGAAAAGAAAAACAAAGGGTTTTTTGGTAAAATACTTGGCGGCTACGGATCTGATGAACGATATGAAAGCAGCCTGATTTTAAATTTCTTTAAAAACAAACAAAAAATAAGCGTTTTGGCGTCATCCAATAATATTAATTCTTCCGGATTTGCCCAGGATGAGGTTTTTGATAATATGGGAGGAGGAAGAAACAGCAAAGGAAATTCCAGAAGTTCCGGAGGCGGGAAAGGAATAACCCAGTCAAATCTGGTCGGAATTAATTATTCTGATGACTGGACAGAAGATCTGGAATTCATGAGCAGTTACAATTTTTCGAACTCGATCAATAAAAATGATAGTAAATCAGATCAGATTAATTTTTTACCTACCGGAAATATCCTGACTTCATCTGATTCTAAAACCAGAAGTGAAAATACAGGCAACAATGCTAATTTTGAATTAGAATATAAAATCAATCCGACGACCAGGCTTGTTGTGGCTCCAAAACTAAATGAATCACATTCTAATAGTAAATCCTCTTCTTCAACTTTTTCTGAAGACGAAAGTGGTGCAGACTTAAACGAAAGTACGGCAGAATCTTACGGCGAAAGCTCGAATACCGGTTTTTCGAACAGTATTAATTTTAATAAAGCTTTTAAAAAGAAATCCCGTAACCTAAGTTTGGTTTTTAACAACAATAATTCCAAAAGTGATTCAAATGGACTGAATTTTTCTGAAACGATTTTTTATCAGGGAAATAAACCAAACGACGAAAGAAATCAAAACAGTAAAAATAACAGTAAAGCCAATACTTATTCTTTTGATGTTGAATATACTGAACCAATTACAGATTCGCTGAGAATTAGATTTGGGTCTGATTTTGACTGGGCAGATACGGTAAATGATGCCAAAACATTCGATTTTAATGCAGCGACGAATTCTTATTCTGACTTGAATGATTCCATTTCAAATTACACTACTTCGAGACAAAGTGCGATTAGTCCGAAGTTTGGAATTACCTGGCAAAAAAGTAAATTTACGCTTAATATGAATTCTAAAACTTCTGTTATTGGGTACGATAATTATTCTTTGTACTTAAATAAAGAAACAGATTTAAACAAAAAATATGCTTTACCTTTTGGAAATCTGCAGCTTCGTTATAAGTTCAGCCGATCAAAAAACCTGACTTTCAAATATGATTATTCAAATGCACTTCCATCGGCTGTTCAATTAATGCCTGTGCTGAATCTGAACAATCCGTTAAATACTATAATTGGTAATCCTGACCTGAATCCCATCGAAAAAAATACGGCAAGTATAGATTTTAAGAATTTTGATTTTCGTACCCGTTCCGGTTACAGCTTATATTTAAAAGGAGATTATTACAATAATGATGTGGTTTCGACTTCGGTTTATAAAAAAAGTGGAGAAAGAACAACAACATATGCCAATATTTCCGGAACCTATATTGCTTCTGTAGGTGCCAACTGGAATCAGTCGATAAAGAAAGATGCTAACGTTTTCCGATATGGTTTCGGTATCAACGGAAGTTATTCTTTTGATAAAGGATATACAAATGAGGAAATTTATAATGCAAAATCAACAGCAGTAACTCCAAAAGTATATCTGACGTATGAATATGGAGAGTTACTAACCATTTCACCATCATACAGTTTGTCCTATAATGAAACAAAATATGAAAATTATACAAGGGATGCCACTTCAAACGTAGTACATAGAATTAATCTGCAGACCACTTCGTACTGGCCTGCCAATTTAATCTTCGGAAATGATTTCGGATACAATTACAATTCCAATATTTCCGGTGATTTCAAAAAAGATTTTTATTTGTGGAATACCAGTTTGTCCTATGGTTTTTTTGATAAAAAGCTATATGCAAAAGTAAAAGTATATGATGTTCTGAATCAAAATTTAAGCGCTACAAGAACGATCTCTGCCACTTCTATCCGTGATGAAGAAAATACGGTTTTAAAGAGATATGTAATGTTTTCTCTTTCTTATAAAATTGGAAATTTTGCGTCAGCCGAAAAGAAAGGAAAAAAACAAAGAGGTGATTTCTAATTTTTTTGCCAGAGATTTCAATAATTAAAATGATTTTCTACTGCAGGTTATTAATCTGCAGTAGAAAACACAATATATTGGAATTTGGAATTTTAAAAATTTGAAATTTAAAATATCTATTTAAGACGGTCAATTCGATGATAAACCGTAAAACGAATGATATCACGATCATAAAAATCAATTCCGCTCGAACGTCTCTGATAACTTTTCAAATACCCTAATTCCAAACCAAGATTAGGAGTAAAATGATAACGTAAAGCAGCATAAATACGATTCTGATCGAAAGTATTTTTTCGGTTGTCTTTTCCGTAATTCAGCATAATTTCATCAGAAATAGTGCCTTTCAGGCTTTGTTTTTCTTTTTTCCAAAGATCAAATGTCGACTGTAACCTGTATCTGAATCTAAATGAAAAAGAGAAATCATTGAGTAATTCGGTTTTACTGGCTTTTTGAATAAAACGTTCTTCCAGCTGAAAACGATTGTGGAAAGTAATTTTGGCAATATCGTTAATAAAAGTGATATCCTGTTGGGACCGATATTCCGGAACCGAGAAATCCGGATCAGCATGAGGATCCTGCGTATTGACATTAAAATAAGCAAATCCGCCTCCTAAATCCATTATTTTATTTGCTCTGTAACGACCCTGAACTCTTATTACAAATAGATTTTCATGAATAGGATTTACAAAACTTCGATTATCAAACTCCGAATGAAGTGCCCATTTTTCAGTTAAAGGAAAAATATTATAGTACCGAATCCAGGTTAGCGATTGCTGATCTGTTTTTGTCTGAGCCGACATAAACGGACTTGTAAAAACTAAAAGGAATACTACTTTGAGGAATTTCATCTATTTGTATAAATTCAGGCTGCGAATATATACAAACACAAAGTACTTAAATATAGAAAGGTTAATTTTTAAATTGGTTTGAAAATTAATTTGTGATTTTCAATACTTCAAAAAAAAAACGAGATACATTGGAATGTACCTCGTTTAATTGCCTATTAAATTAACTGATTGCTTTTTATAGCGAATATTTTAAAGTGACACCATAGGTTCTCTGGTCACCCAGTACACCTGCGTATTGTCCTGTATTTCCTCCGGCAGGCAATAATTGCTCATAGTAATCTTTGTTCAAAAGGTTTCTTCCCCAGAACTGAACAGATAAACCTTGTGTGGCGCGGAAACCGATACGTGCATTAAAAATGGCATATCCCGGAACTACTAAATATTTTGAAGCAGAAGGACTTGATGAGAATTCAGAACGGGCGTAAGAATCGATTGCAAGGAAAACTTTACCTGCATTCCCGAAGAATCTTGCCTGATCAGAAAGTTCACCACCTAAAGATCCTGCCCATTTTGAAGCACCCGGTAGAGCCGTTCCTGAAACATCTTTAAAAGATACAGAAGATCCTGTTTCTTCCAACGGAAGTGGTGCATTTGTAAATCTTACGTATTTAGCGTCTGTATAAGTAGCAGCTCCGTTTATTGTCAGGTTTGGACTCACAACAAAACTAGCATCAAGTTCAGCACCTCTCACCTGAACTTCGTCTGCATTGGCAAGGTAACCACGGTTAACACCTAACTCTGCAGCCTGTACGTTGGTCTGGAAATTTTTGATATCGGTATTAAAGAATGTCAGGTTGAAAATTGAATTTTTAAAAGGAGAAGTTTTTACCCCAATCTCATAATGATTTACTTCTTCCGGTTCGATTACAGCAAGCTCCAAT
The DNA here is from genome assembly GCF_003105115.1 of Flavobacterium sp. HTF. Lineage (GTDB taxonomy): Bacteria > Bacteroidota > Bacteroidia > Flavobacteriales > Flavobacteriaceae > Flavobacterium. The sequence continues at coordinate 94,425 of NZ_QETH01000010.1, read as the reverse complement.
AAAGGCGCACCCGCAGAATTTGTCGGAAGTCCGGCAACGTTTACACCAACCGGTTTGTAACTTTTTGCAAAAGTAGCATAAGCATTGATTTTGTCAGTAGCTTTAAAAGATACAGTTATGTTTCCGGAAAAATCTGTGTTATCTGTATCTGAATCAAACGCCTGATCAGAGTAAACTGATTTTTTCAAAGCCAGTAATGCAGGATCTGTTGTCTGAAGACCTCCGTAAGTTGTACGGCTGTAATGTGCATCTTTTTTATCAAAGTTATATCTCAAACCAGGTAAAACATGCAGACGTTCTGTAACAGCCCAGTCTAATTGTCCAAATACAGCAGCACTGGATGCTCTGATATTCGCATCAGTTTTGATTCCGTATCCTTCAAAAAGACCCGGAGTTGCCCATAAAGGACTAGTCGAACTTTGCGAAAATCTCCATTGTGCATTACCAGATTCTTCAGTTCCGTCTGTTTGTGATGTCTGGTCAATGAAAAAGGCACCAATAACACCACTAAATTTTGATGAAATCTGACCTGCATAACGAACCTCTTGTGTTATTTGAGTTTGTCTTGTAGGGTTTTGTGATTTTGCAAGAACTTGTAATCCTGTAAAATCCCTGTCATTTGACGGATCCCAGTTCCAAAAACGCCATGCTGTTGTCGAAGTTAAAGTTCCACCACCAATTTTAGTATCAACATTTAAGGAAATACCTCCCATGTCCTGATTAGAACGCCAAGGCGTATCCTGATCAATTTTACGGTCAAATGCGTTTTGACTTGGCAATTGGTAATTTAAGTCAGCGATAATAGCATTAAACTGACGGTAAGGTGCTCTTTTTGTTGGAGCAACACCTGCCACAACCTGCGCATATCCGTCCGGACGTTGTGTTGTAATATCTGCTGCTAATATAATATTTGTATTCTCAGACGGGTTATAAAGTAACTGACCTCTGATTCCCTGATTGTTTAAGGTATTTGTAGATCTTCCCGTAGCAACATTTTCAATTAGACCGTCACGAGAAGTACCTGAAAATGAAAGACGACCCGCTATTTTTTTACTCAAAGCCCCTGTTACAGATGCTTTAGCCTGCAAAAAGGAATAATTACCGTAACTAACTTCGAAGTCTGCACCAGAAGTAAAACTTGGTTTGCGTGTAGTGATATTAAAAGCTCCCGAAGTTGTGTTTTTACCAAACAAAGATCCCTGAGGGCCACGTAAAACTTCAATTTGTTCTACATCGATAAAATCAAGAGTTGTTGCAGCCGGACGTGCATAATACACACCGTCAACATAAAAACCAACACCAGGATCAATACCATCATTGGTAAGTCCGAAAGGAGAACCTAAACTTCTAATGTTGATTCCGGTATTTCTTGGGTTTGAAGAATAAAGCTGAACAGAAGGAACAAGTTCTTTGATACGGTTTACGTTAAAAGCTCCTGTTTGTTCCGCTTGTTTTCCTGTAATAACAGAAACAGCAATTGGCACATCCTGAACTTTTTCGATACGGCGTCTTGAAGAAACAACAACTTCTACAAGTTTGTTTTCTTCATTAAGAGATACCTGTAACGGAGTTGCCGGTAAAACAGAAACATTATATTCTGCCGTAGTATAACCAACGTACTGAACCAAAAGTGTCAAAGGAAGTCTTCCTTGTGTATCAATGCTGAATTTTCCGTTTTCGTCCGTTATTGTGCTATAAGTTGTTCCTTTAATTACAACATTTGCTGCTGCCAAAGGTATGTTTTCATTTGTAGTAACTACACCTTCTATGTTTTGAGCAAAAGAGATTGAGAAGGTTAAAAAGAATAGTATTGTAAGTATGTTTTGTATAGATGTTTTCATTTTTATATTAAGTATATGTGATTAGTAGAATTTAAATTAAATTTTTTTTACTAACACATACAACACATTTTAAACGAAACATGGTTTACAGCTTTTGAAACGCCGTTTTGATTTCTTTGCAAAAAATTTTCTAATACACCTGATGGTTGAAAATGTACTTTCATAGATTAAAATTTGTAAATGGTTTTGTTAATTATTTTGTGCAAATATAAATATTAATTCTATCGATTTACTAGGAATTAGAAAATATTTTTTTATTTATTCACTAATGAAGCTATAGTGATGCCTTCCATGGCCTTCAAAGTTTTGTCTCTGATTAGCATCAAACCGTGACGCAGACTGCATTCAGACTCGGTTTTGCAATCAGAACAGGGCTCGTAAAAGTTTAACGAAGCACAAGGTAAAAGCGCAATTGCACCGTCAAATAAACGATGAATTTCGGCTAAAGTAATGTCATTTTTAGACTTTATCAGATAATATCCGCCAAATTTTCCCTGCTTACTGCTCACAAAACGTCCTCGTTTTAGATCCAGTAAAATCTGCTCTAAAAACTTTTTAGGTATGTTGGCGCCATCAGCAATTTCTATTGTTTTAGAAATGTGATTTTCGTCCTGTTCTGCTAAATAAAGTAAGGCCTTAAGGGCGTATTTTGCTTTATGTGATAACATCTATATTGAATTATGAATTATAAAAAATCTTAAAGGTATGCCAGAAACCTGAAACCTGAAACTTGAAACCTGAAACAAAAAAAATCTACCAGCTTCCGCTTGAGCCACCTCCGGAGAATCCGCCGCCGCCAAATCCGCCGCCGAAACCACCTCCGCCGCCTGATGATCCACCGCCAAAACCTCCAAAACTGCCTCCGCCACCGCTTCTTCCAAGACTGCTTAAAATAATTACATCAAGCAAACTTGGGCCACCGCCACTGTTTCCGGAATTGCCACCGCCGCCTCTTTTGTTTCTTGACAGCAAAATTAACACAATTACGACAATAATAATAAATGGAAGGATAGGAAAATCTTTTCCTTTGGTTTGTTTGCGTTCACCTTTGTATTTCCCTTTAAAAACGTCAATTAAAGCATCGGTTCCTTTGTCAAGGCCGTTATAATAACTTCCGGCTTTAAATTCAGGAATGATAATATTTCTGATAATCTCTCCGCCAATTCCTGCCGTTAAACGGTCTTCTAAACCATAACCGGGATTTATAGCAATTTTTTTCTCTTTTTTGGCAAGTAAAATAATAACCCCGTTGTCATCTTGTTTGGTTCCTCCGACTCCCCATTTCTGGCCCCAGTCGGTAGCAAGCTGATTAACGTTTTCGTTTTCAAGACTCTCGATTGTAATCACTACAATTTGTGTAGTGGTAGAATCAGAATAGCGAATCAGTTTTTCTTCCAGTTGTGATTTTTCGGTTGCACTTAAGACATTCGCATAATCATAAACAGAAGTCTGAAAACTTGGTTTTTCCGGAATTTTAAATTGCGCAGAAATACTATTGAAAGTAAAAAAAGCGATTAACAGAAAGGATAATTGAAAAATTCCTTTAGAATTTGATGTTTTGTTTGGGAAAAATTTCATTTTTTATCCTTTTGAGATTTCATTTGATAATTCGTTTGTGTCACCAGCCGACCACGGAAAATATTTTTTTAATTGTTGTCCTGCACTTAAAATGCCGTCGACAATTCCTTGTTTAAAATTTCCGGATCTAAATTGAGTGGCCATAATATCTTTGGTAGAATCCCAAAAATTGTCATCAACAAGATCGTTGATGCCTTTATCTCCACAAATAACAAAATTTTTATCATCTACTGCAAAGTAGAATAATACACCGTTTTGTAAACTTGTTTCGTCCATTCCCAATTCGTGAAAAACTTCCAAAGCCCTGTCAAAATGGGCTTTAGAAGATGTTTTTTCGATATGTACTCTAATTTCGCCAGAAGTGTTTTCTTCAGCCAGGCGAATAGCTTCAACAATTTCCTGCTCTTCTTCTTTGGATAAAAAATCTTCTACTTTTGACATTGAAATAATTTTAGAGTTATGATCTTAGATTTTAGATTTCCAACATGATGTTTTTAATCCAAATTCTTTTTTAGAATTTTACTTCAACTGGCTTATCAGCGCCTGTAGAAGCTTCAAAATATGGTTTTTCTTTATATTCACCAAGGAACCATTTGTTCGGAATAGATAAAATGTATCCGTTATATTCCTGAACAGATTCATTAAAACGTGTTCTTGCTGTCAGGATTTGGTTTTCAGTACTAGCTAATTCATCTTGCAGTTTAAGGAAATTTTCATTTGCTTTTAATGTTGGATATTGCTCAACTGAAACTAATAATCTTGACAAAGATGAAGATACACCACTTTGAGCCTGGTTGAATTGTGCCAGTTGCTCAGGAGTTACATTACTTGGATCAATAGTTACAGAAGTTGCTTTTGCACGAGCTTCAATAACGGCAGTTAAAGTAGATTTTTCAAAATCAGCAGCACCTTTTACTGTATTCACTAAATTTCCAATAAGGTCATTTCTTCTTTGGTAAGCAGTTTGTACATTTCCCCACTCTTTGTTAACAGCCTGGCTGTATTTCAGTCCGTTGTTTTTAATTCCAATTGACCAAAAAGCTATAATAGCAACCAGTACTACAATAATTCCTACAGGGATTAACCATTTTTTCATATTTGTTTTGATTTAAGTTGGTTTAATTTTTTTTTTAAATGATGTTATAATTCGTTTTTGATTTCGTTTAATTCTGCTTTTATGGATTCTAATTTACGTATTATTTCGAATTTATCTAATGTTTTCTTTTGTCCTTCTTTTAGATGGGTTTTTGCTCCTTCGAGTGTAAAACCACGTTCTTTAACTAAATGATAAATCAATTGTAAATTGGTAATATCATCAGGTGTAAACATTCTGTTGCCTTTCGCATTCTTTTTGGGTTTCAGGATGTCAAATTCGCTGTCCCAAAAACGTATCAAAGACGCATTGACATTAAAAGCCCTGGCAACTTCGCCAATGCTGAAATATCTTTTATCTTTAGAAAGCTCAATATGCATGATTTTTGTTTTTCTATATTTATTTCAAACTTACTACTTTTTACACGATTAATCTAACGACTGGTTTTCCAGGTTGGCCATTTGTGAAATAGCAACATATTCTACCGCCGAAATATTTCCGTAATAGAAGTTCAGCGGATTTACGACTTTTCCATCCTTATGAACTTCATAATGACAATGAGGCCCTTCTGATCTGCCTGTACTTCCAACATATCCAATAACATCACCACGTTTGACATGTTGTCCGGGTCTGCAATTGTATTTGCTCAAATGGGCGTACAGACTTTCATATCCAAAACCGTGCCTGATGACTACATGGTTCCCAAAACCTGAAGCCGTATTGTCTGCTCTGGCTACAACACCGTCGCCGGTAGCATAAACAGGAGAACCTGTATTGGCCGTAAAGTCCATTCCGTTATGCATTTTTCGCACTTTCGTGAAAGGATCGATCCGATATCCAAACCCTGACGCAACACGTTTTAAATTTTCATTTCGTACTGGCTGAATGGCAGGAATTGCTAGCAACAGATTTCCTTTTACTTTAGCCAGTTTCAATATTTCATCTAACGATTTTGACTGGATTGCCAATTGTTTAGAAAGTTTGTCAATTCGTTTTGTTGTATTCAGTACCAGCTGCGTATTATTATACCCTTCCAGATCCTTATATCTTTTCAGGTCCCGAAAACCGGATTTACGTATAGAATCCGGAATTTCTGTTTTATTAAAATATACTCTGTAAATATTATTGTCCCTGTCTTCCATTGCTTCTGCCACATCATTAATCTGATCCATTTTCTTATTCAGAATGGCATATTGCAGTTTCAGGTTTTCAATTTCACGTGATTGCAAACGATCTTTCGGCGTTTTGAAATAAGGTGTATTAATTAAAAGAACAAAAATTAAAAAGCCAAATAGAGCAGAAGCCAGTAAAAACAGCATAGCATAACCAATTTTAATCCTCTTTTTGGTTTTTATTTTCGTATACGCCAGATTTTCTGAGTCGTAATAATATTTTACTTTCGCCATATTTTAAAATACGCTATTTTTGCAGCTTGTAAAATCAATTAGTCGAACAAAATTGCTAAATGTTTCAATTGTTGACGGCTTTTTTACAAGAACAAAATAATTTGATAATTTGGGGGAATTACATAATTATATAATGCGCAAAATAGGAAATTTATTGTTGAAAAACATAAGTTTTTAATTTTCAGTTTTAAAATTAACGCATTATTGTTTGATATTTTTCTGATTATCACATTATCTCATTGGCACATTTTCAAATTATCTCATTATAAAACATGAAATCACAAGACGTACGTAAACAATTTTTAGACTTTTTTAAAAGCAACGGACACTTAATCGTTCCATCTGCTCCAATCGTGCTTAAAGACGATCCAACCCTTATGTTCAATAACTCGGGAATGGCCCAGTTTAAAGAATATTTTTTAGGAAACGGAACGCCAAAAAGTCCGAGAATAGCCGATACGCAAAAATGTCTTCGTGTTTCGGGAAAACATAACGATCTTGAAGATGTAGGTTTTGATACTTATCATCATACGATGTTTGAAATGTTAGGAAACTGGTCTTTTGGTGATTATTTCAAAAAAGAAGCCATCAATTGGGCCTGGCAGCTTTTGACAGAAGTGTATAAAATTCCAAAAGAAAATCTTTATGTTTCTGTTTTTGAAGGAAGCAAAGAAGATAATGTTCCGTTTGATCAGGAAGCCTGGGATATCTGGAAAACTTTGATTGATGAAGACCGAATTATCCTTGGAAATAAAAAAGACAATTTCTGGGAAATGGGGGATCAGGGACCATGCGGACCTTGTTCTGAAATTCACGTGGATTTACGTCCCGAATCAGAAAAAGCTTTGGTTACAGGAAAAAGCCTGGTAAACAATGATCACCCGCAGGTAGTTGAAATCTGGAATAACGTATTTATGGAATTCAACCGCAAAGCTGACGGATCATTAGAAAAACTTCCTGCACAGCACGTAGATACCGGAATGGGATTTGAGCGTTTGTGTATGGCGTTACAAGGAAAAACATCAAATTATGACACTGATGTTTTTACACCGCTTATTGAGAAAGTAGAACAAATTACAGGTTTAAAATATACATCTGATGAAGTAAAAAACATCAGTGAAGAGCAAAACAAAACCAATATTGCAATTCGCGTTGTGGTAGATCACGTTCGTGCTGTTGCGTTTGCAATTGCAGACGGGCAGCTGCCATCAAACACAGGTGCTGGTTATGTAATTCGCAGAATTTTGCGTCGTGCTATTCGTTACGGATTTACATTTTTGAATACAAAAGAACCTTTTATCAACAAACTGGTAGAAGTTCTGGCAAACCAAATGGGAGAATTTTTCCCTGAAATCAAATCACAGCAACAATTGGTTACGAATGTAATTCGTGAAGAAGAGGCTTCTTTCTTAAGAACGTTGGATCAGGGATTACAATTGTTGGAAAATGTGGTAACAGAAACTACAGGAAAAGAAGTTTCCGGTGCGAAGGTTTTTGAATTATATGACACTTTTGGTTTTCCAAAAGATTTGACAGCTTTAATTCTGAAAGAAAAAGGCTTCTCCTATAATGAAGAACAATTTGAAGTAGAATTACAAAAACAAAAAACTCGTTCCCGTGCAGCTTCTGAAGTTTCTACAGAAGACTGGAACGTTTTGATTCCGGGGAATGTGGAAACATTTGTTGGTTATGATAAAACGGAAAACGAGGTAAAAATCACCCGTATCAGAAAAGTTGATTCTAAGAAAGATGGTATTTTGTACCAAATCGTTTTAGATAATACACCTTTTTATCCGGAAGGAGGAGGACAGGTAGGTGATAAGGGAACATTGGTTTCTGCAAACGAAACAATTGAAATTATTGATACCAAGAAAGAAAATAATTTGATTTTGCATTTTGCAAAACAGCTTCCTGAAAATGTAGAAGCAGGTTTTGTGGCAAAAGTAAATACTGATTTAAGAACATCAACTTCAAAAAATCACTCGGCTACTCACTTAATGCATTTGGCTCTGAGAAGTATTTTAGGAACACACGTAGAACAAAAAGGTTCGTTGGTGAACCCGAATTACCTGCGTTTTGACTTCTCGCATTTCAGCAAAGTTTCTGATGAAGAAATTAAACAGGTTGAAGCTTCTGTAAATGCTCAGATTGAAGCACAATTGCAATTAGTTGAACACAGAAATATTCCGATTCAGGAAGCATTGGATAAAGGAGCAATGGCTTTATTTGGTGAGAAATACGGAGATAATGTACGTATGATCGAGTTTGGTGACAGTAAAGAATTATGCGGTGGTATCCACGTAAAAAACACAGCTGATATCTGGCATTTCAAAATAATTTCTGAAGGTGCTGTTGCAGCCGGAATTCGTCGTATTGAAGCAATCACGGGTGATGCAGTGAAAAACTTCTATCTAAGCCAGGAAAATACATTAGCAGAGATAAAAGAAACACTAAAAAATCCACAGGATATTTTAAAATCTGTTGCTTCACTTCAGGATGATAATGCTAAACTGAAAAAACAAGTAGAGCAGTTGCTTAAAGAAAAAGTGGGTGCATTAAAAACGGAATTAGAGAAAGGTTTTCAGGAAGTAAACGGAGTAAATTTCCTTGCTCAGCAAGTAGATTTAAGCATGGCTTCTACAAAAGATTTAGCTTCGGCGTTAGGAAGTTCAAAACCCGATTCGTTTGTGTTTTTAGCTTCTGTAGAAGAAGGCCAACCAAATATTCACTGTTATATCGCTAAAGAATTAGTAGCAGGCAAAAGCTTAAATGCCAACGCTGTTATTAAAGAATTAGGAAAATATATTGATGGAAACGGAGGAGGACAGCCTTTCTTCGCATCCGGAAAAGGTAAAAATGCTGATGGAATTAAAGAAGCTTTATCTAAAGCAATTGAGTTTGTTAAGTAAGGTTCTAAGGTGCTAAGAATAATAAGGAACTAAGTTTTTTCATATAGCAAACCCGACAGGTTTTTAAAACCTGTCGGGTTTTGTGTTTAATATAAATAATTAAGTTCTTTTAGGGGTCACAAAGATCTATATTAAAATTTAATAGCGTCCAGCTTTAGCTGGATGGATAAGTACGGGTTAAAAAAAGGCTTTAGCCAAACGTAATAGTTTGGCTAAAGCCTTAATAAATTTAATTTTATTTTCATCCAGCTAAAGCTGGACGCTATTGAAAAAAACTTTGCACTCTGCGTCTTTGCGAGATTCTTTACACGCAACTATTTTCGTTCCCCAATTTGCTGACGCCACATAGCATAATACAAACCTCTTTCAACAATTAGATCCTCGTGTTTTCCCTGCTCAATGATTTTCCCTTGTTCTAAAACAAAAATTCTGTCAGCATGCATGACAGTAGACAATCTGTGAGCAATTAAAACCGTAATTCTGTTTTTATCGGATATATTTCTGATGGTAGCATTAATTTCTTCCTCTGTAATCGAATCCAAAGCAGAAGTTGCTTCATCAAAAATCAATAAGTTCGGATTTCTTAAAATTGCTCTTGCGATTGATAAACGCTGTTTTTCACCACCGGAAACTTTAATTCCACCTTCTCCAATTGTGGTATTCAAGCCATCTTCGGCACGTTTTAGGAGTTTCTCACAACTTGCTCTTTTCAGGGCATCGTACAAATCTTCGTCGGTTGCATTAGGTTTTACAAACAATAAATTCTCGCGAATTGTCCCAGAGAATAATTGTGCATCCTGAGTAACAAAACCTAATTGTTTTCTTAAATCCAATAAATCAATGTCAGTTGAATCGATATCATTATAAAAAACCTGACCTTCTGCAGGTGTATACAAACCAACTAATAGTTTAACTAGAGTTGTCTTTCCAGATCCCGATGGGCCTACAAAAGCAACAGTCTGACCTTGTTTAATTTCAAAAGTGATGTTTTCAACAGCTTTATATTTTGCAGTTTTGTGCTGAAAACTTACATTAGAAAAAACTAACGACTGAATGGTTCCGACATGTTTAGGTGTTTTAGGACGAAATTCTTTTGGAGCGTTTAGTAAAACCCTGAAATTTTCCATCGAAACTTTAGTCTCATTAAGAGCAATAATGAAGTTTCCAAGTTCCTGTAAAGGCCCAAAAATGAAAAAAGTAAAGAATACCATTGTCAGCAAATCACCTACAATAATTTTTCCGCCAAACAGGAAATAGTAAAGGGTAAAAACAACACAGGTTCTTAAAAAGTGAACAGTTGTTCCCTGTATAAAACTTAAACTTCTGATGAAACGGATTTTTTCCAGTTCAAGATGAAGAATTTTAAATGTATTAAGATTTAAACGTTTTTCTTCCTGATACGTTAAGCCAAGACTTTTTACAAGTTCAATATTTCGTAAACTTTCTGTTGTAGAACCGGCCAGCGCATTGGTCTGATTTACAATTTTTTTAGAAACGATTTTGATCTTTTTACCCAGATAAGAACTAACCAAAGCAATAATAGGAGCCGTGATTAAAAATATGATTGAAATACGGTAATCAATTCTGGAAACATACAGAATCACAAAAACGAATCCGATAATAGTCTGAAAAATCAAAGAAATCGAAAGCGTGATTAATTTCTCAGAATCAGAACGCACTTTAGTCAGTTTACTTAATGTTTCACCGCTTCGTTGGTCTTCAAATTCGGCATAAGGTAAATCGAGGGATTTTTTGATTCCGTCTGTATACATTTGGGCTCCGGTTCTCTGTATGACAACGTTGGTAAAATAATCCTGAAAGTTTTTGGTAATTCTGGAAATCATAGCAGCACCAAGCGAAAGACCAAGCCAAAAGGATAATGATTTAATGAAACCTATTTCATTTCCTTTGTATTTGGCAAGTCCAACCCCGCAATCCTGCATTAATTTTCCTGTAATAATAGAATCTGATAAACTGAAACAAATGTTTATAGTAGCCATAATCAAAGCAAAAAACAGTAACATTTTATGCTTGATTATATAAGAATATAGTAATTTCATAGTGTGGTGCGATGTAAAATTTTAGAGATGCAAAAGATGCAAAAGTAGTGAATAGATCAATGTACTAATGTTGATTTTGAGTATTAAAAAGCTAAATTTTTGTAAATAATTTTAATGGGAGATTTCGTATTTATAAAGTTCAATATGAAAAGTAAGAATAGTTTTGTTAGCTAAGTTGGTGATTTTTAACTTCTAATGATTGCTAAAAGCAATAAGTGTTAAACTTACAGGTTTGTTTTTGAGGTAGTTAAAAAAAAATCCCAGGTAACTTAGAAGTGAAAAATGTTATAGAGGTATTTTAGTGTTAAATAATGTTAATTTTATTACATTCTTTTAATTAGAATCTCTTATATTTACTGCGAAAACTAATAAATACCACCTACAATGAAAAAATTTTTATGTCTTTTTGGAGCATTGTCTCTATTATTAACTTCTTGTTCAAGCAATGATGATTACAATCCGGAAGAAGATGAGCAACAGCAAGAACAGCCTGGAAATGGAAATGGAAATGAAACTGTATTACTAAAGAAAACGATTACCACTGATTCTGACGGTCACAAGACTACTGCAATCTACACTTATAATGGTAATAAAATTGTTAGTATTGTAGACGATTCAGGAGATGTAAATCAATATTATACTTACACTGGTGACCTAATTACTAAATTAGAATACAAGTATCCTGACGGAACAATTGATCAGGTGAATACGTATAAATATAACGCAGAAGGAAAATTAGTAATATTTATAAGAGTAGAACCAGAGACTGATGGTGACTTGGGTCATAAAGAGGTATATACCTATAATGCAGATGGTACAGTTACTGCACAGTCATACTCAGGAGATGGTGAATCTCAAACTATGCCGGGAACTGCTAATACAATCAAATTTGTAAATGGAGAAGTTAGTGAAATTATAAGTGAGTCTAGCTGGGAAGAGCATAAATATACTTATGATAATAAAAACAATCCTGAGAAAAATATAGTAGGAATGGATAAAATTGCTTTTATTGATGGCGAAGGTAACGGTGTAAAGTTTAATATTTTAACAGATACATCAGAAGATGATTTATGGACAAACAGCACTTTTACTTACAATGCAGCCGGATACCCAACTAAAGAAGTAGATACAGGATCTGACAGTTTAGGAACGACAGAGTTTTTCTACTAGAAAATAATTAAAAAAGCATAAAAAATACCAGATGTTTGTCGCATCTGGTATTTTTATGTTCTGATAATACTGAATTAAAAAAATAACAGATCATAATCATGCAGTAATGATATGTTCGATTTACTAAAAAATGAAAAAAATTATAGCTCTTTTTGGTGCCGTGGCACTATTGTTAACATCTTGTTCAAGTGATGATACACCTCAGGATTCATCGGAAGATTCTTCTGTTATACTGGTAAAGAAAATCGTTCAAAGCTATAAAGGCAGCAGCACTTTTACTTCTGAATTCACTTACGATGGCAGAAAAATAGTAAAGCAAATTAAAAAAGAAAATGATCAATACGCTCAAACAATAACGTATTATTACACAGGTGATTTAATAACCAAATATGTGATCACCAAAGGATCGGAGTTTGACTCTTCTGTTGAATTGACATATGATGGAAATAAGCTTAAAACTATTTTTGTAAAAAAGAGAATAGAGAGTATTGATATGTATTTTTATACAAAAAGTATTTATACATACAATGCTGACGGAACAGTTTCTATTGTGCAAAAAGATGTGGATATAGACACGCAGGAAGAAAGAAATACTGTATATGGAGAGCTGACGTATACGAACGGGAATGTTACCAAAGAAATATATGATATTACGTTTTTGGAAAGATCTACAAATGCTCTCTTTGAATATGATTCAAAAAATAGCCCATATAAGAATATACTGGGAGTTAAATATTTACTGAATATCGGAGGTTTTGGTTATTCTCAAAACAATATTACAAAATTGACGGTACTAGATGAGGACGAACCTGATGGTGCACGTATTTATTCTGGCACCTATACTTATGATCAAAATGATTTTCCAACAGAAAGTGTACGAACAATGGGAGATATGATTGATACAACTCAGTTTTTTTACTAAAGTTATAGTTATGTAAAGCCAGATGTAAAAAAAACATCTGGCTTTCTTTATTAGAGACAAACAGCAATCTAAAAACGAGAATAACCTTATTGATTATTAGTTGCTGATTTCGAAGACCATTTTATAACCCCATTATGTATAAGTTCCAGGCTGCCATCATCTTTTAAATAAAGTTTGGATCCATACGCTTTAGAAATTCTGTTTCTCCATATTATACTTAAAAGAGAAACATTTGGATTTCTTCCTGTAATTATAATTTCACCATTAGATTGAAAAAAGCAGGAAGCATTCTCATATATAGGTTTTCCGATTGACCATGGTTTCTGATTATTGGTAGTGTCAAGAATAAATAAACAACCGGAATTAAATTCTAACGAATATCTGCCATTAGGTGATTTAACAGAATTTCTTAGAGTCGCTAAATCAATTCTTTCACCCGCATTTAGGTATGATCTTATCGGGAAAGGATACCATTTATTGATTGATTTTTTATCAATATCTGATAAGACATTCATCTCATTTACACCAACACCATTTGTCGTAATAGACGCGGGTATATAATAATGCATAATAGAAAGAGGATCATATTCACTATAGTTTGTTGATTCCCCTTTATTAATAACATATTCATCTACCTCTTCTTTTGTCCATTGACTATAATATTTGTAAACCTTTGGTAAATCCCACTGGATATTTGCTGAAGGATTTTTTGTTTCATGAATCAATCCGAGTGCATGACCAAATTCATGCAATACTGTTCTTCGTATGGACGATTCATTATTTGACTCTAAAGGCCCTAAACGCATTGATGGTTCATTTTGGAAATTCCCTGTGCCATAAGCCGATTCCATTCCTAAAAAAGACCATGCTCCGGGTCTGCCAAGATTAAAAGCAATTCTTATATCTGCATTTTCATTTATTGGTACATATACAAAATTAAGATTTGCATAAATTGCCCATTCACTAACGTATTTTTTTACCTTTTCATGCTCAGTTTCACGACCATCAAGAAATTTAATTTTAATAGTTTGGCCAGGTTGCCATATTGGCCAGTCAATAATTGCAGCCCCTGGTTTTACACTCATTTTTTTTGATTTGTTAATCAGGTCAAATGAGCATATAGTGAAATGAGTATTAATGCTTTGTTCTTGTTTTTCCTGTTTCTCCTGATCACACGATAATAGTAATAAAATAAAAAAGAGAAATAAAACTTTAAGACATTTCATGATTGTTTTGGCCTGTTGGTTAATTTGCAAAATTATTTAAAATAGTACTACTAATAATCAATGGGCAGTCATAAATGCCTTATTCTGTTATAATTATGTCTTATGATGGAGTCTTAACTTGATTTAAAAACTTCTTTTTGTATGTTTAAAAATCAAAAAATATGAAAAAGATTTTATTTTATTGTTTAATAGTTTCTTTGCTTATTTTAAACTCCTGTACTAATGAAGAGCTGGAAGGTAACGATTTGGTTTTACCAAAAACATTAAAAGTGACTTACCCGGGAAGCTCTGAAAATGATATAATAAATTTTGTTTACGATGGAAATAAAATCGTGAGTGTGATTAATAAATCCGAAAGAATAAACTATTCTTATGAAGATGATAAAATCGTAAAAATTGTAAATTACAGTTTAGAAAGAGGACAAGAAATAAAATCATCTGAAATTTCCTTTACATATAAAAATGGCAGTTTAAATACTGCTGTTAAAATTGAAAATGGGAATAAAAGTAAGTGTATTTACATTTATAAGGAAGGCGGAATAATTGAAAAAGAGAATTATTATTTTGACAATGAAACCGGGAAAGAATCAAAAAACACCAAGAATCAAATCCTTACTGTCATTAATGGCAATCTGCTGAAATCAGTTTTTAACTGGGAATCGAGACCCGAAATCACAACTACTTCACACTACGATTATGATTCAAATAACAATGCCTTTAAAAATGTTTTAGGATTTAATCTGTTATTAGATCAGGCAAATTTTGACTATGAACCTGAACTAAATATTTCTTGTGCAAATAATTTAGAAAAACATATAGAATCTGCTATCCATGGGCCTGATATCTCTTTTGAACCATATGCTAATACAATGCAATATCAATATAATGCAAAAGGTTATCCCATAAAAACAATGATTTATGATTATACCGAAAGGGCAATCAGGATAATTGAGTACACTTATTAATTTCAATAAAAATTTTAAAACTTATAAAACCCAAATACAAATACGTATTTGAGTTTTTTCGTTTAAGAAAATAAACGAAATTTGTGTAAAACACAAAACAATGCAATTCAGAACTCAAATCCCAATTTCAAAAAATAATAATCCTGTCGATTATAATTCTAAGATCATTTCCTTAGGATCCTGTTTTACAGAAAATATGGGCGATAAATTTGATTATCTTAAATTCCAAAACAATACAAATCCGTTCGGGATTATATTCAATCCAGTTTCGATTGAGAAATTGATTACAAGGGTTATAAAACAGGAATTATTTACTGAAAAAGATATTTTCTTTCATAACGAACGCTGGCATTGTTTTGAAGTGCATTCTGATTTGAGCAATTCCAATAAAGAAGAATTTCTCGAAAATTTAAACAAAATTGCTAAAGAGACTTTTGAAAAATTAAAAGCAGCAACACACATTATTATCACATACGGAACTTCCTGGATATACAGAAATACAGAAAGAAATACAATTGTAGCCAATTGTCACAAAATCCCCCAAAAACAATTTTCTAAAGAGTTATTGTCAGTTGAAGTAATCGAAAAAAGTATAAAAAATACAATTGATATGCTTCAACAAATAAACCCAGACATAAATTTTATTTTTACAGTTTCACCTGTACGGCATATAAAAGATGGTTTTGCAGAAAACCAATTGAGCAAATCACATTTATTTTCAGCATTGCATTCAAATCTAAAATCAGAAAACTTTAACCTGAAAGCAGAATATTTTCCTTCCTACGAAATTGTCATGGACGAACTTCGCGATTATCGTTTTTACAAGGAAGATATGCTGCACCCTAATCAAATTGCTGTTGATTATATCTGGGAACGCTTTAGTGAAAATTTCATTTCTCAAGATGCCTCTCAAATTATGAATGAAGTGGGAGAAATTCAAAAGGGACTACAGCATCGGAGTTTTAATCCGGAATCAGAACAACATCAAAAATTCCTGTCACTACTTCATCAGAAAATGAGATTGTTACAGGATAAATTTCCTCAGATTCAGTTTTAAAACCTTATTTGAAGCTAAAATTTAAGTAGGTAAAAACCTATAAATAAGTGAAATTTTAGAACAAATGATTGGAATTATGTAAATAATTGAGGTATATTTTTTACATTTTTGTAAATTGTATAAGCCGTATTTTTTTTACATAAAAATAATTTATTAAAACGTTTTTTTACTAACGTATGAATAAAAAAACCACTCATTTCCTTAAAAAAACATTACGTGTACTTCTTTGGTGCGTGGTTTCTGTAATAGCACTTTTACTTCTTATTACCATTTTAATTCAGATTCCGTCCATTCAGAATTTCGCCAAGGATAAGGCGATAACCTACCTTCATAATAAGATAAAAACCAAAGTTGCCTTAGACAAAATCCTGATAAAATTCCCTAAAGATGTAGTTCTTGAAGGTTTTTATTTTGAAGATCAAAAAAAAGATACTTTGTTGGCCGGTAAACGTTTAGTGGTTGATGTAGATTTGTTCAAACTTATCAGCAGTGAATTGGAAATCAATTCAGTATCATTAGAAAATACAAAAGCCAATATTTCCAGAAATAAAAAAGGAGAATTTAACTTCGATTACATTATAAAAGCATTCGAATCAAAAGAACCTAAAAAAGCAGATCCCGACAGCAAGCCTTTCAAGATCTCAGTTGTAAAAGTAAATCTGGATAATATTAAATTCAATTTTAAAGATGATTATTCTAAAAATGATATTCGGGTAAATCTAACCCATTTTGACACCAGGTTTAAGGAATTTGATCTGGATAAAATGGACTTTAATATTCCGAATATTGATTTGAGAGGGTTAAAACTGGTTTTAAATCAGGACGTGGTAGAACAAATTGCAGAAGTTTCCGTAAAAACAGTGGATACCATTTCGAAACGCCCGGATTTCAAATTAAAATTAGGTACAATCTCTTTGTCTAAAATTCATATTTTATACGACAATAAAGACTCAAAATTAGACTCCGGAATACGTCTTGGAAATTTGAACCTGGAAGTAAACGAAGTTGATCTTAACAAACAGCTTTTGGAGTTTGAGAATTTTGAAGTTAAAAACCTTAGCGGGAATCTGCGTCTGGGCGCAAAAGACAAGCAAATTCAGGCACCAAGTCTCGACTCGACTTCCATAAAGCAATCCGGATGGAAAGTAAAATTAAATGAGGTCGATCTGGAGAATATCGCGTTTAAATTTGACGACATGCAGTCGAAAGCAGTGTCAAAAGGGATTGACTATAAGCATCTTGATTTAAATAAATTCAATTTTGAAGCTGAAAAATTGTACTATGGAAATGATACAATTTCAGGAAATATAAAAACCTTAACAGTAAACGATAAAAGCGGTTTACAAATCCAGTCGCTCAAAACAAATTTCTTCTACGGTCCAAAAAATGCGTATCTGAATGATTTGTATCTGAGAACTCCGCAAACACTGCTTCAAAATCAAATAAAAGCGGGTTATCCATCGATTGCGTCGCTTTCAAAAAATATAGGAGAACTTGCTATAGATGCCAATTTAAATCAGTCTAAAGTAGGATTTAAAGATATTTTGCTCTTTGTACCGACTTTACAAAATCAAAATCCGTTTAAAAGTAATCCAAATGCTATTTTGTATGTGAATGCGAGGGTAAATGGAAAAGTAAAAGACCTGAATATTCAGAAATTTGAAATGAACGGAATCGGTTCGACAAAAGTTTCCCTTTCGGGGAAAATAAAAGGACTTCCAGATGCTCAAAAATCGTATTATGATTTAGCGATTAAAAATCTTTCCAGCACATCAAAAGACATCAATTCGTTTATTCCGGCCGGAACCATCCCGAAAAATATTCAGTTGCCTTCGCAGATCAATCTGAAAGGAAAATTTAAAGGTTCGGTTCAAAACTTCAAAACCAATTTAGCACTAAACAGCAGTTTTGGAAATGCCACCGTTGACGGAATGTTTGACCAACGTGTTAAAAAAAGAGAAGTATATGACGCAAAAGTTTCTTTTACTGATTTTGATTTGGGGAGATTAATCAAAAATGATTCAATTGGAAAAATTTCACTTAAAGCGAAAGTAAAAGGAAAAGGACTGGATCCAAAAACGGCAGATGCAAGAGTAGACGGTTTAGTACAAAAAGCAGTTTTTAACCGATATACCTACAAAGATTTAGCTTTAAAAGGAAATATAGAAAACGGATCTTTTGCAGTAAAATCCGGTATGAAAGATCCGAATCTTAATTTTGATCTAACGGCCAGCGGTAATACTAAAGATAAATATCCATCTGTAAAATTAAAGCTGAACCTGGATATTGCCGATCTTGAAAAATTAAACCTTCATGCAGGTCCGATGAAATTACGCGGAAATGTTGATGCTGATATTGCAAACAGTAATCCTGATTTCCTGAACGGAAAAGTTTTCCTTTCCAATATTCAGATTTTACAAAAAGAGGAACCGATTGTTTTAGACTCTATCAGAGTTTTGGCTTTTGCTGATAAAGATAGTAACAGTATCAAAATTTCGTCTCAGTTTTTGAGAGCAGAAGTGACAGGAAAATATAAGTTGACGACTTTAACGACAGCGATCAAAAAAACAATTTCTAAATATATTGACCTTCATACCCCAAAAGTTAATAATGAATCAGATGAGCAGCGACTTGCATTTACCCTAAAAGTAGATAATGACCCTGTGCTTTTGAAATTAGTGCCAAAATTAACAGGTTTAGAGCCTTTTACGATTACAGGAAAATATAATAACAAAACAGATTCACTTCAGGTTAGTGGAACAATTCCGAGAATTGTGTATGCGGATAATACGATTGCCGACGGAAAAATAAATATCGAAGCAAAAGAAAATGCGTTAGAGTATCGGGTATCGGTGGCGACTATTGAAAGTGGTTCGCTAAAAATTCCGTTTACGAGTTTATCAGGTCAGGTACAGAATAATATTCTGACTTATGCGCTTGAAGTTCAGGATGCAAAAGAAAAACAGCAATATTATGTTGCCGGAAATTTAACGAGCGAAAATGCTAAAAACATTTTTAAAATCGATGCCGAAAGTTTTGTTCTTAATTATGAAAAATGGACTATCGATCCGGAAAATGCGGTTGAGTTTGGAGATAAAAGATTATATATCAATAAATTTTATCTGGCTAATGCAGGAAATGAATTAAAAATTCAGTCTCAGGGAAATGGGAATAATGCGCCGCTACAAGTCGATTTTGTAAATTTTAATATTGAGACCATTTTAAATATTGTCAAAAAAGACAAATTATTAATGCAGGGCCTTATAAATGGTAATGCAGTAGTAGAAAATGTCATGACAAAACCAACTTTTACTTCAGACTTAAAAATCGATGATTTTGCTTTTAAAGGTGAAAAAGTAGGGGATCTGGAAATTAAAGTAGATAATAAAACCAGTAATACGCTTGCCGCGAATGTAAAACTAAGCGACGAAGGCAACGACTTAAATCTTACCGGAGATTATAAACTGGATGCAGGAACTTTTGATTTTGATGTGGCAATAAATAAGCTGAACATCAAAAGCATACAAGGTTTCAGTATGGACAATATTACCGAAGGAAGTGGTTATTTATCAGGAGATTTTAAAGTAACAGGAAATACCTCTGCACCACAAATTAATGGAGAATTAAATTTTAATGATGCCGCTTTCAGGGTTACCAAGCTTAATTCTTACTTTAAGATAAAGAAAGAAAAAATCTCGTTTAATAATGGCAATATTTCATTTGATAAGTTTTCTCTTTTGGACGAAAATGATAACGAATTGTTTGTAGACGGAAATATCCAGTCGACTGATTTTACGGATTTTAATTTTGATTTGCTGGTTCAGGCAAATGATTTCAGAGCCATTAATTCTAAAGCAAAAGATAATGATTTGTTTTACGGGGATTTATTTTTGGATACCAAATTAAATGTCAAAGGAGATCTGGACAGTCCTGTTATTGATGGTACAATCAAAATCAATAAAGAAACAAAATTCTCTGTTGTCTTACCACAATCAGACCCGTCAATTGCTGACAGAGAAGGGATTGTAGAATTTGTGAACGAAGATAATATGTACCTGAAACAAACGGTTGAGATGAAAAATCAGTTGAATCAATCGGAGCTGAAAGGTATGGATGTGAATGTTGGAATCACAATCGATAAAGAAGCCGAGCTGAATCTTATTATTGATAAAGGAAATGGAGATTATCTGCAACTGAAGGGTGAAGCCGAACTTGTAGGTGGAATTGACCAGTCCGGAAAAACAACGCTGACCGGAAAATATGAGTTCAATGAAGGAGCTTACCAAATTAACTTTAACGGTATCAAAAGAAAGTTTGAACTTCAGAAAGGAAGTTTTATTACCTGGAACGGCGAGCCGACAATGGCAAACGTAAACATTACAGCGATTTATAAAGTAGATGCCGCACCAATTGATTTATTGGGAACGCAGCTTTCTGCAGAAAGTTCGGCAATAAAAAATACCTACAAACAAAAACTTCCGTTTGAGACCTTATTAAAAATGAAAGGAGAATTGCTGAAACCGGAAATTTCGTTTGGAATCGATTTACCTGACGGAAATTATAACGTTTCATCAAATGTTGTAGAAGTTACCCAGACAAAACTTAAACAGTTAGAACAGGATCCTGCAGAATTAAATAAACAGGTTTTTGCACTTTTATTATTAGGCCGATTTGTTGGGGAAAATCCATTTTCAAGTGAAAGTGGAGGCACGAGTGCAGAATCCCTAGCCAGACAAAGTGTGAGCAAAATCCTTTCGCAGCAATTAAATAATCTGGCAGGTCAGCTGGTCAGTGGTTTCGAACTAAATTTCGATTTAGATTCTACTGAAGATTATACAACAGGAACAATGGAAAACAGAACCGATCTGAATGTTGAAGTTTCTAAAAGATTACTGGACGACAGATTGAAAGTTACCGTCGGAAGCAGCTTTGGTGTAGAAGGACAGGAACGTGCCAATGAAGAAAGTACCAATATTGCCGGAGACGTTGCATTGGATTATCAGCTTACAAAAGATGGCCGCTATATGGTGAGAGCATATAGAAAAAATCAATATCAGGTTGCCGTTGAAGGCCAGGTGGTAGAAACCGGAGTTGCCTTTGTGATTACCATGAGCTATAATAAATTCAGAGAACTTTTTCATCGTACAGAAGAAGAAAAAGAATTGATCAGAGAGGAAAAACTTCGCAAAGAAAAAAGAAAGCAAAAAGAAAAGGAAGATAAAGAGAAAAAAGAAAATCAACCCGAAAATGAAATTAAAGGAAATGAACAAAAAACATAATCATATAAAAAATCAATATGTAACGTATTTTGTATTGCTGTCCTTATTTTTTGTTTTTGGATGCAGTAATACCAAATATCTTCCGGAAGGTGATTTATTATATACAGGAGGTTCTGTTACCGTAAAAGACTCTGTCATTAAAAAGAAAGACAGAAAAGCACTGGAAGCAGAAATGAAAGATTTATTAAGACCAAAGCCCAATAAAAAAATCCTTGGCCTACGACCTAAATTATGGATTTATAATATCGCCGGCGAACCAAAAAAAGAAAAAGGATTTAGATATTGGCTGCGAAATAAAGTGGGCGAAGAGCCGGTACTTTTCAGCAAAGTAGATTTGGATTATAATGCCTCTGTATTGCGAAATTTTGCAGAAAACCGCGGGTATTTTAAGACCCGTGTGAGTGCAGATTCTACGGTGAGAAACCAAAGGGTGACTGCAGAATATACTGTAATTCCAAAAAAACAATACATCATAAAAAGCGTCACTTTTCCAGATGATTCTTTGGCTATATCCAGAATTATAGGAAAATCACACAGAAGAAGCTTGCTAAAAGTGGGAAGGCCTTATGATTTGGATGTTATAAAAGCCGAAAGAGAAAGAATTGATGCGAGACTAAAAGAAAAAGGATACTTTTATTTCAATCCCGATTATATCCTGGCTAAAGTAGACAGCAGTAAAGGCGATCATGAAGTTAACATCAGATTAGTGATAAAAGATGAAGCGCCTGTAAAAGCCCTGACAGCTTATAAAATCGATAAGATATTTGTTTACCCAAATTATTCCCTGTCAAACGACAGCGTAGTTTACAGAAAAAAAGACATCAAACAATATCATGATTTTACCATTATAGATACCGCGGATACCTTTAAGCCCAGAATTTTTGACCGCACGATTTATTTCAAAAAAGGAGATTTGTACAACAGAAAAGATCATAATTTAACACTAAACCGATTTGTAAACCTCGGCACATTTAGTTTTGTAAAGAATGAATTTAAACCTTCAGACAGTATACCAAAAACCTTAGACTCGTATTATTACTTAACTCTTTTGCCAAAAAAGTTTATACGGGTTGAGGTCTTGGGAAAAACCAATTCAGCGAGTTATACAGGTTCCGAAATTAACGTGAACTGGAATAACAGAAACTTTTTTAAAGGAGCTGAATTGTTTACTGTGTCTGTTTTTGGTGGTGCCGATTTTCAATTGGGCGGTGCCAATAAGGGAAAAAATATATATAAACTCGGAGCAGAAACCAGTTTGACCTGGCCAAGGTTTATATCACCATTTAATATAAAAGGAAACAGCGAATTTGTACCGAGAACCAAAGCAACTTTAAGGTATGAATATCAAAAAAGAACGCAGCTCTATGCCTTAAATTCTTTTAATGGCACTTTTGGTTACTTATGGAAAGAAAATATTAGAAAAGAACATCAGTTAAATGTTATTGATATTACTTATGTAAGTCCAAATCATGTAACTCCTGAATATTTAGAAGATATCAAACAAGATCCGGCATTAGAAAAGGTAATCGAAAAGCAATTGATTTTTGGACCAACGTACAGTTATACGTATACCAATACCATGCAAAAGCGAAGAAAAAACACCATCTATTTTAATGGAGAATTAGATCTTGCAGGAAACATAACAGGCTTAGCAACAGGTGCCAATATCAAGAAAAATGATACGATAAAAATATTTGATGTACCCTTTAGCCAGTATGTCAAAGTCAAAACAGATTTCAGGCATTATTTAAAATTAAGTAAAGAAAGCGAACTGGCCAGCAGGATAATTGTAGGTGCCGGATTTGCTTATGGAAACTCCAGTACTTTGCCAACCTCAAAACAGTTTGTAGTCGGCGGAACTAATAGTATCCGTGCTTTTAGGGCAAGATCATTAGGGCCTGGAAGTTATGTGCCGGAAACAACAAATTCTAATTATATACCGGATCAGTCTGCAGATTTAAAACTGGAATTTAATACCGAATACCGTGCAAAACTTTTCAGCGTTGTTCGTGGTGCCATATTTTTTGATGCCGGAAACATCTGGCTTCTTAACGCAGATCCGAACAAGCCGGGAGCAGAAATATCAAAAGATTTCATGAAACAACTTGCGGTTGGGGCCGGGGTAGGTTTACGTTTTGATTTGTCATTCTTGGTTTTAAGAACCGATTTGGCAATTCCGCTTCGGAACCCGGCACTTCCGGACGGTCAAAGATGGGTAATCGATGATATAGATTTTGGAAGTAATTCCTGGAGAAAAGACAACCTGATCTTGAATATTGCGATCGGATATCCTTTTTAGAAAAGTTTTTTGCTACTATTTTTCATCTGTTAATTACTATTTAAGGAAAAGAAATAATTAGTATAATTAGTGAAATTCGTCGCAAAAAAGTTCAAAAAAAAGAAGTAAATTGGTCTAAATATTTTACTCGAATGCAAAACTTGATCAAAAGAATTATAGGTATTGGTGTTATTGTTTTATTAATTGTTCTCGCTTTCAAATACTGCGGGTTCAAAAAAGACGACGACTCAACAATTGATTATAATACCAATTTAATTCAGCAGCAAATCTTAAATGTTGGAAAACTGGTTGTAACCGAAGGACATTTTTCTGAAGTGATCACCTATAAGAATCAGCAGAAATATCTAATGGATATGATTTCTTTTGAGAAAAAAGCGCTGATTGTCGTAAATGCCAATGTTACTGTTGCGTACGATCTGCATCAGATGAAATATGATATTGATGAAAAAAACAAAACGATAACAATTTTAAATATTCCAAAAGAAGAAATTAAAATAAATCCTGATATTCAGTTTTATGATGTCGAACAAAGTAAACTGAATCCTTTTACGGGTGATGATTACAATAAAATCAATAAGTCGGTAAAAGCGAACCTGGCAAAAAAAATCGAAAAATCTTCACTTAAATCCAATGCCCAAAACAGATTAATCAGCGAATTGTCCAAGATTTTAATCCTGACAAATTCAATGGGCTGGAAACTACAATATAAAGGAAAAACAATTGAATCTGATACAGATTTTAATGCCGATTTGAAGCTTTAGTTTTTAGGTTCAAAGTTACAAAGGTTCAGAGGGTTTGCAATTTGATCATAAAATAAAAAAACTTTGTGATTTAGTGGCTTTGTGGCAAAGGACTATCAAAAATCAAATCCAAACCACCCGAAATCAAGTGGGCAATTTCAGGACGTTTTTCTTTCAGTTGGTCCAGATAAACCAAGACTTCCTGTAAAAGCTGTTTTTCGTCCGAATCTTTGAGAAGTTCTGTAATTTCAATACTTAATAACCAATCATTGGAATGATTATTTTTTACTTTTTCAAAAACTGATTTCAGTTCTGTTTTAGAACCGTTGTTAGTTCCAATATTTCGAACGGCAGCGTATAAATTTTCCAATTCATCGCGTTCTTCTGTATGTTTGGCTTTAATTGTTTTAGAGGAAGGAACAATACTTATCAGATCAAAACTATTGACATCTGCCGGGCCTGAAAATGCCGAAACGACTTTTTTACCGATTGCCATATCGTAATTGCCCCATTCCGGCTGAAATAAAATTTCGTCCCCATGAGTGACCGTACAATTTCTAAAACTGATCAGGATAATTTCTCCGTGAAGATTTCTTGAGCCGGTAATGATTTCACCTTCCACTATAATATTGCCTTCAAATTCCAGTTTTACAGTTTCATTTTCAACAATACTATAAGCTTGTAAATCTTTTGGGCTCATATCTTCGATAGACAGATTGAAACCTTTTAATTTTCCAATCGGACTTCCGAATCCATGCGGATGTGTTAAAGTTCCGTGACCCACCAATTCTTTCTCACGGTATGATAAAGCTGTTTTTCCGGTAGTCTGGATATAGACAGGTTTACCTTCTTCTTCAATTACATTCGTAAATACACCGGAAACCTGTAATCCTGTACTTAATTCGATAGTGCCTAAAGCATTCGACTGAATTAATTTCTTGATTCCCGAAAGTCCTCCGGTACGCAAAGCCATTTTATTGGCAAATTCCTCTAAAATCAAACTTAAATAAGAGAAATTGGGAGTTACATATAGTTGAGGCTGTAATTGTGTAATATCAAAATTCTGGTTCGCTGCCGAAATATCATACGGGATTTTTTTTACGTTATCCGTCATACACCAAGCACTTTCCCCAATTGATGAAAGTAACCCGGCACCATATATTTTTGGGTTTTCAACAGTTCCGATCAAACCGTATTCAACAGTCCACCAATGCAGGTTTCTAATTTGAGCCATTTCAGACAATTCACCCATATTATTCTGTAAATCAGCAACCGCTTTTTCGGCTTCCTCTATTTTTTCCTGTGGTGTATCTTCTGCTTCTTTCAAAATAGAGAGCAGACGAATTGCCTCATACATCTGATAATCTTTATGAGAAGATATTGCTTTACAGCCAATTTCTCCAAAGCGTCGCAAATATTCAGCATATTCCGGGTTTGCAATAATAGGAGCGTGGCCGGCACCTTCGTGAATGATATCCGGAGCGGGAGTATACTCTATATGTTCTAACTGGCGAATGTCTGATGCAATAACCAAAACATTATAAGCCTGAAATTCCATAAAAGCATTTGGCGGAATAAATCCGTCAACAGCAACGGCTGCCCAGCCAATTTCTGTCAGGATTCGGTTCATGCCGTACATACTCGGAATCGAATCAATTTCAATTCCGGTTTTCTTTAATCCGTCCAAATAAGAATGATGGGCAACTTTTGACAGATAATCCACGTTTTTACGCATCACATATCGCCAAACCGCCTGATTAATTGGTGTGTAATCACTATAATCCTGAGGTTTTATAAATTGCTTTAAATGTTTCGGCAATCGGTCTAATAACGGATTTGTTTCAATATTTGGATTCATCTCGAAAACGTTGTAGATTAAAATGTAAAATTACGAATTTATGTGCCTATAATTTATCATTCATCACAATATTTTTATCCGAAAGTATATTTTATTGCATTTTTGTAGATTTTGTAAAAAAGAAAATCTAACAGTCATTATTGTTATAGTTGACTTTTTCCATTGTTTTTTCGTATTTTTCAATGTCTTTTTTAGTCATAGGAGTTTCTTTTAAATCTACCTTCAACTGCTTTTTAGTATCGGGACTGATCCATAAACCTGTAAAAGTATTTCCTGATTTAGCCAAAATTAAAAGACCGCTAAAACCATGTTCTACCAGTACAAATTGATTTTCTTTTTTGGTATTTTGGGTAATATCAAGCTGAATCCAGTTATTTGATTTATTATATCGGTACATGGCTGTGTACATTAAATCAGCAGTACATTGATTTTCTTCTGTTTTTATATAAATAGTAACGGGCGTTTTTCCGTCAACAGTTCCTGTATATAAATTAGAAATTGGAGCTTGTGACTGAGCATTTAAATGGTTAAAAAAAGACAGGCAGATTAAAAAAGACAGGATTAATTTCTTCATAGATAATTTATTGATCGGTTTATTGCTTATTGAGCTGATCAAATTTATTTAATTAAAAGAAAAAACAATTCTGCTACGTCAATTATTTTTTAAGATTTATTGGACTGATTTCTTAATTCATTTTCAGCATTTCTGAAATACTCAATTTTATGGCTAAACATAAATGCCATATTGGTTGCGCGCATTTTGGCTTCTTCCGTTACAGGGCCTTCAAACTGGGAATCAATTGTAGTATTAAAAATACTGATCCAGCGGTCAAAATGAGTTTTGTCAACAGGTAATTGTTTGTGTGGCGGAAAAGGGGTTCCTGAATAAGCGCGAACATCAAATAAGATTGTCTGCCAGAAATTGTACATTTTTTGTAAATGTGGCTCCCAGCGGTCCTGCAATTTATCATTAAAAATAGGACCAATAAGATTGTCTTTTCTAATATTTGCATAAAAACTATTCACCATTTGTTGTATGTCCTCTATAGTAGAAATATCTCGATTTGCCATTTTCTTTAAATATATTAATGAAGCACAAAAATACAATATAACTAAGGTTTTGCTTTCTGATATTTATCATTTAACAGCAATTTTTAATTTATAATTCTGCCTAATCAGGTCCGAAACAGTAAAGTTTTTAATTAAAATTGAACCTGTAAGGAAGTCTGTGAATTTACTTACTTTTTTAGAAGTTAATATTTGTATGTAATTTACTGATTATTAGCATTTTGATTTTTAACAAGATAAGTTTTTATAAGGTTTTATGTCTTTTTTGATGTGTTTTTGTTAAGTTATTAAAATGTGATATTAATTAAAATTAACATAATTTTGAGTGTAATTAATAAAATTAATCTTAAAAATAAAGAAAAATTAAATTATTAGAAACTTAAAAAAAATGAACAAAACTACCCCAAAAACCACAAACCGGCTAAGACTTAATATAATGGTGCCAATCATTATATTGTTTTTATTTGTTACCAGGATCAGCGCACAGACTGTTACTCCATGGATCACGTCCGGGGATCAGACCAAATTACTCCAACAACAGGCAACTATAAGTTTTGGTACAAATTCAGGAACTAATCCTTCAACAGTTACAGTTAATACAGGAACGACTTATCAAACAATGGACGGATTTGGTTACACACTTACAGAAGGAAGTGCCGAAGTAATCAGCGGAATGGCAGCAACACAACAAAATCAATTATTGAATGATTTGTACAATCCAGCCACGGGTTTAAATGCAAGTGTAATTCGTATTAGTATTGCAGCTTCAGATTTAAGTAGTTCTTCTTATAGCTATAACGAAACGTCAGGCGATACCAATATGAATAATTTTAGTCTGAACGGACCGGATTTGACGTATTTAATTCCGATTATCAAAAAGATTCAGCTGATTAATCCAAACATAAAAATATTAGCAACACCATGGTCAGCGCCACGCTGGATGAAAACCAATGGTTCCTGGATTGGCGGAAGTCTGCAAACACAATATTATGCGGCTTATGCTAAATATTTTGTAAAATACATTGCAGCCATGCAGGCACAGGGAATTCCGATTTGGGGAATCACACCGCAAAACGAACCTGAAAATCCGCACAATGAACCAAGTATGCTGATGAATTCTACAGAGCAAAAGAACTTTATTAATCAACAACTTGGGCCTCAACTGGCATCTGCAGGTTATGGAGGTGTAAAAATCATCGCCTTCGATCATAACTGTGATAATACAGCGTATCCGATTGATGTGCTGAACAACAGTAGTTATGTTGATGGAGCAGCATTTCACCTGTATTTAGGAAATATCTCGGCTATGTCAACGGTACGCAATGCAACAAACAAAAACGTTTATTTTACAGAACAATATACAGGTTCCGGCGGAAGTTTTAGCGGAGATTTTGGCTGGCATATGCAAAATGTGGTTATTGGAAGTACAACAAACTGGTCAAAAACAGTTTTGGAATGGAATGCTGCCAATAATTCAGCTTTAGGACCGCGTACTCCTGGCGGATGCAATACTTGTTTAGGAGCAATTACCGTTAATAATAGTACAAATTACAGTAAAAATGTAGCATTTTATATCATTGGGCAAATTTCAAAATTTGTAAAACCCGGAGCGGTAAGAATCGGTTCTTCGAGTACCAGCGGAAGCATCCTTTCAGTTGGATTTAAAAACCCTGACGGATCAATTGCACTTTTAGTATACAACACAGGCGGATCTTCGAATACTATAAAAGTAGTTTCAGGCTCATCAGCATTCAATTATGCAGTTCCGGCTTCATCGGCAGTTACATTTAATTGGGGAGCGGGAACACCACCTGTTACAGGTTTACCGGGATATTATAATATTATCTCAAGAAACAGCAATAAGGGTTTAGATGTCGCAGATAATGCCACTACCAGCGGAAGCAGAATTCAGCAATATGATGTAACAGGCGGAGGCGGAAATAACCAGCGCTGGAAGTTTGTTTCTGATGGAGCAGGAAATTATTACATAATAGTAAAATCGACCGGAATGTATCTGGCAGTTGAAAACAATGGAACTGGAGACGGACTAAAAGTACAGCAAAAAACTTTTTCAGCTTCTAATGAATTTAAGTGGACAGTTACGAGTCTTGGTGATGGCTATTATAAAATTATCAATGTGAATAGCGGAAAATCATTAGACGTAGAAAATGTTTCAACTGCGAATGGTGCCAATATACAGGTTTGGTCTTATACAGGTAATTTAAATCAGCAATGGCAATTAGTACAAGTTGAATCTACTGCAAAAAATGGTATATCAAAGCCGGAAAAGGACAGCGAAAATGAAATGACCGCCTTTATTAATAAAACCAATGATTTTTTAAAAATTGATACAAACCATGAAGGTGATGGAGAAGTTGAAATCTATTCGATAACTGGACAAAGTGTATTGAAAAAGACTATAAATTTCACAAAAGGAAATCAGTCTGAAATCGAAATCTCAAGATTACCAAAAGGGCTTTATATCGTTAATATCAAAGATGATAAAGGAACTTATTCTAAAAAAGTTCTTAAACAATAAGTCAAGTTTATAATTAGTTAGTAATTTTATTTGACAAAAGGCTGCCTGAAATATCAGACAGCCTTTTTATTTTACCCGATAAGCTGTGTAAACAAATCCTGGTTATCATTCAGATACTGGAACTCAAAACCATTTTGAGTCATATTCAGTTTGATGGACATGATGTCATTTTTATTTTTCAGTTCTAATCCAACGACCACAGAGCCTACTTCACGATTGTTTTTTTTGTGAAACTGAAAATACGTAATGTCGTCATCAGGGCCTAAAATATTATTCACAAATTCTTTTAAAGCACCCGGACGCTGCGGAAACTGAATCATGAAGTAATGCATTAACCCTTCGTAAAGCAAAGAACGTTCTTTTATTTCGGCAGTTCTTTCGATATCATTATTACTACCGCTTACCACACAAACTACAGTTTTGCCTTTTATTTTATCTTTATAAAAATCTAAAGCTGCAATTGTCAGTGCACCTGCAGGCTCTACTACCATTGCTTCTTCATTGTACAATCGTAAAATGGTCGTGCAGACTTTTCCTTCGGGAACCAGAATTATGTCTTCAAGGTTGTGTTTGCAGATTTCAAAAGTCATATCGCCAACTTGCTTAACAGCTGCGCCGTCAACAAATTTGTCAATGGTTTTTAATGCCGTGTTTTTATTTTCCTCAATGGAAGTTTTCATCGAAGGAGCTCCTTTTGGCTCTACCCCGATTATTTTGGTATTTGGACTCAGCTGTTTAAAAACTTCAGATAACCCTGAAGCCAGTCCGCCGCCGCCAATCGGAACAAAAACATAATCGACAGGATCTTTATAAGTCTCAAGAATTTCTAAGCCCACAGTTCCCTGGCCGGCTATGACTTTTATATCATCAAAAGGATGGATAAAGGTTTTATGGTTTTTGATGGCATCTGCCGTTGCCGAAGCATACGCATCATCAAAAGTGTCACCTGTTAAAACAATTTCTACAAAAGATTTTCCAAACAATTGTACTTGTTTTACCTTTTGTTTTGGAGTTGTTTTAGGCATGTAAATTTTGCCGTTTATTTTAAGTAAGTTACAGGAATATGCCACTCCCTGCGCATGATTCCCCGCACTTGCACAAACAATTCCGTTTGCTTTTTCTTTTTCAGTCAGAGATGAAATTTTATTGTAAGCTCCCCTGATTTTATAAGATCTGACAATTTGTAAATCTTCTCTTTTTAAAAGAATATTAGCTTCAAATTCATCCGAAAGATTGAGATTTTGAGTGAGTGGGGTAGCGGCAACTACAGTTTCTAAATGTTTTTTTGCGGCGAGTACTTCGTTGAATAATTCCATAATA
The DNA here is from genome assembly GCF_003105115.1 of Flavobacterium sp. HTF. GTDB lineage: Bacteria > Bacteroidota > Bacteroidia > Flavobacteriales > Flavobacteriaceae > Flavobacterium. The sequence goes on along the minus strand of NZ_QETH01000010.1, from coordinate 63,095 downwards.
TTTGTTCTTTTTGCCACGAATTGCACGAATTATTATTTAATAAGACAAAAACAATTTGTGCTAATTTGTATAATTCATGGCAGCTTTTAGTTATTTTTTAAAATAAAAAAACCTCCCGATGTGGGAGGTTTATAGATTATATTTTACTTATTTATATAACACCTCGCCATCATTGCTGAATTGCAATAATGCTAATAATAGCGATAATAATGTTATTAAAATTCGTCATATTTTCTTGTCTGAAAAACAAATGTACTTAAATTATTTTTTTACAGGCGGATATTGAGCTAAAATTTTAGATACAAACTCATTTACTTTTTCGTCTTTTTTATCGACGTTTTTAGTTAGGTTTCCAATTCCTTCACCCTGCCAGATCATTTCTTTCTTTTTAGCATCGATCAGGTCAATATACAAAGTTCCTTCAGTAGAAGTAGAAACAGAAGTCTGGTTGCCGTACATCATGTAAGGATTCCAGCCCCATCCCCAGCCATAACCCCATCCGGCGCTAAATTGGTTTACGTTTACCTGTTCTCTCGATTTCGTGAAAATATTTACTAACAGATCCGGGTTTTCACTTTTGGTAAAACCCTTTGCCTGCATTTGTTGGTCTATGGCATGCAGAATACGTCTTTTGTCTAAATCAGAAATTTCAACCTTATCAATTCCGGCTTTAAAAAAAGCGTAAGTCTTATAAGGCGCAAAATCTACATTTTTATCATAATCAGAATATACACTAACCGTACTGCATGAGGCAAGTATTAAAAGCAAAAAGACAGGAATTAATTTGAATGTTTTCATATTTTTAAGGATTAAATGTTCATGTTTCAAAACAAGAAACTTTTACCTAAAGCAAACTTTCGTCAACCATATTGGGTAAAGTTACTTTTAATAACGGCTGAACTTCCATGGCACGTTTTATTGCAAAAACAGCACCTTCATTTCTAGCCCAGCTTCTTCTTGAAATTCCGTTGTTAACATCCCAAAAAAGCATTGATGCTAAACGGTTTGAAGCCTCTTTAGAACCATCAAGAACCATACCAAATCCACCGTTTATTACCTCTCCCCAGCCAACTCCTCCGCCGTTATGAATGGATACCCAGGTTGCTCCCCTAAAGCTGTCTCCGATCACGTTATGAATCGCCATATCGGCAGTAAAACGGGAACCGTCGTAGATGTTTGAAGTCTCTCTGTAAGGCGAATCAGTTCCGGAAACATCGTGATGATCGCGTCCTAAAACAACAGTGCCGATTTCACCTTTGGCAATTGCCTGATTAAAAGCTTCTGCAATTTTAATTCTTCCTTCTGCATCAGCATAAAGGATTCTCGCCTGAGAACCTACAACCAGCTTATTTTCCTGTGCGCCTTTAATCCATTTGATGTTATCCTGCATTTGCTGTTGGATTTCATTTGGAGCCGTTTTCGACATTTCCTCTAAAACCTGACTTGCAATTAAATCGGTTTTTTGCAAATCTTCCGGTTTTCCGGAAGTACAAACCCAACGGAAAGGCCCAAATCCATAATCAAAACACATTGGTCCCATTATGTCCTGAACATAACTTGGATATTTAAAATCAATATTATTTTCGGCCATTACAGCTGCACCGGCGCGTGAAGCTTCCAGTAAAAAGGCATTTCCGTAATCGAAAAAGTAAGTTCCTTTTGCCGTATGTTTATTAATGGCATCTGCGTGACGGCGTAACGTTTCCTGAACTTTTTCTTTGAATAAATCCGGATTTTCTGCCATCATTTTATTGGCATCTTCAAAAGAAATTCCAACCGGATAATAACCTCCCGCCCACGGATTATGAAGAGAAGTCTGATCAGAACCTAAATCAATTTTGATGTTTTCTTTATCAAAACATTCCCAGACATCAACCACATTTCCTAGATAAGCGATGGAAACCACTTCTTTATTAGCTTTCGCCGAATTAACTCTTTTGACTAATTCATCTGTAGAAGTTACAATTTCATTAATCCATCCTTGTTCGTGACGGATTTTGGTGATTTTCGGATTTACTTCGGCGCAGACCGTAATACAACCGGCTATATTTCCGGCTTTTGGCTGTGCACCCGACATACCGCCAAGACCTGATGTCACAAATAAATTGCCTTCAGGATTTAATTTTATTTTTCTGAAACCATTCAAAACCGTAATCGTAGTTCCGTGTACAATTCCCTGCGGACCGATATACATATAACTTCCTGCCGTCATTTGTCCGTATTGAGAAACTCCAAGCGCATTCATTTTTTCCAAATCATCCGGTTTTGAGTAGTTCGGAATTACCATTCCGTTGGTAACCACAACTCTCGGCGCTTCTTTGTGCGAAGGAAATAATCCCATCGGATGCCCTGAATACATGGTTAAAGTCTGTTCCTCTGTCATCTCAGACAAATATTGCATGGTCAGTAAATATTGCGCCCAGTTCTGGAAAACAGCTCCGTTTCCGCCATATGTAATCAATTCATGCGGATGCTGCGCCACGGCATAATCCAGATTGTTCTGAATCATGTGCATTATCGCTTTTGCCTGTAATGATTTTCCAGGATATTCGTCTATTGGACGAGCATACATTCTATAATCAGGACGCAGGCGATACATATAAATACGCCCGTATTTTTCTAATTCTTCTGAAAATTCAGGAATTAATTCAGCATGGTGTTTGGGATCAAAATAACGCAGAGCATTTTTGAGAGCCAGTTTTTTTTCTTCTGCCGAAAGGATTTCTTTTCGTTTCGGAGCGTGATTAATAGCAGGATCATATGCTGCCTTTTGAGGTAGTATAGAAGGAATTCCTTGTTGTATTTGTTCTTTGAAAGTCATTTTTTTTTAAGATTCTGAGGTGCTGAGGATCTAAGATGCTAAGATATTGCGGTTAGATTAACAACAGATTAATTTTTTGTTTTTTTAGATTATGTCGTCCCGCTGGGACTTAAATTCTGATCAATGTAAAATTTGATCTGAAATAATTATCTCATTTTCAAATTAACGCATTGGCACATTGACAAATTTTCTAATTAAAAAACTAAGGATAACGGATATCCGACCTGTGATAAGACTTGTGGATTTTAATCCTGAATTTTCTTGAATGGATATCCATTTATGATTTTAGAGTTTAGATTGTTGATCTTAGTTTGGAATCTGGAATTTTAAAATTTGGAATTTATTTTAATTATCTAATTGACACATTTTTCAAATTGCCTAATTCGCTTTCTTTCTTATCTCCCCGGTTCTTTTGTCAAATCCGTATGGGCAATGACGACAGCCGCTTTTACAGCAGTAACCGCGTTTTAAGTGGTGTTTTTCAGTAAAGCATTTGTAACCTTCGGGCGTATAGTAAAAATCTTCGCCTTCGATTAATTTATTTTCATTACTTTGCTCTTTCATAAATCTGCTTCGGGTTCCGTTTTAATAAACTTAAAAATCAAAAATAAGAATATTTGATTATGATTTTATTGAAATTGAACAATTTTATAGCTACAAATTTATAAATTTTACAGCCAATGTTTCTGATTGTTGCCAAATATTTAATTCCGAAAGGATATAGGGGAATGGCTGTTTTTCCGTTTGTTTTGATGAAATATGACTTTGATAAAAAGAATATGGTATTTGTCAATCACGAAAAAATACATTTAAGACAGCAGTCAGAACTTTTAATAATCCCGTTTTTTATCTGGTATTTTTTAGAATACTTGATTCGGTTAATTCAATATAAAAACACAGCTTTGGCCTATCGAAATATCAGTTTTGAAAGAGAAGCTTACGCCAAAGAAACGGATATGAATTATTTGAAAAACCGATCGTTTTTTCAGTTTTTACATTACATAAAAAAATAATATGCTATAGGCTTTAAGCTTTAAAAATACTAAGATAAGAATTGTCACTTTCGACTTTCAACTTTAAAAAATGAATCCAGTTTTTAATCAACATATTTCCATCAATTTCCCAAATGATATTTCTTTGACAATAAAGCGTGAAGACCTGATTCATCCTTTTGTTTCAGGAAATAAGTTCAGGAAATTAAAATACAATTTAGTTCAGGCGAAAGCCGAAAATAAACAAACCTTACTGACTTTTGGCGGAGCATTTTCCAATCATATTGCGGCTGTGGCTTTTGCCGGAAAAGAACAGGGTTTTAAGACCATTGGCATTATCCGGGGCGATGAACTTTTTGATAAAATAGAAGAAAATCCAACGCTTAAATTCGCTCAGGAAAACGGAATGCAATTTGTGTTTGTCACAAGAGAAGATTATCGGCTTAAAAATGAATTTCCTTTTATAGAAAAATTAAAAGAAAAGTTTGGTGATTTTTATTTAGTACCGGAAGGCGGTACAAATGAATTGGCGGTAAAAGGCTGTGAAGAGATTTTAACCGATGAAGATGCGGTTTTTAATTACGTTTGCTGCGCAGTTGGAACCGGTGGTACAATTTCCGGATTAATTAATAGTGCATTGCCAAATCAGAAAATTTTAGGATTTCCGGCGTTAAAAGGTGACTTTTTAACCGATGAAATTCGTATTTTTGCAAAAAAAGATAACTGGAATTTAATTTCTGACTATCATTTTGGAGGCTATGGGAAGGTAAATTTAGAATTAATCGAATTTATCAATACTTTTTTTGAAGAAAATAAAGTCCCTTTAGATCCAATTTATACAGGAAAGATGGTTTTTGGCGTTATAGATTTAATACACAAAAATTATTTTCCTGCCAATTCAAAAATTTTACTCATTCACACCGGTGGACTGCAGGGAATAGAAGGAATGAATTTAAAATTGAAGCAGAAAAAATTACCAATACTCAAAACAAATGATTAAAAGAATTGTATTACTTGCCGTAATATTAGCTTTAGCAAGCTGCTCTTCCAGTAAGCCTGCCATAGCGACGACTAAAAAAGCGGCAGCAGTTCAAACCAGAACAGCTTCGACAAAAAGAAGTACCCCGGTTAAACCCATCGGTAAAAATTATCCTTCTACAAATAATACAACCGAAGTTATTCAATCGACTTCAAAAACAGTTGTAACCAGCGATTTAATCAATAATTATGTTTTGCAATATAAAGATATTGCAATGGTCAACATGCAGAAATATGGCATTCCTGCAAGTATTATTCTGGCGCAGGGAATTTTAGAATCGGGTGCAGGGAGAGGCGATCTGGCAATTGAAGCCAATAACCATTTTGGAATAAAATGTCATAGCGACTGGCTGGGCGAAAGTGTTCGTCATGATGATGATTCGTCACAGGAATGTTTTAGAAAATATCCCGAAGCTTCAGAATCTTACAAAGATCATGCTTTGTTTTTGGTTGGCAAAAAAAGGTATGCCACATTATTTACTTACGAAAAAGACGATTATAAAGCCTGGTCCAAAGGATTACGCGCTGCGGGTTACGCAACAGATCCTAATTATCCGGATAAATTAATCAGTTATATTGAGCGTTATAATCTGCATCAGTACGATTGTCAGGTTACAGGAAAGAATTATACACCAATCAATAAAACAGCTCCGACAAGAAGTTCAACTTCCGGGGCAGCTTCAAATACAAAAAACAATTCGAACTCAAACGATCCTAATTTATACGAAGTACAGCAAGGCGATACCTTGTATTCTATTTCTAAGAAATTCAATTTATTAGTAGATGATTTAAAACAAAAAAATAATCTGACTGATAATGCAATTTCAATTGGGCAGCGATTGAAAGTGAAGTAGTTTTCAGTTGAAGGTCAATCTAAAATCTAATATCAGAAATCTAAATTTATAATGTTATATAAAAGAAGTAGTCAGCTTTTTGCTGAAGCAGAAAAAGTAATTCCGGGAGGAGTAAATTCACCAGTACGTGCTTTTAAAGCCGTTGGAGGAACTCCGATTTTTGTAAAAAGTGCAAAAGGTGCTTATTTATTTGACGAAGACGGAAATAAATTAATTGATTATATCAATTCATGGGGTCCAATGGTTTTGGGTCACGCTTATCAGCCGGTGGTTGATGCAGTGATTGAAAAAGCAAAACTGGGAACTTCATTTGGAATGCCAACAGAACTGGAAACAGAAATTGCTGCTTTGGCCGTTTCGATGGTTCCGAATATTGATAAAATACGTTTTGTAAATTCAGGTACAGAAGCTTGTATGAGTGCGATTCGTCTGGCAAGAGGATTTACAAAAAGAGATAAAATCATAAAATTTGCAGGCTGTTACCATGGACATTCAGATTCATTTTTGATTCAGGCTGGAAGTGGTGCTGTAACTTTCGGATCTCCAAATAGTCCCGGCGTTACAGAAGGAACCGCAAAAGATACTTTGTTGGCTAAATACAATGATCTAGAGAATGTAAAAACTTTAATCGAAGCGAATAAAGGCGAAATTGCAGCGATTATTATCGAAGCAGTTGCAGGAAATATGGGTTGTATTCCACCCGCAAAAGGTTTTCTTGAAGGTTTAAGAGAATTATGTACAGCAAACGGAATTCTTTTAATTTTTGATGAGGTAATGACCGGTTTCCGTTTAGCTCGCGGAGGTGTTCAGGAATTGTATAACATCAATGCCGATATTGTAACTTTCGGAAAAGTAATTGGCGGTGGACTTCCGGTTGGTGCTTTTGCTGCGCGCGAAGAAATAATGAATTATTTGGCGCCTCTTGGTCCGGTTTATCAGGCAGGAACATTATCAGGAAATCCTTTGGCAATGGCTGCAGGACTAGCGATGTTACAGGCTTTAAATAATGATGCCGCAATTTTTACCCGTCTGGAAGAAAAAACAGCTTATCTTGAAGCAGGAATTGACAGGGTTCTAAAAGCAAATAATGTTGTTTTTACCATCAATAGAGTAGGTTCTATGATTTCAGTTCACTTTGATGCCAATCCGGTTACTGATTTTCAAACGGCTGCAAAAGGAGATAACGAAACATTTAAAAAATTCTTCCACGGATTATTAAATGAAGGAGTTTATATCGCTCCATCGGCATACGAAACCTGGTTTATTACGGATGCACTTACCTATGAAGATTTAGATTTTACAATCAATGCGGTCGACAAAGTTTCGAAAACATTTTAATAACAAAAAAGAGGCTTTAAAAGCCTCTTTTTTTTGATCTCAATTACATTTTCTCTTTTCGGTGATCTTTCATTTTGTCTTTATGCTCTTTTTGAATCGCAGTCCATTTTTTATATTGATCGGCAGTCAGAATAGTTTTCAGTTTAGCATCATATGCTTTATGATCTTCTTTCATCTGTTTCTTCATGGCTTCTCTTTCAGCATCAGTAGGTTTTTTGTCACCTCTGCTTTTTTTCAGCATCGCCATTTTGGTACTTCTGTCAGATAAAAGTTCGCTCACTTGTTTTTGCTGATCGGCGTTTAAGTTTAACTCAGTGGTTAATTTTTGCAAATGTGCCGCATCACGTTCCTGTGGAGTTTTAAAATCACCTTTTCCTTTATGATCTCTGTGATTTTTGTGGTCTTTTTTAAGAGCCGTCCACTTTGTATATTGATCAGCGTTTAAAATCGCTTTCATTTTAGCATCATTAGCTTCTTTTTCAGCAATCATTTGTTTTTTAAAAGCCTCTCTTTCGGCATCAGTAGGTTTTGTTTTACTGTCTTTTCGTGAGTCTCTAAATTTTTGTGCTTTGGCACTTCTTTCTGCCAGGAGTTGTTTTACCTGTTCCTGCTGCTTTTTATCCAGGCTAAGTTCAGAGGTCAGTTTTTGTAAATGTTTTTCAGTACGTTGTTCCGGAGTCAATTTTTCTTTTTGAGTAACGCCTTGTGCAAAACTCACTATTCCAACGAATAATAAAGCTGCGATAAATATTTTTTTCATTATTATTTTTTTTAATGTTTATAGCTATTAGACTTCAAAGAGTTTGCTGCGTTTAATTGAATTATCAGGTTTATCTTTTATTTAACAGAAACTATTAATGAAAATATAAAGCCTGTGTTTAATAAAAAAGAGGCTTAATTGCCTCTTTTTTATAATGATTTAGTTGTTTTCCTGTTTGTGTTCTTTCATTTTATCCTTCATTTTTTCCCTTTTCTGCTCCTGTAACGATTTCCATTTAGTGTATTGGTCCGCTTTTAGAATAGATTTCATCTTAGCATCATTTGCAGCCACTTCATCTTCCATTTGTTTTTTGAAAGCTGCTTTTTCTTCCTCTGTAGGTTTTACATTGCTCTCTTTTTTTGCTTTGCGTGCTTCTTTTAGACTTTCTGCTTTTGCGCTTCTTTCTGCAAGTAACTGTTTCACCTGAGCTTGCTGACTGGCGTCTAAACTTAATTCTGTCGTTAATTTTTGTAATTGTTTTTCGTTACGCTGTTCCGGTGTCAGTCTTTCTTTATGTTCGCGTTCCGGTTTTTGATCGGTGTCTTGTGCAAAGCCTGCTATTCCAACTAATAACATAGCTGCGATAAATAATTTTTTCATGATTTGTTTTTTAAAGGTTATAGCAATTAGACTTTATCAGATTCAATTGGTTTAATTTGATTGAAGAATTTTTTATTTAATAAATTGAAAATCAGTTAATAATGTTCTTTGTTCATACTACAACGCCAAATAAAATACATTTGGTATAAAACAAGGTAATAAATGAGAATTTAAGTTTTAAATGAGAACTAAATAATTCTAAATATTTAATTATGAATGGTTTACTTGTTATTTTTTTTTAACTTTAAACCATAGTTGTTTCAGCTAAAAAAACAATTTTTGGTTTCCTGACATAAAGTAATAGATTTTAAAAACAATTTAATACTACATTCTATGGCAAATCTCTCACAATCTCACAGAATTCTTTTTTTAAATACTCTGGCTTTTGCAATTTGTTTTGCGTGCTGGACACTCAATGGAGTATTGGTCACTTTTCTGGTCGATAAGGAAATTTTTAACTGGAGTGTAGTGCAGATTGGCTGGCTTTTAGGAATTCCGGTTCTTACGGGTTCAATTATGAGATTACCAATGGGAATCTTAACGGACAAATTCGGAGGAAGGATTGTACATTCTGCTTTATTGATTCTGGCTTCGATACCATTGTTTTTATTGCCTTTTGCTACCTCATTTACTGTCTTTGCTATTTTAAGTTTTTTATTCGGAATGGTCGGAACCAGTTTTGCTGTTGGCGTAGCCTCTACATCGGTTTGGTATCCAAAAGAATGGCAGGGAAGAGCCTTGGGAATATTCGGAATGGGAACAGCCGGAGCTTCGATAACACCATTTTTAGCGCCTTCATTATTGAGCACGTTTTCAGAAAGCGATCCGGAAAATGGCTGGAAATGGCTTCCTGTTATTTATGGTTCTGCCTTACTGTTTATGGGAATTGTATTTTTTATTTTTGCTAAAAACAAGAAAATAGAGGCACAGTCCAAAACGGTGAAACAATTAGTACAGCCCTTAAAAAGCATTCGTGTCTGGCGTTTCGGAACGTATTATTTTTTGGTATTCGGATCATTTGTAACTTTCTCACAATGGTTGTTGCCTAATTTTATGAATGTATATCATACCTCATTAATTTTAGGCGGGATTTTTACTTCCTGTTTCAGTCTTCCGGCGGGTGTCGTTCGGGCTTTCGGAGGTTTCCTGTCGGATAAATTTGGTGCCCGGAAAGTGATGTACTGGGTGTTGAGTTCATCTGTTGTTCTGGGTTTTTTATTGCTATTTCCGAAAATGGATATCACCACTTCAGGAAGCGGTTTGTTAGCGGGTAAAGCAGGAACAGTTACGGCAGTTTCGCCAAATAAAATTATAATTGACGATAAGGAATATGCAATTAGTCAAAAAGAGGATAATCAATTACATTCTCAATTTTTTCCATCAAAAAAAACCTGGCAGGAAGTTGTAGTTGCCGAAAATCAAAAAGTGCAGAAGAAAGAGCTGCTGGCTGAAGGAATTACCCAAATTCATTTTGAAGCCAATATGTGGATTTATTTAGTCCTCGTTATTTTAATTGGGATATCATGGGGAATTGGCTCTGCTGCCGTATTCAAACATATTCCGGATTATTTTCCGAATGAAGTTGGGGTGATTGGCGGAATGGTTGGACTTTTGGGAGGTTTAGGCGGATTCTTCGGGCCTATTATTTTCGGGTATTTATTAGCATTTACCGGATTCTGGACCAGTTCGTGGTTTTTTATTCTGGCATTGTCACTAACTTGTCTGATTTGGATGCATCGGGTTATTGTGAAAATGACGAAAGAAAAACTACCTGAAATATCGAAAGATATGGATCGCAAATAAAAGTAATATTCAAACACATATAAATATATTCAATTTATGAATTCTATTACCACTGGCAAAATTGCCTTCTTTTCGACACAGCCTTATGACAAAACGTTCTTTACTAAATATAATGAATCTGGTTTCGAATTAGATTTTTTCGAAACACAGCTTAATCCGCAGACCGTGACCCTGATTCAGGATTGTGAAATTGTTTGCGTGTTTGTCAACGACATTGTCAATGAAACGGTAATTAGACAACTGGCAGAAAAAAAAATCAGGATAATTGCACTTCGCTGTGCGGGTTTTAACAATGTCGATTTAGAAGCTGCTAAAAAATACAATATCAAAGTCTGTCGTGTTCCGGCTTATTCTCCTCAGGCAGTTGCCGAGCACGCAATGGCTATGATTCTAACTTTAAACAGAAAAACGCATAAAGCATACAACAGAGTCCGCGAACAGAATTTCTCTTTAAACGGATTATTAGGGTTTGATTTATTTGGAAAAACAATCGGAATCATCGGAACAGGAAATATTGGAAAAGCTTTTGCTAAAATTGCTTTAGGTTTTGGCTGTAAAGTCCTTGCGTATGATATTGTAAAGAATGATGAAATGGTTAAAGACGGTGTTTCTTTTGTAAGTTTAGAAGAAATTTTTAAGTTGAGTGATATCATTTCACTTCATTGTCCGTTAAATGATCAGACAAAACATGTCATCAATAAAACATCAGTTTCTTTTATGAAAGATAATGTGATGATTATCAATACAAGCCGTGGTGGTTTAATTGAAACGGCCTGCGTAATCGAAGGTTTGAAACAAGGTAAAATCGGTTATTTGGGAATCGATGTTTATGAGCAGGAAGAAAAATTGTTTTTTAGGGATCTTTCGGCAGATATTATTCAGGACGATAATATTCAGCGATTAATGAGTTTTCCGAATGTTTTGGTGACGGCGCATCAGGCATTTTTCACCAACGAAGCTTTAACACAAATTGCTGTGGTGACTTTTAATAATATAAAATCATTGCTGCTTGAAAATGATATTGAAAACAAAGCGGCGCTATTGGTGTAGAAAAATCTGGTTTTTGGTTTTTATTATCTGTAAATTTAAGTTACGAATTTAAAATACGAAATCATGAAGACTAAAATAACTATAGTAATATGCGTAACCATTCTAATACTAACTTCCTGTCAGAATAAAAACGAATCGAAAAACATCGTCAAAACAATTGCTCTGGATACATTATCGAAAACAGTTGCAGGAACAGCAGATTTGAGTAATGTATCCGCTAACGATGAAAAAACAGTCAAACTGATTCGAAAACAATTGCTGGTTTTACTTAAAAAAGATTTACCGGCAATGACAAAAGAAGACCAATACTTTTATTATGAAGCTTTCGACTTAAACAATGATAACAAAAATGAATATTTTGTTGGTTTCTCAAGCTCTTATTTCTGCGGAAGCGGTGGCTGTTCAGGTTACATTTTAAATAATGACGGAAGTTTGATTAATTCTTTCTCAGTTACTGATTTTCCGATTTATGTAACGACTTCATCAACTGAAAAGTTTTCCGATCTTTTAATGAAAAGCGGAAGCGAATTTCATCTTGTAAAAATAAAAAACGGAAAATACCCTTCAAATCCTTCAGTTCAGCAAGTTTGGAAAGGCGAAGTCCCGAAAAGCACAAAGGTTTTGGAAATTAACGGAAAGAAATTGGAGAAGTATTCGTTTTAAAAAGAAAACCCGACAGGTTTTTAAAAACTGTCGGGTTTGAATTATATCTTCAAATTGGAAATTGGAATTTTTAAATTTGGAATTTAAAAAACTATCCCACCAATTCTACAAATTTAAAATCACCTTCAACGACAACTTTAGTTAAACCGTGTTTAGATAAGTTTTTTATGGACGCATCCCATTTTTTACCGCTTAAGTTAGCCGTAATTTTAAGTTGTCCTAAGTCCATTTTATTTTCATTTCCTTTCAATAGGTCTACGATGAATTTCTCTTCATCAGAAAGTTCAATCTGAGCCAGTTTTTTCTCCGGACGCATTTGCGGGAACAATAAAACTTCCTGAATAGAAGCATTGTTAGTCAAATACATAATCAAACGATCCATTCCAATTCCCATTCCGGAAGTTGGAGGCATACCATATTCAAGTGCTCTTAAGAAATCCTCGTCGATAATTCCGTTTGCTTCATCATCACCTTTTGCAGCCAGACGCATTTGATCTTCAAAACGCTCACGCTGATCAATCGGGTCATTCAATTCAGAATACGCATTTGCGATTTCTTTACCACAAACCATTAATTCAAAACGCTCCGTCAATTCAGGATTATCGCGGTGTTCTTTACAAAGAGGAGACATTTCTTTAGGATAATCCGTAATGAAAGTTGGCTGAATATAATTTCCTTCGCATTTCGCTCCAAAAATTTCATCAATCAGTTTTCCTTTCCCCATTGTTTTATCCACCTCAATTCCCATTCCTTTTGCAGCTTCAAACAATTCTTCTTCAGTTTTTCCGGAAATGTCAAAACCAGTAAAATGTTTGATAGAATCTGTCATCGTAACGCGTGCATAAGGCGCTTTAAAGTTAATTTGGTGTTCCCCAAAAGTAACTTCGCTGGTTCCGTTTACGGCGATTGCACAATGCTCAAGCAAACCTTCAGCAAACTCCATCATCCAGTTGTAGTCTTTGTAAGCTACATATATTTCCATTGCGGTAAATTCAGGATTATGCGTTCTGTCCATTCCTTCATTACGGAAGTTTCTTGAGAACTCATAAACACCTTCAAATCCACCAACAATTAATCTTTTTAAATACAACTCATTCGCAATACGCATATAAAGCGGAATGTCAAGCGAATTATGATGCGTAATAAAAGGTCTTGCCGAAGCACCACCAGGAATTGACTGTAAAACCGGAGTGTCAACTTCAAGATATCCTGCATCGTTAAAATAACCACGCATCGCAGTAAATAACTTGGTACGTTTGATAAAAGTTTCCTTAACGTGTTGATTCACCGTTAAATCTACATAACGCATTCTGTAACGCAATTCAGCATCATTAAACGCATCGTGAATGTTCCCTTCCTCATCCACTTTTGGTAACGGAAGCGGGCGCAACGTTTTACTCAAAAAAGTAAATCCGCTCACACGAATACATTTTGCACCAACCTGAGTCGTAAACAATTCTCCTTCAATACCAATAAAATCTCCTAAATCGGTTAATTTTTTAAATACCTGATTGTATAAAGTTTTATCATCACCTTCACACAAAACATCGCGGTTCACGTACAATTGAATACGTCCTTCGCTATCCTGCAATTCAGCAAAGCAAGCTTTACCCTGATCACGAACACTCATCAAACGTCCCGCAACGATCACCTTCTTACCTTCTTCAAAAGACTCCTTTATTTGCTTTGAAGTATGATTTACAGGAAAAAGATTAGCTGGATAAGGATTGATTCCTAAGTTGCGTAAGTTTTGAAGTTTCTCTCTTCGGATGATTTCTTGTTCAGATAAGGCCATTATATACTGTTTTTTAAGTGCGCAAAGATAGTTAAATTTGAAAAAATGGCAATTTCAAATTTTGAAAATAATTGTAGTTTTTTCAGGAGCAGAAAATTAGGTTTTTTCAAAGCCATTTGTACCGCTCCCGAAGCTTCGGGACGCTATATCTTTTTTGCAAAAAGCAAAAAAGAATGCCGCTTCTATCGGGGCTAAACGAGAGATTTAGTTTTTATAAGATGTTTTGGTTACAACTTTTAGTTCGATGCAATATCTTTATTTCGGTTAATTTGGATAAACTTTAAAACACAAAACAAACCCAAAAGCGTAAGAATTCAATCAAAAAATACTCACTATCTTAGCAGCACAAAACCTCAGGACTTAAAAAATAAATGAAAAAACTACTTACCTTTTTAATGTTTATTTTTATTACCGGCTGCCAGATAACAGAAACAATTTCTCTGAATCCTGACGGAAGCGGTACTATAGAAGTAGTAGCGATTCGCGACGAAAACAGTTATATGCAATTGAGTGGTGTAAAATATAATGATGAAGAAAGATTTAAGGATACAACCTTTGTTTTTAATGAATTTATAACAAAATACGCTGAGAATTTTTCAAAGCTTCCTTTATCAGAAAAGGTTATTTTCAATAAATACAAAGATGTAAAAGTCTATATAAAAGAAAGTTCGTTTGAGAAAGAATTCAAAAGTACTTTTATACAGGATTTTAATAAGGCAGAATCAATTGCAGATTTATACAAAACAGAAGATTATGCCAGTGACCTGCAACATAATTATGCTTTAAGCGCAGAGGATCATTACTTTAATATTAGCTATTATTTTGATGGAACACTATTTAAAAGGATGGTAAAGATTACCAACCACGAAGAATTAAAGAGAAAACAGAATGAGGTTGAAGAATTTAAAAAGCAAACGGGAGGATTTAAGTTAGTACATTCAATTACTCTGAATTACAATTTTCCCCGAAAAATAAAATCAGTTTCATATGAAAAAGCAGTGGTCAGCCCTGATAAAAAATCGGTTCATCTCGTTTTGCCAATTTTAGATTATCTGCAAAATCCTGAAATTGGGAATCTCGAAGTAGTACTGGATTAAAATAAAATCAGTAAAATTTAAACAAATCAACGATTTATACAATTAAAAAATCTCTTCGTATATTTGAATAAAAATAAACCATGATAAAATTATATAAATTACTTAGTTTTTCTTTTTTACTGGCAACACTTACAAGCTGTACTTTTACTGAAAATATTTACCTCAATGATAATGGCACAGGAAAGTTTTCTGTTGACATGGACGGCTCTTCTTTAATGGCAATGGCTGGTGATCAGATTGGTAATCAGATGGGAGCTTCCGCTAAAAAAGATATTGATTCTACTTTTACTTTCAAACAATTATTTGAAGCCAAAAAAGACAGTATTGCCAAGCTTTCACCGGAATCTCAAAAAGAACTGAAAAAGATTGAAAACTTTGTGGTTCACACCAAAATGAGTGCTGAGAAAAAAGAGTTTGTAATGAACCTTTCTACAGATTTTAAAAATGTAAACGAATTACAGGACGTATTACAAACCTTAAGCACGTTTCAAAAGTTAGAAAGTGGCGGTGCCGGAACTCCTTTTGGAAGTAATTTTGGGAATAACAACAGTAAATTAAGTTACACTTATAACGGAAAGAAATTTACACGTACAGCAGTAATCGACCAGCAAAAACTGGCCGAAAAAGCCAAAGACACTGCGCCGGATATGTCTAAAATGATTTTTGCCTCGTCAAATTATGTTATAAAATATCATTTCCCGAAAAAAGTCAAAAAAGTTTCTAATCCAAATGCTTTATTTAGTGAGGATAAAAAAACAATTACAATTCAATACCCTTTTACGGATTATATGGAGAATCCTGACAAACTCAACTTTGACGTAGAGTTTGAAAAATAATTAAAATGAATAAAAAAATTCAACTTCAAGATTTAGGAAGTAAAGATTATAAATCAACATGGGAATATCAGGAAGAACTTTTTAAGGATATTGTTGATTTAAAAATAAAAAACAGAAGAGAAGAACTTGATCTGCCCACTCCAAATTATTTGCTTTTTGTAGAACATCCACATGTTTATACTTTAGGAAAAAGCGGTGACCTGGAAAATCTTCTTTTAAACGAAAAACAGCTGGAAGCCAAAGGAGCAACTTTCTATAAAATCAACCGCGGAGGGGATATTACGTATCACGGACCAGGACAAATTGTAGGTTATCCGATTTTAGATTTAGAAAACTTTTTTACCGATATTCATAAATATTTGCGTTTTCTAGAAGAGTCTATTATCCTGACTTTGGGAGAATATGGCTTAAAATGTGGGCGAAGCGAAGGCGAAACCGGTGTATGGCTGGACGTTGGAACTCCGTTTGCGCGAAAAATTTGTGCGCTTGGCGTACGCGCTTCACGCTGGGTAACCATGCACGGATTTGCACTAAATGTAAATGTAGATTTGGGCTATTTTGATAATATAATTCCGTGTGGAATTCGCGGAAAAGGAGTTACTTCCTTAAACGTAGAATTAGGCGTAGAAAAAGTAGATGAGGAAGAAGTAAAAGCCAAAATCCTGAAGCATCTGACTGAATTGTTCGAAGCGGAATTTGTTTCGAAATAATACTTTATACCAAAAAATAAGATGAAAGATTCTGAAGAAAATAACAATTACAGAATTGCTGTTCCTTCAGAATTTGAATCTGTTTTTTCGCATTTCTATTTTGCAGAAAACAAAACAGATATTGCGATTACAAAAACTTTATTACCTAGTTTTCAGACCATTTTGGTTTTTAATTTCGGAACCAAAGGATACTTAAAATCACAAAATAATACTGTTTTGGAGGCTGAAAAATGTCTTGTTTTAGGGCCAATAAAACAGGCTTTTGATTATACGTTAGAACCAGGTTCAGAAATTCTTGTGGCTAATTTTAAGGAAGATGCTTTCTATCGTTTTTTTGGAAATGCGCTCTTAACGCATTCACTTCCAATTCATCCCGACGCTTTAATTCCGGAAAATTGTTTTAATGCATTGTGGGAAGAATTACAAATAATCCCTGATTCCAGACAACGTGTGTCTGTTATATTAGATTTCTGCAGACCCTATTTAAGGGAACAAAATACAATTATGAGTCTTTTGGCCGATTTTAAAAATGAGTCTTTACATCCTATTAAGGCCATTGCCTCACAAACCAACCAGACAGAACGTAATATTCAGCTCAGTCAAAAAAAGTTTTTTGGTTATACGATAAAAGAGGTGACCCGATACGAACGCTTTTTAAAAGCTGTTGAGCAGATTCAGCAAAATATTCAGAAAGCAGAAAAAACAGACTGGCTGCAAATTGTAGACGGATGTGGTTATTATGATCAAAGTCAGCTTATTCATGATTTTAGATATTATATGAATTTGTCTCCGACTAAATTTCTGAAATTCCAACAAGATATTTGCAGTTCTAAGTAAATAGAGTTTGTTTGAATTTTGTAACTTTACAAAATGGAGAAAACAGAAACTATAGAAGATTTTTATCGTTCCAAACTCAATTTTATGCCCGATAACCTTAAAAAAGAAATCGGACATTTTAATGTGTTTGAGTTGGATGATTTTATGGGCTGCAGTGCAAAACCGATTCCGTACAGCCGTAAAGATTACTTTAAGATCAGTTTGATTATTGGTAAAAACAGAGTACACTACGCTGATAAGATTGTGGAGATCGAAGAACAGGCTTTGTTTTTTGCCAATCCTCAGATTCCGTATAACTGGGAACAGCTGGAAGAACATCAAACGGGTTTTTTCTGTGTGTTTACCGAGGCGTTTTTTCATCAGTTCGGGAATTTAAAAGAGTACCCGGTTTTTAAACCAAATGGAAATTTTATCTTTTCAATAAATAAGGAACAAACAGAAAAAATACGACTGATTTACAAGCAGATGATGGAAGAAATTAATTCTGATTATACTTATAAATATGATGTATTGCGTAATCTGGTTTTTGAATTAATCCACAGTGCGATGAAAATGCAGCCGGCAAATCTTTCTGTAAATCAGCACTCCAATGCTTCGAGCAGGATTTCGTCTTTGTTTCTGGAATTACTGGAAAGACAATTTCCGATTGAGAATTCGAGACAGCGTTTTACTTTGCGTTCGGCAGCAGATTTTGCCAATCAGTTAACGATTCATGTCAATCATTTAAACAGGGCATTAAAAGAAACTACTCAAAAAACGACTTCAGAAGTAATTGCAGAACGTCTTTTGCAGGAAGCCAAAATCCTTTTAAAACACACGGACTGGAATATCTCCGAGATTGCTTATAGTCTGGGATTTGAAGAGCCGACACATTTTAATAATTTCTTCAAGAAGAATATCCAGCTTACTCCGCGACAATTTAGAACTGTTTGATTTTTGTAATTAAACGTTTGAATTTCGTTATCCCGCGCCTTTACTTCTGACCTAATTTTGCCTTGTAATTAAAACAATAATAAATTATGGAAACTAAAAAAGTATGGTTTGTAACAGGAGCCTCAAAAGGTTTGGGGTTAATCTTAGTTCAGAAATTATTAGCAAACGGTTACAGGGTTGCGGCCACGTCAAGAGATATTAACTCACTTATTAAAGAAGTTGGCGAAACATCAGATCAGTTTTTACCCTTAGCTGTAGACCTTGTGACAGAAAGCAGCGTTAAGGATGCGGTGGCAAAAACAATCAGCCATTTTAAAACGATTGATGTTGTGGTAAACAATGCCGGCTATGGGCAGGTAGGTACGCTTGAAGAACTTTCTGACGAAGAATCAAGACGCAATTATGATATCAACGTGTTTGGTTTACTAAACGTTATTCGTAACACAATGCCAAAATTGAGAGCCAATAAGTCAGGGCATATTTTTAATATCGCTTCTATTGGAGGATATCACGGCGGTTTTCCGGGTTGGGGCATTTACTGTTCGACTAAATTTGCAGTTGCCGGGCTTACAGAAGGTTTAAGAGCAGAAGCAAAAGCTTTTGGTATTAATGTGACTTTGGTGTATCCTGGATATTTCAGAACCAGTTTTTTAACCGGAGATTCGATGGGATTGCCTAAAAATCCGATTGCAGATTACGAAGAAGCACGTCAGTCAGTAATAGCACATCAGAATGAAATTAACGGAAATCAGCCAGGAGATCCTGAAAAAGCTGTTGATGCCTTAATTCAAATGAGCAATGAAAAAAATCCACCCTTGCATTTATTCTTAGGAGAAGACGCCTATAATATGGCAAATGCAAAAATTGAAGAAGTGGAAGCTGATTTAGAAAAATGGAAATCAGTAACGGTATCAACTAATTTTTAATTCAATTTAAAAAACTCAAAAAAATTCCTGACCATTTCGTCAGGAATTTTTTGTTTCAGGAAATTACGGATTTCGTTTTCGTACAATTTTGCCTGAGTTTGGCATTCTACATTTGTCATGTTAATCTTTAAAACTTAAAAACATGAAAAATTTAATCATTTATGCACATCCAAATTCAGGTAGTTTAAACCATTTTTTCAAACAGACCATAGTAGAAAGCCTTGAGGAATCCGGAGAAGAAACAGAAGTTCGTGATTTATACGAAATCAGTTTTAATCCTGTGTTTTCCTTAAATGACATGAACGCGCAACGTATGGGCAAAGTAGCACCGGAAATACAAACAGAACAGGATTTTATTACCTGGGCAGACCGGATTATTTTTGTGTATCCAATTTGGTGGACCGGAATGCCTGCTGTCATGAAAGGATATATTGACCGTGTTTTTAGTTACGGATTTGCTTATCGTTATGATAATGGCGTTCAGAAAGGATTATTAACCGGGAAGAGAGCTGTTATTGTCAATTCTCACGGAAAATCAAATGCTGAATATGAAGCATCCGGAATGGACAAGGCTTTGGCACTGACTTCTGATACAGGGATTTTTAATTACTGTGGTTTTGAAATTCAAAAGCATTTTTATTTTGATAAAGCAGACAGAGCTTCGGACGAAAGTATTGAAAACTGGAAAAATCAGCTTAAAAACACTTTTGCATTTAAGGATAAAGTATCTGTACAAGGGTAGAAATTTGCCTGGAAGTAAGATTTTAAAACGGCAAATTATTGTCATTTTGTAAGGTATTGTAAATTTGATTTTGTACTTTTAAAAAAGAGTTTTAACTAAATCTAATTTAACTACTTATGAGAAAAATCTACTTTATTTGCTTACTTTTTATGCTTAATAATCTTGTGGCTCAAAAGAAGGATAAGTTATATCCAATTTCGGTTTACGAAAAAGTATGGCAGGAACGCAATAGTGACACGAGATTAAAACTGATAAAAACAATTTGGTTAGAAGACAGTACTTTTGAAGATCCTTCTGCATCAATAAAGGGAACAGCAGCCTTTAATAATGTTATCAATGAGTTTTACAAAAAAAATCCTAATGCTGTTCTGACTTCCGGTCCAAAAGTGGTCAAGGACAATTATGTAAGTTGGGACTGGAAAATTTTTGATTCCAATAATAAACTGATTATGACGGGCCGTGATTTTGCCAGATTAAATGGCAAAGGTCAGGTGGCTAAAATTATAGGTTTTTGGAATTCTGAAGTTGTACAGCCGGAGGTTGATGTTTTAAAAAATCTTGAAACGGAAAATTTTAAAGTCGTTGCCCAATATTTTGAATCCCTTTTTAAAACGAGAGATTTTACAACAATGGCCACTTTGATTGAGGAAGGAGCCATTTATAATCAGGCAGAAGGATTGCCGTACGGCGGAACTTATGTTGGTTTTAATGAATGGACAAAAATGTATGCAAAATCGGCTGAGTTTTTTGAGCTGCAGATAGAAAAGGAGCCTGTTTATTTTAGCGATGCTTCCAAAAATGAGGTAATTATATATTTTACGATAAATTGCAAAGCAAAAAAATCCGGCAAAAACCTTTCAATGCCAATTTCGGAACATTTTGATTTAAAAAACGGAAAAATTACAGCCATTCGCCCATTTTATTTTGATACAAAACAATTTGCGGAATTCTTAAAAAGCAGAAAATAATAAGCTAATTCTTAGCTATTTGCGTAAATGAGATTCTTTCTTTTTTAAAGAAAATTGTCTTAGTTGATTAATTTGTGATATTTCACATTATTATAATATGGGCTGCAATTTTTTTGATTAGTTTTAGTCATAATTTTTTAAATACCAAATTCAAATTTAATTTATAAGACATAATAAATCCATGCACAGTGTTATCACCGATTTATCACAATTTATAGAATGTAATGAAGCTGAAAATCAGGCTTTTTTTAATGCTTTGGTTTATAAAAAAGTAAAAAAGAAAGAACATCTTTTAGTAGAAGGCAATGTCTGCAATTTCGGGATTTTTATTATTGAAGGATGTATTCGTTACTATTACCTGGAAGATGGTGTAGAATTTACCGGAAATTTTTTCTTTGAAAATTGCTGGTATGCTGATATTGACAGTTTTTTAAACGGAAAACCTTCCCTTTTGTACATTGAAGCTCTCGAAGACTGCAGTGTATATTTTCTTTACAAAAATGATTTTGACAGATTGGTTCGTGACTATCCTGTTTTTGCTACATTTTTGCCTTATATGATGGAAAAAACGATTAGAGGTCTAAGCACGCGAAACAAATCAATGTCAACAATCACAATAGAAGAAAGATATCTGAAGTTTATTAAGGACAGGCCGAAAGTTGTCGAAAGAGTTCCCCTAAAATATATTGCCAGTTATTTAGGCATTAAACCCGAAAGCCTGAGCCGTTTAAGAACTCGTCTTACATTAAACAGTAAATCTTAACTTTAGTCAATTTTTAAGAAAATGCCACGATTTACTTTTGCTCTATAACCAATAAAGCAAAAGCAAAATGAAAAAAATAGTATGGATTGTTCTAAGTCTTCTTGGCATCACTACTTATGCCCAGACAGGAGTTGTCAAGGGAAAAATAATTGACAAACAATCTGAAAAACCTATTTCCGGAGCGATAATCATGTTAATCGGAAATGATGAAAATCAAACTACATCTGATCAGGAAGGTAATTTTACATTACCTGAAATTCCTATAGGACGACAAAGCATCAGCATTAGTTTTGATGGATATGAAAGTACCTCTGTTTCTGATCTGGATGTCACAACCGGTAAAGATAATTTGCTGACAGTCGCAATGACGGAAAAATTTAATTCGTTGAATGAAATTGTCATTACTTCAAGTTCAAACAAATCAAAAGCAGTTAATAAAATGGCTGTTGTTTCTACAAAACAATTTAGCCCCGAAGAAGTTACGCGATTTTCCGGAGGCAGGAGCGATGTAGCGCGTCTGGTTTCGAACTTTGCAGGTGTCGCAACAAGCGATGACAGCCGAAATGATATTGTGGTGAGAGGAAATTCTCCGTCGGGAATGTTGTGGCGAATTGAAGGAATGCCTGTTCCGAATCCGAATCACTTTTCGACCCTGGGTACTACAGGAGGACCCGTTTCTGCACTGAATCCTAATCTTTTGGCGAATTCTGATTTTATGACTTCTGCTTTTCCTGCTGAATACGGAAATGCAATTGCAGGTGTTTTTGATTTAGGTTTTAGAAAAGGAAATCCTGATGAATACGAGTATATGATTAGTGCCGGAGCTTACCCGGGATTGGAATTTATGGCAGAAGGTCCGCTTGGAAAAAAGGAGGTTCTTTTGTTGCATCAGCAAGATATGGTTTTGTAGGCGTTACAGGACTGGCAGGAACCGAAGCCCAACCCAATTATAGCGATATTAGCTTTAACATTGATTTCGGAAAAAGTAAAATAGGCAACTTCTCTGTTTTTGGAATTTATGGTAAATCGGATATTGATTTTTTAGGAAAAGATATTGACAAAGATGATCCTTTTGCAGCGCAGGACGAAGATGGTTTTGCCAGATCTTCGTTTGGTTCATTTGGACTGAAACATAATCTTGATCTTGGCAGTAATTCATCATTAAAAACAATTATTGGATATTCCGATTCGGGTAACACTTATAAAAATGATCGTTATTACGATTTTGGTACTCCGGCAGAAAATAAACTGCGATTCTCTGATGTTGATAATTCAGAAAGCAGAGTGACATTCTCTACGTTGTTCAATTCAAAACTCAGCAAAAAAACGACCATCAGGACAGGATTACTTTTGGAAAATTATACCTTAAAAGCAGACATTGAAACAAGGGACAGACAGCAGGATACTGATGGTGACGGTTATGCTGACTTAGTTCAGATTGTCAATAATGACGGGAATTACAATATTGTACAGCCGTTTGCACAGGGACAATTTAGATTAACAGAAAAACTAACTTTTAATGCCGGAGTTCACGGACAGTATTTTTCTATAAATAAAGAATTTGTAGTAGAACCCAGAACAGCTTTGTCTTATGCATTCAATTCCTCCAATACCATAAATTTTGGTTATGGAATTCATCATCAGAGTGTTCCGGCCCCGATTTTATTTCTAAATGAATTTGTAAATGGTAATCAGGTTCAGACCAATAAAAATCTGGATTTAGTGCAAAGCCAGCATTATGTTCTGGGGTACGATGTCCGATTGGCGAGAAAGTGGCGAGGAAAAGTTGAAGTCTATTATCAGGATATTAGCAAAGCAGCTGTTGAGGCATTTCCGAGCAGCTATTCTTCCTTAACAGAAGGGGCTGATTTTGGTTATTCAATTGATAAAACTTCTTTGTTGAGCAAAGGAAAAGGGCATAACCAGGGAGTTGAATTTACAATCGAAAAGTTTTTCAGCGAAGGCTATTATGCTTTGTTTACAACTTCTCTTTTTGAAAGTAAATATAAAGGAAGTGATAATATAGAACGAAATTCACCTTTTAATAACGGCTATGTAATTAATCTTTTAGGTGGAAAAGAATTTAAAATAGGAAAAGACAAAAAAAATGTATTTTCAATTGATACAAAATTTACAACTGCAGGCGGACGATATTACACCCCGGTTGATTTGGCAGCTTCAAACAACGCGGGTTATGAAATTAAGGATGATGCAAATGCATTTAGCAAACAATACGATCCTTATTTAAGACTGGATGTAAAGTTTGGAATTAAATTTAACAGTAAAACAAAAAAGAGGTTTCATCAGTTTTATATCGATTTTCAAAACGTTACCAATCATACCAATGTTTTTACAAGAGAATATAATCGTCTGACCAATAGTATCAATCAAAAAGATCAAATAGGTTTTTCTCCCGATTTTGGTTATAAATTTCAATTTTAGTTCAGTACAATTACAAAAAAAGACTTATCAGTTGATAAGTCTTTTTTTATTGGCAGAAATCAAGTTCCAGTTGTTCGGGTAAAAGCCTGAAACTCATTCGGTGGTATTTTGTCGTTCCGAATTCTCTAATGGCTTCACGGTGTTCTTTTGTTGGATATCCTTTATTTTGTTTCCAGTTATACATCGGGAATTCTTCATGAATGCGATTCATATATTCATCACGATAGGTTTTTGCCAGGACAGATGCCGCGGCAATACTTAAAAATTTGGAATCTCCTTTTATGATACTTTGATTTGGAATTGATTTTAATAGCTCTATTTCAGACAAAGAAAATTGTTTTCCGAAATTGTTTTTCATGCCCAGTTTTGCATTCAGCGAGCGATTTCCGTCGACGATAATAAATTCAGGTTTGTGGTGTAATTTTAAGATACATTCCTGCATCCCTTTCATAGAAGCATTCAGAATATTGATTTCGTCAATTTCATCAGGATGCAAATGCGTTACAGAAAAACAGACAGCATGCTGCTCTATAATGGGTTTTAGCTGCTCTCTTATTTTTTCAGACAATTGTTTACTGTCATTTAATATTTCATTATTAAAATCAGGAGGCAGAATTACGGCAGCAGCAGTCACAGGACCTGCTAAACAGCCACGTCCGGCTTCATCGGTACCAGTCTCTAAATGATGTCCTGAAAAATTTAACTGAAGCATTGTATTGAATTTAAAAAGCAAATATTATAAAATTTTCTGTAAAAACCTTCGTTTCATACTATTTACTAATGCAATGGTATAATTTGAAGTGTTTTTTTATTTATACGTTTTTATCTTTTACCTTTGCTCAACAAATTTTTGCCGAAATAACTCTATATAAAGCTATCAAATGAGAATATTCTTTTTTCTATATCTATTAGTCGTACCAATATTATTATTTTCTCAGGAAAAAAATACGTCTAAAAATAATCTGGATATGAATACAAAATATTCAAGTATAACAGATACCGTAAAAAAGAAAAAAGCTAAAATTGCTACCATAGATCAATACCAGATTATTACTTTGGAGCATGATACGACCTATGTTGATACATCATTGACATTAAAAAGTGCTTACAGACACAACTATCTTAGAAAAGATAATTTTGGACTGTTGCCTTTTTCTAATATCGGACAGACTTATAATACGTTACAATATAGTTTAACCGATTTTTCACCTTATCCTGAAATTGGTTTTAGAGGAAAGCATTTTAATTTTTTAGAAGCGAACCAGATTAACTATTACTCTGTAGCAACTCCTTTAACAGAACTCTTTTTTAATTCAACAATTAATAAAGGGCAGAATGTTGACTCCTTTATTACATTAAATACCTCAAAAAACCTTAATTTTTCTTTGGCATACAGAGGATTACGGTCTGAGGGTGATTACATTAACCAGTTGACAAGTACGGGTAATTTCAGAATGACAACCAGTTATTTTACAACTGACAGAAGATATATTTTAAATGCACATTATACCTATCAGGATATCCTGAATGAAGAAAACGGAGGGATAACAACACCTGAGAATTTTGAGAGCGGAGATAAGAATTTTGCCAATCGTCAGCGATTACAAGTTTATCTGACTGATGCTGAATCATTTTTAAAAGGAAGACGTTTGTTTTTTGATCATGGTTTCAGAATCAATCCAAAAGAAGGAAGTAATAATTTATACGTGACACATCAGTTTAATTATGAAAACAAATTTTTCGAGTACAATCAGCCTACTCTTACTTCAAACGTTGGAAACACTACGGCACTGAGATTTGGAGAATCATATGTTACCGGTGGTATTAAAGATCAGACACGTTTTGAAAAATTGTACAATAAGGCAGGTCTTGCTTATGAAAATGTACTTTTGGGTAAATTTAATTTTTTCATTGACGATTACAGATCAAATTATAAATACAACCGTATTATAATGGGTGACGAAGGGGTTAGAATTCCTGACAATTTATTTCTGCAGATCAACAATGTAGGAGGGCAGTACGAATACCAGAAGAATAAATGGAATGGCCGTTTTTTATATACAAGATCGATAACAAATCAGTCTCTTTCAGATTTAGACGCAAAATTGAGATATGACTTAAATGATAAAATCAAATTCGATTTCAGATACAGAAACATCAACAAATTGCCAAATAATAATTACAATCTGTATCAAAGCAGTTTCTTAAAATACAATTGGTATAATAATTTTAAGAATGAAAAAATAAACACGCTTAGTGCAAATGTATCTACGCCATGGTTAAATGCTGAGGTTCAGTACACGGTTTTAAAAGACCATCTTTATTTTGCAGATGTTTCTTCACCAGCTGAAAAAGATACCCTGACCCAGATTATAAATCCGGCACAATACGGCAACGTGATCAATTATTTGTCTGTAAAAGCCAGCCGTGAATTTAAATTCGGACGTTTTGCTTTGGATAACACATTTTTATATCAAAAAGTAGATCAGTCAGATTTAATTTTAAATGTACCTGATTTTGTTACCAGAAATACTTTTTATTACTCAGGTTACTTTTTTAAGAAAGCATTGTATATGCAGACGGGAATTACTTTTAACTATTTTACAGAATATTACGGTAATGATTATAACCCGGTTATTGGAGAATTTTTTGTTCAGAATGAAAAGAAAATAGGGAATTATGCCAATTTTGATTTTTTTGTAAATGCAAGGATTCGCCAGACAAGATTTTATTTAAAAGCAGAACATTTTAATGCTGCTTTTTCAGGAAACAACTATTACTCAGCACCTAATAACCCGTATCGCGATTTCGTTATCCGATTTGGTTTAGTTTGGAATTTCTTCCAATAATTCAGGGTTCTGTTTCAATTTTAAAACCAAAAATTAAATTTAAATACAATGGACTTTTCAAAAAATATTTTAGAAACAATTGGTAATACGCCATTGGTGAAACTCAATAAAGTTGTTGCTGAAATTGATGCACTGGTATTAGCAAAAGTCGAAACTTTTAATCCCGGAAATTCTGTTAAAGACAGAATGGCCGTAAAAATGATCGAAGATGCAGAAGCAGATGGCCGCCTGAAACCCGGAGGAACTATTATTGAAGGTACGTCCGGAAATACAGGAATGGGATTGGCGCTTGTAGCCATCATTAAAGGATACAAATTAATTTGTGTAATATCAGATAAACAATCTAAGGAAAAAATGGATATTTTGCGTGCCGTTGGTGCCAAAGTAGTTGTTTGTCCTACAGATGTTGAACCTACAGATCCAAGATCGTACTATTCAGTTTCAAAACGTCTGGCCGAAGAAACACCAAATTCATGGTATGTAAACCAATATGATAATATGTCAAATTCCTTGGCACATTATGAGCAGACCGGGCCGGAAATCTGGAAACAAACAGACGGTAAAATCACACATTTTGTAGTTGGAGTAGGAACCGGAGGAACAATTTCGGGAGTTGGAAAATACTTAAAAGAAAAAAATCCAAACATCAAAATCTGGGGAATTGATACCTACGGATCCGTTTTTAAAAAATACCATGAAACGGGAATTTTTGATGAAAATGAAATTTACTCCTATATTACAGAAGGAATTGGAGAAGATATTTTACCTAAAAATGTTGATTTTTCTTTGATTGACGGATTTACAAAAGTAACTGATAAAGATGCAGCTGTTTACACCAGAAAAATTGCTTTGGAAGAAGCTATTTTTGTGGGGAATTCTGCCGGTGCCTGCATAAAAGGATTGTTGCAGCTTAAAGAACACTTTAAGCCCGATGATGTAGTTGTGGTATTGTTTCACGATTCAGGAAGCCGTTATGTCGGTAAAATGTTCAATGATGACTGGATGCGCGAACGTGGATTTTTAGAAGAAAGCGTAACAAAAGCCGAAGACGTTATAAAAGATCATATTGATAAGGAATTAATTGTTGTACGCACAGAAGAGTTAGTTTCACATGCAATTGAGCGTATGCGTAAATATAAAATTTCGCAAATTCCGGTGGTGGATATCAACGGATTTGTGGGTTCTGTTGATGAAACAGACTTATTTAGAAGTTACGTTGCCGATAAAAATGTTGCCGAAAAACCAATTAAAGAAGTAATGGGAAAACCTTTTCCTATTGTTAAAATGGGAACTCCGATTGAGGAAGTTTCAAAATTATTTACCAAAGAGAATGATGCTGTCTTAATTGAACTTCAAAATGGCAATCACCATATTATAACTAAATATGATATTATTGGATCTATAAAATAAGATCACATTTAATAACCTTACAATCCATAAATCTAATTTCAAAGTTAGGTTTATGGATTTTTTTAGATTCACATAAAAATTATGAATTTTATTGCCATAGATTTTGAAACTGCAACAGCTTATCATCCCTGTTCTGTTGGAATTGTTACTGTAGAAAACGGAATAATAGTAGATGAATTCGTGAGTTTGATAAAACCTCCCAACAATGAATTCAATCCGTTTACAATTCGGGTACACGGAATTTATCCCAGAGATACTGTAAATGCGAAATCTTTCGTGCAGGTCTATCCTGAAATTGAAAAGAGATTAAAAAACAAAGTGGTTGTAGCACATAATGAAAGTTTTGACCGCAATGTTTTGATGAAATCAATGCTGCTGCATGGTTTGCAATATGAAGATTTAAATATCGCTCCTAAATGGGAATGCACGGTCAAAATTTACAAAGCAAAAGGATTAAAGCCAACTAAATTAAGTGATTGCTGCCGCGAAATGAATATTCATTTAAATCACCACGAAGCTCTTTCAGATGCACGAGCCTGCGCCAAATTATATATGCTGAAATAATTGTAAATATATTTTGTAAGAATAGTATTATTTTATTTATTTTTAAGTTTTTATAAAATTAAATATAAAGACCTAACAATGAAAGAAGATTTTCTTCATTACCTCTGGAAATTCAGGAAGTTTGAAGCACTGAACCTAAGAACTGCCCAGGATGAATCGCTTGTGATTATTAAAGTTGGTGAGTATTTGGAACTTGCAGGTCCTGATTTCTTTAACGCACAAATTATAATAGGAAATCAAAAATGGGCAGGGAATGTCGAAATTCACCTCAAATCATCAGATTGGTATTTGCACGGGCATGAAAAAAATCCTGCTTATGAAAATGTAATTCTGCATGTTGTTTGGGAACATGATACAGAGATATTCCGGGAAGATAATACCGAAATCCCTGTTTTAATTTTAAAAAATTACGTTGCATCTGAAACACTAAACAGTTATTATTCATTGGTAAACCCAAAATCATGGATTTCCTGCGAAAAAGAAATTGACCGGATTGACAATTTTGTTTTTGAAAACTGGCAGGAACGTTTGTTTTTTGAGCGCTTAGAGCGCAAATCAAAATTTGTATATGATTTGCTCGAAGAAACAAATCAGGACTGGGAAGCCGTTTTATTTTGCCTGCTGGCGAAGAACTTTGGCTTAAATACAAATGGTAATACCTTTTTGCAGATCGCTAAATCAATTCCGTTTTCATTTATAAGAAAAGAAAGTTTTGAAATCGAAAATCTCGAAGCATTACTTTTTGGAGCCTCAGGATTATTGGATGCTGATAAACAAGATGTATATTTTAATGATTTAAAATTCAGGTATTTTTATCTGCTGAATAAATATCAGTTGGCAAAAGTTCATACCGATCCGCTTCAGTTTTTTAAACACCGTCCGGATAATTTCCCCACAATCAGGCTTTCACAGTTAGCTGGTTTGTATAACAGGCATCAGAACTTGTTCTCTAAAATAATTACTCTAAAATCAGTTAAGGAAGTTTATGAATTAATGAATGTTTCCGCCAGCCCGTATTGGCAGAACCATTATCAGTTTGATAAAGAAAGCCCTAAAAAAGCAAAAACGTTATCAAAAGCATTCATAGATTTGATTATATTAAATACAATTATTCCTGTTCAGTTTGCTTATTCAGAGAAAATGGGAGAGTCTGTTTTTGAAGATTTAATTGCTTTTATGAAAGAGGTTACTCCCGAGAAAAATTCCATAATCGACAAATTTGATTCTTTTGGGGTTGTATCTAAAAATGCATTTCAAACCCAGTCATTGTTACAACTTAAAAATGAATTCTGTAATCATAAAGGATGTTTGCGATGTGCCATTGGAATGGAACTGCTCAAAAATAATTAGTCATTTAGAAAATATAGATAATCAGATAATTTGTATTTTTGTCATCCTGAGTAAAGTCACAGGAATCTAAATTTAAAATCAGATATATGTCAGCTATTGTAAAACTTAAATTCTTTTTCGAAAAATATGGTTTTCACGTATCTTCAAGATTAGCAGATAAGCTGGGAATGCGTGTAACGAGCGTAAGATTGTTTTTTATCTACATTTCGTTTGTAACCGTAGGTTTAGGTTTTGGAGTCTATTTGACACTGGCATTCTGGATTCGCTTAAAAGATTTAATAAGAGCTAAACGAACTTCGGTTTTTGATTTATAAAAAAAACTCCAAATGAAAATTTGGAGTTTTTTTTATGAAATAATAAGATGTCCTATTCAACATCATTATTAATATTATTAAGTTTTGATCTTTTCTTGCTATATCCAAAATAAACCAAAACACCAATAGCTAACCAGCCAAGAGACAGTAATTGTGCGTCATGACTTAAATTAATCATTAAATAAGTGTTGATAGCAATACCTAAAACTGCAATAACTGGTAAAGCAGGAACTTTAAATGTTCTTGTTAAATTAGGTTGTTTTACTCTTAAAATCCAAACCGCGATACAAACCATTGTAAAGGCGAACAGAGTTCCGAAACTTGTCATATCAGCTAATTTATTGATAGGGGTAAAAGAAGCAACTGTAGCAATAATACCACCCAAAATAATTAAGTTAGTTTTTGGAGTTCCCGAAATCGGATTTACTTTAGAAAACACAGAAGGAATTAATCCATCTTTAGACATACCAAGGAAAATTCTTGATTGTCCCATAATCATTACCATTAGTACAGAAACTAAACCAACAGTAGCTGCAATAGTAATAATTAATCCTGCCCATCCTTGTCCGGCAATATCAAATGCATAAGCAACAGGTGCTTTAATAGCATCAGGATATTTTCCTAGCGGATTAAAATCTTTATAGTTCATCATTCCGGTTAATACTAAAGAAACCAGAATATATAAGGTTGTACAGATTAATAGTGAAGCAATAATAGCAAACGGAACATCTTTTTTAGGATTAACAGCTTCACCAGCTTGTGTAGAAACTGCATCAAAACCTACATAAGCAAAGAAAATAGCTGCAGCACCAGATACAATACCAGCAATACCATAAGCATTATGAGTTGTTTCTTTCTCAACAATCTTAGTAGCCTCTGGAATAAATGGAGTCCAGTTAGCAGTGTCAATAAAGAAAAGACCGGCAATAATTACAAATATTACAGCAGAAACTTTAAGCACAACAATAAAGTTGTTTGCTTTTGCTGCACTTCTTGTTCCTTTAATAAGTAAAGAAATAACCAAAACCACAATTAAAAAAGCCGGAAGGTTCATAGAAAAACCTTCTCCGGTATAACTGGCAGGATCAGTTGTTAGCCAGTCAGGCAAATGAATATGAAACATTTTGAGCAATTTATTAAAATACCCTGACCAGGAAACTGCTACTGTCATTGACCCCATTGCATATTCAAGAATAAGTCCCCAACCAATTATCCAGGCAAATATTTCTCCAATTGTACCATAGGCATAAGCATAAGCAGAACCTTCAACAGGTAAAATAGAAGCAAATTCAGAATAACAAAGAGCCGCAAAAACACAGGCTATACCTGCGATAATGAAGGAAACTGCCAACGCAGGACCTGCATGATAATATGCTCCGGTACCGGTAAGAACAAAAATTCCTCCACCTATAATGGCACCAACTCCAATTGCAGTAAGGCTCCATTTTCCTAAAACCCTTTTTAAATCACTTTTTTTCATATCAGCTTCAAAAGCAGATATTGGTTTAACTCGCATTATTGACATATATAATATAGGTTTGTTGTTATTAAGCTCCAAATGTATCGTTTTTTATAAAAAATAAAAACAATTATATAATTTTAAGTTATAAAATATTTAAACTTTATATAATATGTACTAAAAATATTGTTTAATCACGAATTGTGATTATTACTTTCTCTCATCATGTAAAAAAACAACAGAATGTTAAATAAATATTTTATAAAAATTTTCTTATAAAATTAATGCTATTTTTGGTTTAATAAATAGTAATTTAAATTTTAATGATTTTAAAGAGATTAACAGGATATTTTAAGTTTACAAATCACCAACGGGCAGGAATTATATTTCTTTTTAGCTTAATTATAGTTTTACAGATCGCTTATTTCTATGTGAATTTTGCTTCTCCGGACAAATTTTTTCCTGAAAAACAAAAATGGCTGGCTTTACAGACCGAAATAAATTCCTTAAAGAAGGAAAAATATAAAAACAAACCACAAGTTTATTTATTCAACCCAAATTTTATAACCGATTATAAAGGGTATAAACTAGGAATGTCAATCGAGGAAATTGACAGGCTAATGGCATTTAGAAAAGAAAACAAATATGTAAACTCGCCCGAAGAATTCCAGCAGGTCACAAAAATTTCAGATTCATTATTAAAGGTTCTTTCGCCTCTTTTTAAATTTCCGGACTGGATTAAGAACAAAAAAGAATTTGTAAATAATAAGGAGGATAATAAAGAGTATAAAAAATATCCTGAAAAGACATTTACCAAAAAAGAAAAAATAGTACTGATTGATATAAATCAGGCAACACAGGAAGATCTTGTTAAAATATATGGAGTTGGTGAAGCTATATCATTACGAATACTAAAACAAAAAGAAATTTTAGGCGGATTTGTTTCAATGGAGCAATTGAATGAAGTTTGGGGACTCTCTCCGGAAGTCCTCTATGAATTAAACAACCATTTTAAAATTTATTCACTGCCAAACTTTAAGAAAATTGCAATAAATGATATTTCTTTAAAAGAATTAGCTCAGTTTCCTTATTTTAAATATGCATTGGCAAAACAAATCATAACGTATCGAAGTATGAACGGAGATTTTAAAAATATTGAGGATTTATCAAAAATTAAAGGTTTTCCTGTTGAAAAAGCAAAAATAATTAGTTTATATTTGGAGTTCTAAAAATAACCGACTACAAATGAATTTTGATTATAACGAAACACAATCGATGATTGCACAATCGATTAAAGAATTTGCTGAAAAAAATATCCGGCCAAATATAATGGAGTGGGATGAGGCTCAGACATTTCCAATACCCTTATTTAAAAAATTAGGAGAAATGGGATTTATGGGCGTTTTAGTTCCGGAAGAATATGGAGGAAGCGGACTGGGATATCATGAATATATTACTGTTGTAGAAGAGATTTCAAAAGTAGATCCTTCTATAGGGTTATCAGTAGCGGCCCATAATTCATTATGTACCAACCACATTTTGACATTCGGAAATGAGGAGCAAAAGAAGAAATGGCTTCCAAAACTAGCTACCGCAGAATATATTGGGGCATGGGGACTAACGGAGCATAACACAGGCTCTGATGCAGGCGGAATGAATACTACAGCAGTTAAGGATGGTGATTTCTGGGTAGTAAACGGAGCTAAAAACTTTATTACACATGCTATCTCTGGAGATATCGCTGTTGTAATAGTCCGAACTGGAGAAAAAGGAGATTCAAAAGGAATGACAGCTTTTGTTTTTGAAAAAGGAATGCCAGGATTTACATCAGGAAAGAAAGAAAATAAATTAGGAATGCGTGCCAGTGAAACGGCTGAATTGGTTTTTGATAATTGCCGTATTCCCGATGCAAACAGATTAGGAGAAGTAGGGCAGGGCTTTGTACAGGCAATGAAGATTCTCGATGGAGGAAGAATTTCTATTGGTGCTTTATCACTTGGAATCTCAAAAGGAGCTTACGAAGCTGCATTAAAATATTCAAAAGAAAGACATCAGTTTGGTCAGCCAATAGCTAATTTTCAGGGAATATCATTTAAGCTGGCTGATATGGCAACAGAAATTGAAGCATCAGAATTATTATTGCATAAAGCTGCTTTCTTAAAACAGGAACATAAACCGGTTACTACAATGGGAGCCATGGCTAAAATGTATGCCTCCGAAGTTTGTGTTAAAGTGGCTAACGAAGCTGTTCAGATTCATGGTGGTTATGGATATACGAAAGATTTTCCTGTTGAGAAATTTTATCGTGATTCAAAATTATGTACCATTGGAGAAGGAACTACTGAAATTCAAAAATTAGTAATTTCCAGAAATTTATTGAAAGAATAAAGATTCTTAGTCAGATCTGATTGAGTGAATCTGTTTTTCTTTTCTGGAATAGGAAAATAATTCAGTATTTATGATTGGTAATTCATAATTAATAATTACTTTTGCAGCCTTAACGAGAGGAGGTGTCTATATTATGTTAATTATACCAATTAAAGACGGAGAAAATATCGATAGAGCATTAAAGCGCTATAAAAGAAAATTTGATAAAACAGGAACTGTTCGTCAATTAAGAGCACGTACTGCTTTTATTAAGCCTTCTGTTATCAAAAGAGCTCAAATTCAAAAAGCTGCTTACATTCAAAACTTGAGAGATAGTTTAGAGAGTTAGTATTAAGCTTTGCAAAATAATTACCGTTAGTCATCAAAAAGATATTTTTTGAGGCTAACGGTTTTTTTATGCTTAATTTTGAGATGATGAATAAGAGGGGGTAGGTAAGAAAGAAAGTTGGGAGTGAATATTACATATATAGGTAGATAGGCTTGCGTATGAAAACAAATAAAGAGGCATTTAGAGATTATCTTTTGTTGGAGAAAAAATATTCACCACATACGGCTACTGCTTATCTGAATGATATAGAGTTCTTTGAATTGTTTAATAAATCCCGTTTTGAACAGGAAAATATTGAACATGTTAATTATAGTCAGATCAGGAGTTGGATTGTTTCTTTAGTGGATCAGGATATTTCTAATGTGTCTGTAAATAGAAAAATGGCTTCCTTAAAAGCATATTATAAATTTCTATTAAAAACAAAGCAAATAGAATTAAATCCAATGTTAAAGCATAAAGCTTTAAAAACCCCGAAAAAAGTTCAGATTCCGTTTTCTGAAAAAGAACTTACGGATTTAATGGAGGAAGTAAGTGATCCTGTTGGTTTTGAAGAAATAAGGGACAAATTGATTGTTGAATTGTTTTATGCTACCGGAATACGAAGGGCAGAATTGATAAATCTGAAAATTCATAATGTAGATCTGTCTTCAAATGTAATTAAGGTTTTGGGGAAAAGAAATAAGGAGCGTATTGTTCCTGTTTTGCCGGTCGTACTGCTGCAATTTAATTTGTATTTAAAAGAGAGGGCTCTTGTTGAAAATATAGTTGATGATGATTATTTTTTTATTTCAAAAAAAGGGTTAAAATTGAGCGAATCTTTTGTGTATCGATTAATTAATTCTTACTTTAGTAGGGTCTCTGAAAAGGTAAAAAAAAGTCCTCATGTCCTTAGGCATACTTTTGCGACTCACTTATTAAATAACGGAGCAGATTTAAATTCAGTTAAAGAGTTATTAGGGCATTCTAGTTTGGCGTCTACGCAGGTGTATACTCATAATAGTTTAGCAGAACTTAAAAAAGTGTATGGTGATGCGCATCCGAGGAATAAATAATAATTCTGAAATGTTAAACCCTAAAATTTATATTATGAAGGTAGATGTTCATGCAGTTAACTTCACTGTTGACAGAAAGTTGGTAGACTTTATTCAGGAAAGAATGGATAAACTGGAAAAATACTATGATCGTGTTGTCTCGGCAGATGTTTTTTTAAAAGTTGAAAGAACAAGTGATAAAGAGAATAAGGCGGTAGAGATTAAGATTAATGTTCCCGGAGACGATTTCTTAGTTAAAAAACAGTGTAAAACTTTTGAGGAGGCGGTAGAGCTTTCGGCTGAATCTTTAGAACGTTTATTGGTAAAAAGGAAGGAAAAAATAAGAGCGCACATTTAATTGAAATTTTTTTTAAAAAATGTTTTGATTCAAAGATAAAATAGCTACATTTGCAGTCCGTTAGAAATAGCGGACTTTTTTAATGTAATTGCCAGCGTAGCTCAGTTGGCTAGAGCAGCTGATTTGTAATCAGCAGGTCGTGGGTTCGAGTCCCTCCGCCGGCTCTAAATATTTCAAATGCGATTTGAAATTGTTCATGCAATTATTGAAAAAAAAATGGGGAGATACTCAAGCGGCCAACGAGGGCAGACTGTAAATCTGCTGTGTGAACTTCGCAGGTTCGAATCCTGCTCTCCCCACAAAAAAAGAAGTTAAGATTTTGGATTGGAGATTTCGGATTTTGTAATCTGATATCTAAATTCAAAAGTCTAAAATCAGAACTCTCTGCCGGTGTAGCTCAGGGGTAGAGTGCTTCCTTGGTAAGGAAGAGGTCTCGGGTTCAATTCCCGACATTGGCTCAAGTAAGTAGGAAATTGAAAATTAATATATAACTAAGATTAAAAATTAAGTAAAATGGCAAAGGAGAATTTTAATCGTTCCAAACCGCACTTAAACATAGGTACAATTGGACACGTGGATCACGGAAAAACTACATTAACTGCAGCAATTACAAAAGTATTGTCTGATGCTGGTTACTGTCAAGCAAAATCGTTTGATCAAATCGATAACGCTCCAGAGGAGAAAGAAAGAGGTATTACTATTAATACATCACACGTAGAGTACGAAACAGCTAACCGTCACTACGCTCACGTTGACTGTCCAGGTCACGCGGATTACGTAAAGAACATGGTTACTGGTGCTGCTCAAATGGACGGAGCTATCTTAGTAGTTGCTGCTACAGATGGTCCAATGCCACAAACTCGTGAGCACATCCTTTTAGGTCGTCAGGTAGGTATTCCAAGAATCGTTGTTTTCATGAACAAAGTGGATATGGTTGACGATGCTGAATTGTTAGAGCTTGTTGAAATGGAAATTAGAGATTTATTATCTTTCTACGAATATGATGGAGATAATGGTCCTGTAGTTCAAGGTTCTGCTTTAGGAGGATTGAATAATGATCCTGCTTGGGTACCAAAAATCATTGAATTAATGGAAGCTGTTGATGCTTGGATCGAAGAGCCAGTGCGTGACGTAGCAAAACCATTCTTGATGCCGGTTGAAGACGTATTTACAATTACTGGTCGTGGAACTGTTGCTACAGGTCGTATCGAAACAGGTATTGCTAATACAGGAGATCCAGTTGAAATCATTGGTATGGGAGCTGATAAATTAACTTCTACTATTACAGGAGTTGAGATGTTCCGTAAAATCCTTGACAGAGGTGAAGCTGGAGATAACGTAGGTTTATTGTTAAGAGGTATTGATAAAGAATCTATCAAAAGAGGAATGGTTATCATTAAGCCAGGATCAGTAAAACCACACGCTACTTTCAAAGCTGAGGTTTATATCTTGAAAAAAGAAGAAGGTGGACGTCATACTCCATTCCATAATAACTACCGTCCACAGTTCTACGTACGTACAACTGACGTAACAGGAGTTATTACTTTACCAGAAGGAGTAGAGATGGTAATGCCAGGAGATAACTTGACTATCAATGTTGCTTTATTAAGCCCAATCGCAATGAGCGTAGGTTTACGTTTCGCTATCCGTGAAGGT
The DNA here is from genome assembly GCF_003105115.1 of Flavobacterium sp. HTF. GTDB lineage: Bacteria > Bacteroidota > Bacteroidia > Flavobacteriales > Flavobacteriaceae > Flavobacterium. The sequence continues at coordinate 25,420 of NZ_QETH01000010.1, read as the reverse complement.
GGTAGAACAGTAGGTGCAGGTCAGGTGACTGAAATCGTAGGATAATCCTATAAAAAACTATAAAAAGCCAGTTGATTTTCTTAACTGAAGTCACTGGCTTTTAATTACGGGCGTAGTTCAAGGGTAGAATAGCGGTCTCCAAAACCGTTGATGGGGGTTCGAATCCCTCCGCCCGTGCAATAAAAAATTTATCAAATGACAAAAGTTACTAATTATTTATCAGAGGCTTTCGAGGAGTTAAAGTCAAATGTTACTTGGCCAGCTTGGGCTGAGGTTCAAAAATTGACAATTGTTGTGGCTGTATTTTCAGTTCTATTTGCTTTGGCAACATGGGGAGTAGATGAATTTTTTGCAAAAGCTTTAGCTGGATTTTTTAACTGGTTAAAAGGATAATTTTTTTGTGATGGCAGATAATAATGTGAAAAAATGGTATGTAGTTAGAGCTGTAAGCGGACAGGAAAACAAAGTCAAAGCTTACATCGAAACTGAAATTGCCAGATTAGGTATGGGTGATTATGTTTCCCAAGTTCTAGTGCCTACAGAAAAAGTAGTTACTGTAAAAGAAGGGAAAAAAATGTCTAAGGATAAAGTTTATTTCCCTGGATATGTTATGATCGAAGCCAATTTAGTTGGTGAGATACCTCATATTATTAAATCTATTACAAGTGTAATTGGTTTTTTAGGAGAAATCAAAGGCGGAGAACCTGTGCCATTGAGACTTTCTGAAGTAAATCGTATGTTAGGTAAGGTAGATGAGCTTGCTGTTAATACAGATACTCGCGCTATTCCGTTTAACTTAGGTGAAACTGTTAAGGTAATTGATGGTCCATTTAATGGATTTAACGGTACGGTTGAAAAAATCAATGAAGAGAAGCGTAAACTTGAAGTTATGGTTAAGATTTTCGGAAGAAAAACACCATTGGAATTGAGTTTTATGCAAGTTGAAAAAGTATAATTTTTTGTTACATATATAATATCCATTGTAATCGCTTCCATTGATTACAGTGTTAAATTTTTTAAAAATGGCTAAAGAAATTAGTAAGGTAGTTAAACTACAAGTTAAGGGAGGTGCTGCGAATCCGTCGCCACCGGTTGGACCTGCTTTAGGAGCTGCTGGGGTTAATATCATGGAGTTCTGTAAGCAATTTAATGCTAGAACTCAGGATAAACCTGGCAAAATTTGTCCAGTGCAAATCACTGTGTACAAAGACAAATCATTCGATTTTGTTGTTAAGACTCCTCCAGCAGCAGTTCAGTTAATGGAAGCTGCAAAGCTAAAATCTGGTTCTGGTGAGCCTAATCGTAAAAAAGTAGCTAGTGTTACTTGGGAACAAATTAGAGCTATTGCTGAAGACAAAATGCCTGACTTAAATGCTTTTACAGTAGAAAAAGCAATGAGTATGGTTGCTGGAACAGCTAGATCTATGGGTATAACTGTATCAGGAGATGCTCCTTTTTAATTAAGAAAAAGACATGGCAAAATTAACAAAAAAGCAAAAAGAGGCTGCTTCAAAAATTGAAAAGAACAAATTATACTCTCTAAAAGATGCTGCGGCATTATTGAAAGTTGTTGCTTCTGCAAAATTTGATGAGTCTGTTGATATCGCAGTTCGTTTGGGTGTTGATCCAAGAAAAGCGAATCAAATGGTTAGAGGTGTAGTTACATTACCTCACGGAACTGGTAAAGATGTTAAAGTATTAGCATTGGTTACTCCGGATAAAGAAGCGGAAGCTAAAGAAGCTGGAGCAGACTATGTAGGTCTTGACGATTATTTACAAAAAATCAAAGATGGTTGGACAGATGTTGATGTTATCATCACTATGCCAGCTGTTATGGGTAAATTAGGTCCATTAGGTCGTATTTTAGGACCTAGAGGTTTAATGCCAAACCCTAAAACAGGTACTGTAACTATGGATGTTGCAAAAGCTGTTCAAGAGGTAAAAGCTGGTAAAATCGACTTTAAAGTTGATAAAACAGGTATCGTTCATGCAGGAATTGGTAAAGTTTCTTTTGGAGCTGAGCAAATTGTTGACAATGCACACGAAATTATTCAAACATTAATAAAACTTAAACCAACTGCTGCTAAAGGTACATACATTAAAGGTATCCACCTTACAAGCACTATGAGTCCTGCTATTGCATTAGACCCAAAAGCAGTATAATTGGTAGTTAATAATTTTTAGTATGACTAGAGAAGAAAAATCAATCGCGATTGAAAATTTAACTGCGCAGTTAGCTGGTACAAATATCATTTATATATCTGATATTTCTGGTTTAAACGCAGAGACAACTTCAAACTTACGTAGAGCTTGTTTTAAAGCGGGCATCAAATTAGAGGTTGTGAAGAACACTTTGCTTGCAAAAGCAATGGAAGCTTCTTCTAATGATTATGGTGATTTACCTACAGTTTTAGCTGGTAACAGTGCTATATTCATTTCTGATGTGGCTAATGCTCCTGGAAAAATTATCAAAGATTTCCGTAAGAAATCTGATAAACCAATTTTAAAAGGTGCTTATATTAATTCTGAGGTATATATTGGAGACAATCAATTAGATGCGTTAGCAACTATTAAATCTAAAGAAGAACTTCTTGGAGAACTTATTGGATTGTTACAATCACCAGCTCAAAGAATTATTTCTGCTCTTCAGAACAAATTCGCTGGCGAAGAGTCAGAAGAAGCTTAATATAGAAGGCAATTGTCTTTTGTGTTATTAAATTCGCACACACAAATAAATTATAATTTTACAAATCATTTTAAACGATAGAAAAAATGGCAGATTTGAAACAATTCGCAGAACAATTAGTTAACCTAACAGTTAAAGAAGTTAACGAATTAGCAACAATATTAAAAGACGAGTATGGTATCGAGCCTGCTGCTGCAGCTGTAGTAGTTGCTGCTGGTGGTGGAGAAGGTGCTGCTGAAGAAGCACAAACTGAATTTACAGTTGTATTAAAAGAAGCTGGAGCTTCTAAATTAGCAGTTGTAAAATTAGTTAAAGAACTTACAGGTTTAGGTTTGAAAGAAGCTAAAGATGTAGTTGACGGAGCTCCAAGCAACGTTAAAGAAGGTGTTTCTAAAGAAGAGGCTGAAGGTCTTAAAAAATCATTAGAAGAAGCTGGAGCTGTAGTTGAATTAAAATAATTCAACTCGGTTTTAAGAACTAGGTTTAGGTCCTGAGTTAACACTCAAAGGCCTAAACCATTTTTCGTATAATAAAATACATTAAATTTTATTATCAAATTAGTTTAAAATACGAAAAAGTTTTTGATCAATACGAAGAAAAAAAATGCAACTAAATTTATTGGTTTATTTTTAAAGATGTATTGGTTTTAAAAAAGAAAGTATAAACTACGCAGTGTGTTTTTACACAAAAAAATTACTTTTTTTTAATCAAAATTTTGTCCATTGATGATAACAAATCAGACTGAAAGATTGAATTTTGCCTCTACAAAAAATATCCCTGATTATCCAGATTTCCTGGATGTTCAGGTTAAATCTTTTAAAGATTTCTTTCAATTAGAAACGAAATCTGACGAAAGAGGCAACGAAGGGTTATACAACACCTTCATGGAAAACTTCCCAATTACAGATACAAGAAATAACTTTGTATTGGAATTCCTAGATTATTTTGTTGACCCGCCACGTTATACAATTCAAGAATGTATAGAGAGAGGTCTTACTTATAGTGTGCCTTTAAAAGCCAGGTTAAAACTATATTGTACAGATCCAGAACACGAAGATTTTGAAACTATTGTACAAGATGTTTATCTTGGAACAATTCCTTATATGACTCCTAGCGGTACTTTTGTAATTAATGGTGCCGAGCGTGTTGTAGTATCACAATTACACCGTTCTCCTGGGGTTTTCTTTGGACAGTCATTCCACGCAAATGGAACTAAACTTTATTCTGCAAGAGTAATTCCTTTTAAAGGATCCTGGATAGAATTTTCTACAGATATCAACAGCGTAATGTATGCTTATATCGATAGAAAGAAAAAATTACCGGTTACAACTTTATTCCGTGCAATCGGGTTTGAAAGAGACAAGGATATCCTTGAGATTTTTGACTTAGCGGAAGAAATTAAAGTTTCTAAAACAGGTATTAAAAAATATATTGGAAGAAGACTTGCTGCACGTGTATTGAACACATGGCACGAGGATTTCGTTGATGAAGATACCGGAGAGGTAGTTTCTATCGAACGTAACGAAATCATCCTTGATCGTGATACCATTATCGACAAAGATAATGTTGAAGAAATCATTGATTCTAACGTTAAATCTATTTTGTTACACAAAGAGGATAACAATCAGGCAGACTATGCTATTATCCACAACACGTTACAAAAAGATCCAACAAACTCTGAAAAAGAAGCTGTAGAGCACATTTACCGTCAGTTGCGTAATGCTGAACCGCCTGATGAGGAAACTGCTCGTGGTATTATAGATAAATTATTCTTCTCTGATCAACGTTACAACTTAGGTGAAGTTGGTCGTTACAGAATGAACAAAAAATTGAATTTAGATATCCCTATGGATAAGCAAGTGCTTACCAAAGAAGATATCATTACCATTGTAAAATATTTGATCGAATTGATCAACTCTAAAGCAGAGATTGATGATATTGATCACTTATCAAACCGTCGTGTTAGAACAGTTGGAGAACAATTGTCTCAGCAATTCGGTGTTGGTTTAGCACGTATGGCTAGAACTATTCGTGAGAGAATGAACGTTAGGGATAACGAGGTGTTTACACCAATTGATTTGATTAATGCTAAAACATTATCATCAGTTATCAACTCTTTCTTTGGTACTAACCAGTTATCTCAATTTATGGATCAAACGAATCCATTAGCTGAGATTACGCACAAAAGAAGACTTTCTGCACTTGGACCAGGTGGACTTTCGAGAGAGAGAGCTGGTTTCGAGGTTCGTGACGTTCACTATACTCACTATGGTCGTTTATGTCCGATTGAAACTCCTGAGGGACCAAACATTGGTTTGATTTCATCTCTTGGTGTTTATGCAAAAGTTAACGGAATGGGATTCATCGAAACGCCATACCGTAAAGTAACTAATGGTGTAGTTGATTTAGAAAGTACTCCAATTTACTTAAGTGCTGAAGAAGAAGAAGGTAAAATGATTGCTCAGGCAAACATTGAAATGGACGAAACTGGTAAAATTACAGCTAGCAATGTTATTGCCCGTGAGGAAGGCGACTTCCCGGTTGTTGAGCCATCTGTCGTTCATTATACAGACGTTGCACCGAACCAGATCGCTTCGATTTCGGCTTCATTGATTCCTTTCCTGGAGCATGATGATGCGAACCGTGCGTTGATGGGATCTAACATGATGCGTCAGGCAGTTCCTTTGATTCGTCCTGAAGCACCAATCGTTGGTACAGGTTTAGAGCGTCAGGTAGCTTCAGATTCAAGAGTATTAATCAATGCTGAAGGGCATGGAACTGTTGAATATGTTGATGCAAATATCATTACTATTAAATACGATCGTACAGAAGACGAGAGAATGGTTAGTTTTGATGCTGATGAGAAAACATACAACCTTATTAAATTTAGAAAAACCAATCAAGGTACAAGTATTAACCTGAAACCAATCGTAAGAAAAGGTGACAGAGTTATTCCTGGGCAAGTATTATCAGAAGGATATGCTACTCAAAATGGTGAATTAGCTTTAGGTAGAAACTTAAAAGTTGCGTTCATGCCATGGAAAGGGTACAACTTCGAGGATGCGATTGTAATTTCTGAAAAAGTAGTTCGTGATGATATTTTTACATCTATCCACGTTGATGATTATTCATTAGAGGTTAGAGATACGAAGTTAGGAAACGAAGAGTTAACAAACGATATTCCTAACGTTTCTGAAGAAGCTACTAAAGATTTAGATGAAAACGGTATGATCAGAATTGGAGCAGAGGTTAAACCTGGCGACATTTTGATCGGAAAAATTACACCAAAAGGAGAATCAGATCCTACTCCGGAAGAGAAATTGCTTCGTGCAATCTTCGGGGATAAAGCAGGTGATGTAAAAGACGCTTCATTAAAAGCTTCTCCATCTTTACACGGTGTAGTTCTTGACAAAAAATTATTTGCAAGAGCCGTAAAAGATAAACGTAAACGTACTCAGGATAAAGATGCTTTAGGCGCTTTAGAAATGGAATTCGAAACTAAATTCGTTGAATTAAAAGACAGATTAGTTGAAAAATTATTCCTTATCGTTAACGGAAAAACATCTCAGGGTGTAATGAATGATTTGGGTGAAGAAGTTTTACCAAAAGGTAAAAAATATACTCAAAAAATGCTTTACGCAGTAGAGGATTTTGCTCACTTAAGCAAAGGTCAATGGGTTGCTGATGACGCTACAAATAAAATGGTTAATGATCTGATTCATAACTATAAAATTAAGCTGAACGACTTACAAGGATCTTTAAGAAGAGAAAAATTCACTATTACAGTTGGAGATGAATTACCATCTGGAATCTTGAAATTAGCTAAGATTTATATCGCTAAAAAACGTAAGTTAAAAGTTGGTGATAAAATGGCGGGACGTCACGGTAACAAAGGTATTGTTGCAAGAATCGTTCGTCATGAAGATATGCCTTTCTTAGAAGATGGAACACCGGTAGATATCGTATTGAATCCACTTGGGGTACCTTCACGTATGAACATTGGTCAGATTTATGAAACTGTTCTTGGATGGGCTGGTATGAACTTGGGTAGAAAATTTGCTACTCCAATTTTTGACGGTGCTTCTTTAGATCAAATCAATGCTTTGACTGATGAGGCTAATGTACCACGTTTCGGACATACATACCTTTATGATGGTGGAACTGGAGAGCGTTTTGCACAAAAAGCGACTGTGGGTGTAATTTACATGCTTAAATTAGGACACATGGTTGATGATAAGATGCACGCACGTTCTATCGGACCATACTCATTGATTACGCAACAACCACTTGGAGGTAAGGCTCAATTTGGAGGTCAGCGTTTTGGAGAGATGGAGGTTTGGGCACTTGAGGCTTATGGAGCTTCTAGTACGCTACGTGAAATCTTAACTGTTAAGTCTGATGATGTTATTGGTAGAGCTAAAACTTACGAAGCTATCGTTAAGGGAGAAACTATGCCAGAACCAGGTTTACCAGAATCATTCAATGTATTAATGCACGAATTGAAAGGTTTAGGATTAGATCTTCGTTTAGAAGAATAATAATAAAGTCTTGTAATCAGTCCCGATAAAAATCGGGACTGATTACTCATTTATATAAGTTTTTAAGATTTATACCCGTAAACCGTTCCGATTTTTTATAACAATGCGAGGCATTTTATAACTAGCACTTCAAAATTAATTTTGAGGTTTAGAGAAGTAATCCGAGGTAGTGTTTTAAGTCAAAAGTTTAAAAGTCCAAAGTCTAAAGTCGTTCGTGACTTTACAACTTTATGACATTTGACTTTCGACTAGGATAAGAATCAATTTTTTAATTGCAAATAAATCAATAGTAAAAACTATGATGAATAATAGAAATAATAAAGATAAAAATCCAGTAAAAAGATTTAACAAAATCTCAATTGGATTGGCTTCACCAGAATCTATCTTGAAAGAATCAAGAGGAGAGGTGTTGAAACCTGAAACAATTAACTACAGAACTCACAAACCAGAACGTGACGGACTTTTCTGCGAAAGAATCTTCGGACCTGTTAAGGATTTTGAGTGTGCTTGTGGAAAATATAAAAGAATTCGTTACAAAGGTATCATCTGTGACCGTTGTGGTGTTGAAGTTACTGAGAAAAAAGTACGTCGTGACAGAGTAGGACACATCAACCTTGTTGTGCCAATTGCTCACATCTGGTACTTCCGTTCTCTTCCAAACAAAATTGGTTATATTCTTGGTCTTCCATCTAAGAAATTAGATATGATCATTTACTACGAAAGATACGTAGTAATCCAAGCTGGTATTGCTAAAAATGCAGATGGAGAATCATTACAAAGATTAGATTTCTTAACTGAAGAAGAATATTTGAATATTTTAGATACTCTTCCGCAGGAAAACCAATATTTAGATGATATGGATCCTAATAAATTTGTTGCCAAAATGGGAGCAGAGTGTATTATGGATTTATTAGCTCGTATTGACTTAGATGCTTTATCTTATGAATTAAGACACAGTGCTAACAACGAGACGTCTAAACAACGTAAAACTGAAGCTTTAAAAAGATTACAAGTTGTTGAGTCTTTCCGTGAGTCTAACTTAAACCGCGAAAACCGTCCGGAATGGATGATTATGAAAGTGGTTCCTGTTATTCCACCAGAATTACGTCCGCTTGTGCCACTTGATGGAGGTCGTTTTGCAACTTCAGATTTAAATGATTTATACCGTCGTGTAATCATCCGTAACAATCGTTTGAAAAGATTAATGGAGATTAAAGCTCCTGAAGTTATCTTAAGAAACGAGAAACGTATGTTACAGGAATCTGTAGATTCATTATTTGATAACACTCGTAAAGCTTCTGCTGTTAAAACAGAATCTAACAGACCATTAAAATCATTATCTGATTCCTTAAAAGGTAAGCAAGGACGTTTCCGTCAAAACTTACTTGGAAAACGTGTGGATTATTCTGCCCGTTCGGTAATTGTTGTTGGTCCTGAGTTAAAATTATTCGAATGCGGATTGCCAAAAGATATGGCATCTGAATTATACAAACCTTTCGTTATCCGTAAATTGATCGAAAGAGGTATTGTAAAAACAGTAAAATCTGCTAAGAAAATCATAGACAAAAAAGAGCCGGTAGTTTGGGATATTCTTGAAAACGTAATTAAAGGACACCCAGTATTACTAAACCGTGCTCCTACGTTACACAGACTTGGTATCCAAGCTTTCCAGCCAAAATTAATTGAAGGAAAAGCAATCCAATTGCACCCATTAGTATGTACGGCTTTCAACGCCGATTTTGATGGGGATCAGATGGCGGTTCACTTGCCATTAGGACCAGAAGCTATTTTAGAGGCACAATTGTTAATGTTGGCTTCTCATAATATCCTGAATCCTGCAAACGGTGCTCCAATTACTGTACCTTCTCAGGATATGGTCTTGGGTCTATACTATATGACCAAAGAACGTATCTCAACGCCAGAACATGTAATTTTAGGTCAAGACTTAACTTTCTATTCTGCTGAAGAAGTAAACATTGCATTAAACGAAGGAAGATTAGAATTGAATGCCCGTGTAAAAATTAGAGCAAAAGATTTTAATGACGCTGGAGAATTAGTGTACAAAATTATTCAAACAACTGCAGGACGTGTATTATTTAATGAAGTAGTACCTGAAGCAGCTGGATATATCAATGATGTATTGACTAAGAAAAACCTTAGAGATATTATCGGACACATTTTAAGTGTGACTGATGTACCTACAACGGCGGCTTTCTTGGATAATATGAAAGATATGGGTTATAAATTCGCATTTAGAGGAGGTTTATCATTCTCTTTAGGTGATATTAGAATTCCAGAACAAAAAACAAAATTAATTGCAGATGCCAGAGAACAAGTTGAAGGTATTTCTGTGAATTATAACATGGGTCTTATTACCAATAACGAACGTTACAACCAGGTTATTGACGTATGGACTTCTGCAAATGCTCAATTAACTGAGTTAGCAATGAAAAATATTAGAGAAGACCAACAAGGTTTCAACTCTGTATATATGATGCTTGACTCTGGGGCGAGGGGTTCTAAGGAACAGATTCGTCAGTTAACAGGTATGCGTGGATTGATGGCTAAGCCTAAAAAATCTACTGCCGGTGGTGGTGAGATTATTGAAAACCCGATTCTTTCTAACTTTAAGGAAGGTCTTTCGATTCTTGAGTACTTCATTTCTACTCACGGTGCTCGTAAAGGTCTTGCGGATACGGCTCTTAAAACAGCCGATGCTGGTTACTTAACAAGAAGGCTTCACGACGTTTCTCAGGATGTTATTGTTAACATCGAAGACTGTGGAACTTTAAGAGGTGTTGAAGTTTCTGCATTGAAGAAAAATGAGGAAATCGTTGAGTCGTTAGGAGAAAGAATTTTAGGACGTGTTGCATTGCAGGATGTTATAAATCCACTTACTAATGAAGTAATGGTTCAGTCTGGTCAACAAATTACTGAAGCAATTATGAGAACTATCGAAGCTTCTCCAATTGAAAAAGTAGAGGTTAGATCTCCATTAACTTGTGAGGCTTTAAAAGGTATTTGTGCTAAATGTTACGGTAGAAACTTAGCTACTGGTAAGATGACACAAAGAGGTGAAGCTGTCGGAGTTATTGCAGCTCAGTCTATTGGAGAGCCTGGTACACAGTTAACACTTCGTACGTTCCACGTTGGAGGGGTTGCCGGAGGTATCTCTGAAGAGTCTAGTATTATTACAAGATTCAACGGTAGACTTGAAATTGAAGATTTAAAAACAGTAAAAGGAGAAGACAACGAAGGAAACTCTGTTGATATCGTAGTTTCACGTTCAACTGAGTTAAAATTAGTTGATGAGAAAACCGGAATTGTTTTAAATACACATAACATTCCTTACGGATCTAGTATTTTTGTAAATGACGGAGATGTAGTTACTAAAGGAACTGTAATCTGTAAATGGGATCCATATAACGGTGTAATTGTTTCTGAATTTACTGGTAAGATTGCTTACGAGGATTTAGAGCAAGGACAATCGTTCATGGTTGAGATCGATGAGCAGACTGGTTTCCAGGAAAAAGTAATTTCTGAGGCCAGAAACAAAAAATTAATCCCTACTTTATTGGTTTACGGTAAAGAAGGTGAATTGATTCGTTCATACAACTTACCAGTAGGTGCACACCTTATGGTTGAGAACGGTGAGAAAATTAAAGCAGGTAAAGTATTAGTAAAAATCCCTCGTCGTTCTTCTAAAGCAGGCGATATCACGGGAGGTTTACCAAGAATTACCGAGTTGCTTGAGGCTCGTAACCCTTCAAACCCAGCTGTAGTATCTGAAATTGATGGAGTTGTTTCTTTTGGAAAAATCAAAAGAGGTAACCGTGAAATTGTTATCGAATCTAAATTTGGTGAGATTAAAAAGTATTTAGTTAAACTTTCAAGCCAAATCTTAGTACAGGAAAATGACTTCGTAAGAGCGGGAGTTCCGTTGTCTGATGGTGCAATTACACCAGATGATATCTTAAGAATTCAAGGACCGGCAGCTGTTCAACAGTATTTGGTAAATGAAATTCAGGAAGTTTACCGTTTACAAGGGGTAAAAATCAATGACAAGCACTTTGAGGTAGTTATTCGTCAAATGATGCGTAAAGTAAGAGTTCAGGATCCGGGAGATACATTATTCCTAGAAGATCAATTAATTCATACTAAAGATTTCATCGTTCAGAACGATAAATTATATGGTATGAAAGTAGTTGAAGATGCTGGAGATTCTGCTGTACTGAAACCAGGTCAGATTATTACACCTCGTGATTTACGTGATGAGAATTCATTATTGAAACGAAATGATAAAAATCTTGTTGTGGCAAGAGACGTAATTACTGCTACTGCAACGCCAGTTCTTCAAGGTATTACAAGAGCTTCGTTACAAACTAAATCATTCATTTCTGCGGCTTCATTCCAGGAGACAACGAAAGTACTTAACGAAGCTGCTGTAGCTGGTAAAGTAGATGATTTAGAAGGATTAAAAGAAAATGTAATTGTTGGACACAGAATTCCTGCGGGAACTGGTATGAGAGAATACGATAACACAATCGTAGGATCTAAAGATGATTACAACGAAATGATGGCTAATAAAGAAGAATATATTTATTAATTAGGAAATTATGAGTAATCCGAAACAACAGCAAGAGCAAATTAATATTGAGTTAGACGAAACAATCGCAGAAGGAATTTATTCTAATCTTGCGATTATAAATCACTCATCATCAGAGTTTGTTTTAGATTTTGTAAGCATTATGCCGGGTATTCCTAAAGCCAAGGTAAAGTCAAGAATTGTTTTGACACCACAACATGCTAAAAGGTTATTGAAGGCTATAGGTGAAAATATTCATCGATTTGAAACAGCTCATGGCGAAATCAAAGAGACGGAACAAGCACCAATACCGCTTAATTTTGGTCCTGCCGGACAAGCATAAATTAATAAAGCCCCTTTTTTAAGGGGCTTTATTTGTAAGTATGGATAAAGTGTAGTTTGTCTGATTTTATTCCACTTTGTCGACTATTTTTTCTTAATGAATTCTATTAGTATAATTTAGCAGAGCAATTACGAAAAAGAATTAATTTTTAGAATATAATGACTTAGTAAGGTTGATTAATTCAAATTAAAAAAAAAGCGCTAATGAAAATTAGCGCTTTTTTTATGCCCGGATGCGAACGAACCGATTTATAATTTGAAAATATTTTTATTCCGTCCCAACCTTTTTATGCAAAATGTTCTCTATATAAGTAAGAACCATTAACAAAGGTTTTAATTTAAATAAAGTATAGTATGAAAAAGAAATTCACCTTAGAAATAGCCAATCCTTGTTCTGAAAATTTTGATAAAATGACACCTAATGCTGGTGGTTCGTTTTGTGATTCATGCATGAAAAATGTGATTGATTTAAGTAAAAAAACGAATTCTGAAGTTGCTAGATTCATTGTCGGAAATAAAGATGCAAACATTTGTGCAAGATTAAAAACAACACAACTCGAAGAACAGTTTGAATACAGCGAGACTTCTAAAATAAATACTTTAAAATACGCAGCAGTTGCAGCAACTATTTTACTAGCTTCAAATCTTACAGCACAAGAAAAAGAACCTGTTAAAATCGAAAAAGCCTGTGCAGAACCTATGTATAGATTAGGCAAAGTGGTTTCTAACCAAACTGTAAATGAAGAAGTTTCGATAACAGTAAAAGGAAAATTATTAGAAGCAAAAACACATAAACCTTTTAATAAAGAAACATATCCAGATTTAATGTTATCTGTTAATGGTTCACAAACTCCGGTGAAAGTAAATCCAAAAACTGGAGAATTTTCTATAGCGGCGCAAGTTTCAAAAAATAGTAAAACGCTAATAGTTACTATTTCAGGGAGTGATTATTATCTTTCAAAAGAAATACCTTTTACTATAAAAGCAGTTAAAAATAATGTTTTATCACAAAATATAATTATTGATGCAGAAGAGCTGACTAAAATTTTTATTGCCGGCGGATTAGGAATTAATTATACAGATCAATAAAACAAAATGTTGGGGGATGTAATGAAAAAAGGCTGTCTAATAATAGACAGCCTTTTTATATTTTTCTAAAGAAGTTATTAATCAAACTCAGAAGTAAAGTATAATTTCACACTTGGATATTTACTTTGTGTCATTTGAATTGTAAAATCAGAATCGGCTAAAAATACCAGTTGACCATATTTATCATGCGCCAGGAATTTTTGTTTGATACGTTTAAATTCTTTGAATTCTTCATTTTTAGCATCATCAGGTTTTACCCAACAAGCTTTGTGAACAGGGAAATTTTCGTAAGTACATTTTGCACCATATTCATGCTCTAAACGATATTGGATAACTTCGTATTGAAGGGCTCCAACTGTTCCGATAACTTTACGATTGTTCAGCTCCAAAGTAAATAACTGTGCTACACCTTCATCCATTAACTGATCTACACCTTTTTCTAATTGCTTAGCTTTCATTGGATCAGCATTATTGATATATCTAAAGTGTTCCGGAGAGAAACTTGGAATTCCTTTAAAACTCATTACTTCACCCTCTGTTAAAGTATCTCCAATTTTAAAGTTTCCGGTATCGTGCAGACCAACAATATCTCCCGGATACGAAATGTCAACGATTTCTTTTTTCTCAGCGAAAAAGGCATTCGGACTCGAGAATTTTAAATTTTTCTTCTGGCGAACGTGATAATAGGGTTTGTTTCTTTCGAAAGTTCCCGAAACAATTTTTATAAAGGCTAAACGGTCACGGTGTTTTGGATCCATGTTAGCGTGAATTTTAAATACAAATCCGGACATTTTTTCCTCAGCCGGATCAACTAAGCGGGTTTCAGAATCTTTTGGCCTTGGTGAAGGAGCAATCGCAACAAAGCAATCAAGCAATTCGCGAACTCCAAAATTATTCAAAGCAGATCCAAAAAATACGGGTTGAATTTTACCATCTAAATAATCCTGACGCTCAAATTTTGGGTATACCTCGTCAATTAATTCTAATTCTTCACGAAGTTTTTCAGCAGCTTTTTGACCCACAATCTTATCTAATTCCGGATTGTTTTGAACATCAGAAAAAGCGATAGTTTCTTCAATGTTTTTACGGCTGTCTCCGCTAAAAAGATTGATGTTTTCTTCCCATAAATTATAGATTCCCTGAAAATCATAACCCATTCCGATTGGGAAACTTAAAGGAGTAACTTTTAAACCCAGTTTTTGTTCTACTTCGTCCATAAGGTCGAAAGCATCTTTTCCTTCACGGTCTAATTTGTTGATGAAAACAATCATAGGAATGTTTCTCATTCTACAAACAGCAACCAGTTTTTCAGTTTGTTCCTCAACCCCTTTTGCAACGTCAATAACAACGATTACGCTATCAACTGCGGTTAAAGTTCTGAATGTATCTTCGGCAAAATCCTTGTGTCCCGGAGTATCAAGAATATTGATTTTTTTATCTTTATAATTAAAAGCAAGTACAGAAGTCGAAACCGAAATACCTCTTTGGCGTTCGATTTCCATGAAATCACTTGTTGCTCCTTTTTTAATCTTGTTATTCTTTACAGCTCCTGCTTCCTGAATAGCACCTCCAAATAGCAGTAATTTCTCTGTTAATGTTGTTTTACCGGCATCAGGATGCGATATAATTCCAAATGTTCTTCTGCGTTGTATTTCTTTTAAAAAGCTCATATTTTGTATAAATAGGTTTGCAAAAGTACTACTAATTACGGCTTAATAAAAATATTAACTTCTTAAATTGAAGGCTCTCTTCTATAATATTAGTGTGAAAATAAAAAAGGCTGTCCTAAAAAGAACAGCCTCAATTAGTCATTTTTTAAATTACTGATTAATTGACCAAATTGAATATCCTTTTGGAGGACATTGTATTTTTACCCATTTATCGGCCTGAGTAGTCGGATACCAGGTTGAATTTCCTGTGAAATCTTTAATTTGAGTATTTGCCCAATTCGTCTGAATCCATCTTTCCTGCCAAACGTCTGAGTTGTTGATGTAAACTACTAATCCCGGATTTCCGTTATATCCGTTTCTTCTTGCTACATATTCATCATTGTCAGAATATAAAATTGAGGTTGTTCCGGTTGCTTTATTATTATGAATCCATATTAAATTGTTAAGTTTGGTTTTATCCAGCCATTCTTCATAATCTCTGTAGAAAATTGTTGGATAACCTTCATGAGTTAATATATAGGAATAAGCTAAAAGTTTACTCCAAATTTCATCAGTATCATGATTGGTTACAAAGGTTACTGCCTTGTACGGATTTCTTTTCCACATCATATCATCATTTAATAATGCCAGGTTGTTTCCGTCAAAAGCATCATTCATTTTATAATAACAAGCAAAATCGAAAACAGAACTATTTGCATTGTTTGCCCAGTCATTTAGTATGTTTACATTAGAATCCCATAATTCACCAACAGAAAATCCACCAACATTTGCGTTCCAGTCGTACACAACCCAAGGAGCAAAACCTTTTACATAATCAAATCTCCAGCCATCAAATTTCATGGTGTTTTTATAATATTTACCTACTCCGTCAGCTCTTTTCCATAGCCAATCCTGTACATAAGGATCTGCATGGCATAAATCAGGAAAACCTCCAAAAGATCCTTCGTCATTATTACCATAACTATTTTTATAAAAATTTACATAAGTACGTTTGAACTTTCCGGATGCAATTCCGTTAAAATTAGTCCAGGTGTTTGTTCCTGTAAAGGGATTAGCTTCTGATTGCCCGCCGCTATTATGATTAATTACAATATCAGCATATACTTTCATGTTTTCAGTATGCGCTTTTGTGATTAAACTAACCAATTCAGTTTTAGAACCAAATCTGGTTTCAGTGGTTCCGTTTTGATTATAATCTCCAAAATCAAAATAATCAGTTGGGTCATATCCCATTGAAAATGCTCCATTTTGCGCTTTTGAGGCAGGAGGCAGCCAGATAGAGCCAATTCCGGCATTAGACCATGCAGTTACTTTTCCGTTAACGGTATTCCACCAATTTCCGCCGGCAGGAACATCCCAATAAAAGGCCTGCATCATAACACCACCGCCAGGATTATCTACGTATTTTCCTGTAACAGATGATTTTGAATCTCCTGTACTAAATGGTTTCCCGTCATGATGAGTGACATTAATGATTTTAAATTCTTGACTTTCAGCTTTGGTGTCGTTTTCATTTGTTCCATCCTGTGTACAGGAATAGAAAGCTGTAATGGCCAAAATAGAGAAAATCTTTGCGATTGGTTTTTTCATAATAAAATTTGGTTAAGGTTAGATAAGTAAAGTTGTAACGATTCATTAATTGATAGAAAAACCGAGATATTCTTAGTTTTAATATCAAAAAAATAAAAATTACTCAACTAAAGTATGTAAATTTTAAACATATCTTATTTATAAGAAAATATTTATCTAACGAAAACGTTGTAGTGTTGAAAAGTTTTTTTTATTTGCATGATTGATAGTGATTTAGATGTTTTAAATAAAAAAAGAAGAATTATATTGTCTCTGGAAGTTCTAATGGCTTTTTTAGTCTGAAACAAAACTTTATTTTGTTGTATTTAAGAGCTATCATATAATTTTTTGTTAATAGTATAGTCGATAGTTGTATTATGTAATTGAATTGTTATTTTTGTTCGTTATAAGTAAAAGAAACCAGGTGTTAATTTTTTAGTATTCATGAAAAAATCTGAATACGGAGATTAGATTAATGTTTGGTCTATAAAGAATTCTAAAGCAAGATTTTTACATTCAAATTAAATTTAAAATAATGTTATTAAAAAAATTACAGCTAAAAACAGTTGATTACAGATTAGGGTTAACAATGTGTTTTTTACTTTTTTTCAACTCTCTTATTTCTGCACAGGAAATAATTCCGGATGTTGTAGCTGAAAAGCCAGTTGAAGCACCATCTGGGCAAAGACAAAAAATTGATGGTATTATTGCTACAGTTGGAGATTATATTGTTTTAGATTCAGATATTGATAAAGGATTTTTAGAAATCACTGCTCAGGGTGGTTCTACAAAAGATATTTCAAGATGCCAAATGCTTGGTAAGCTTTTAGAAGATAAATTATATGCACACCAGGCTATTCAGGATAGTATTATTGTAAGTGATGCCGAAGTTAGAAGCATGATGGAAGAGCGTTTGAACTATATGACGCAACAAGTCGGAGACATAAATAAAGTAGTAGCATATTATAAGAAAAATTCTGTAGAAGAGTTTAAAACTTACTTTGCGGATATTTTAAAAGAGCAAAAATTAGCATCAGAAATGCAAAAGAAAATTGTAGATGCTGTTGAAATTACACCGGAAGAGGTTCGTAATTTCTTCAAAAAAATACCAAAAGAAGAATTGCCAACTTTTGGAGCCGAAATGGAAGTTGCCCAAATTGTTGTGGAGCCAAAAGTTTCTGCAGAAGACAAGCAAAAAGTAAAAGACAGATTAAATGCTATAAGAAAGGATGTTCTTGAAGGTTCCAGCTTTGCGACAAAAGCAGTATTATATTCTCAGGACCCGGGATCTTCGCCAAATGGAGGTTTTTATAAAATGACCAGAAAAACACCTTTTGTAAAAGAATTTAAAGATGTAGCTTTTAGTTTGCAGGAAGGCGAAATTTCTGAACCATTTGAAACTAATTTTGGATTCCATATTATCATGGTTGATAAGATAAAAGGACAGGAAGTAGAATTAAGACATATTTTAATTGCTCCTGTAGTTTCTGAAACTGCGTTGAAAGATGCTAAAGAGAGAATTACAAATATCAGAAACAAAATAATAAACAAAGAAATTACATTCGCAGAAGCTGCAAGAACAGAATCTGACGAAAAAGAAACAAGAACAAACGGAGGAACTTTGGTGAATCCGAATACTCAGGATACTCGTTTCGAATTAACTAAAATGGATCCCACTTTATATAGCCAGGTTTCTAACTTAAAAGACAATGAGATTTCGCAACCACTTTTAAATACAGATGATAAAGGTAAAAAAACGTATAAATTAATTACGGTTACCAATAGAATTGAAGCGCATACAGCTGATTACGGTAAAGATTATACTAAAATTAAGGAATTAGCATTAAAGGAAAAACAAATCAATGCAATTGCAAAATGGTTTGATACCAAAATTAAAGATACCTATATTAAGGTTATTGGAGAATATAGAGATTGTAGCTTTACAAATAACTGGTTGAAAAAATAATTTTTATTAAATAAATAAAAAGAGTTAGTTTTATGATTTCATAGACCTAACTCTTTTTAATTTTAAAATACATTTAAATGTCTGACGTAACGGCAATTCATAATTTAGTTCAAAAAAGAAATGAATTAAAAATCGAAATAGCAAAAATTATTGTAGGTCAGGATGAAGTTGTTGATCAAATCCTGATTTGTATTTTCTCTGGTGGACATGCACTTTTAATAGGTGTGCCCGGATTAGCAAAAACATTATTAATTAATACTCTGTCTCAGGCTTTAGGGTTAGATTTTAAAAGAATTCAGTTTACACCTGATTTAATGCCTTCGGATATTTTAGGTAGCGAAATACTTGATGAAAACAGAAAATTTAAGTTTATAAAGGGGCCTGTTTTTTCTAATATAATTTTGGCAGATGAGATTAACCGAACGCCGCCAAAAACTCAGGCAGCTTTGCTTGAAGCAATGCAGGAGCGCTCTGTAACGATTGCAGGTGAAAATCATAAATTAGACTTACCTTATTTTGTTCTGGCTACCCAGAATCCTATTGAACAAGAAGGAACTTATCCGTTGCCTGAAGCGCAATTAGACCGTTTTATGTTTGCCATAAAACTGGAATACCCAAGTTTTGAAGAGGAGGTACAAGTTGTAAAACGTACAACATCTGATGTTAAAACAACTATTAATCCGTTGTTTACTGCTCAGGAAATTATTGATTTTCAGCATTTAATTCGTAGAATTCCTGTAGCAGACAATGTTATTGAATATGCTGTAACACTGGTTAGTAAAACAAGACCCGATAATGCACTGACAAATGATTTTGTGAAAAACTATCTGGATTGGGGAGCAGGACCAAGAGCTTCTCAGAACTTAATTTTAGCAGCAAAAGCACATGCTGCTTTTAATGGGAAATTTTCACCGGATATAGAAGATGTAAAAGCAGTTGCAACCGGAATTTTGAGACACAGAATTATCAAGAATTATAAAGCAGATGCTGAGGGCATTACGGAAGAAAAAATTATTCAAAAATTATTATAAAAAAATAATAGAAATACGCACAAAAGCCCGAGTGAGATATCGGGCTTTTTTTTATTGTAAATATCCAACGTTCTTATTTGGATTATCTTTTTATAAAATTGGCTTATTCTTTAAAATGAAGCGAAAAAAACTTCAACTATAACGTTGTAAATTGTAATTTAGAACAATTCTTCGATAAAATAGAGCTAAAATCCTGCATACTCCCTAACATTAAATTTCGACTTTGTTAAAGAAAAGATTTTAAAATACCAATAATTCATTTTTTTAATTTAAAATTAAGGTTTTAGCAAAAAATTACATTGAAAATCGTTTTTTAATAATAATAATTTTTGAAAAGACGGCTTCTGTTATATTTTTTTTAGTTCTCGGCATTAATTATTAAATTTGCGTACAAAAAAATAAAAAATACCTTTTACCAAAAAATATGAATATTTATAAGGACTACATTCAAGAAATTGAAGAAAGAAAAATTCAGGGTCTTCACCCAAAACCAATTGATGATGCTGCATTGTTAAGCGAAATAATTGGACAAATCAAAGATTTAGATAACGAACATCGCAATGATTCGCTTAAATTCTTTATTTATAATACTTTACCTGGAACCACGAGTGCTGCTGGTGAGAAAGCTAAGTTTTTAAAAGAGATTATTCTTGGTCAATCGGTAGTCAATGAGATTACTCCTGCATTTGCCTTTGAATTATTGTCACATATGAAAGGAGGACCTTCAATTGAGGTTTTGCTTGATTTGGCATTAGGCAATGATATTTCTATTGCTAAAGAAGCAGCAAATGTTCTTAAAACACAGGTTTATCTTTATGAGGCAGACACTGACCGTTTAAAAGAGGCATTTAAAAATGATAACGCAATTGCAAGAGAGATTCTTGAAAGTTATGCGCAGGCAGAATTCTTTACTAAACTTCCTGAAGTAGCTGAAGAAATTAAAGTGGTTACTTATATTGCCGGTGAAGGAGATATTTCTACAGATTTATTATCTCCGGGAAATCAGGCACACTCACGTTCAGACCGTGAACTTCATGGTTTATGTATGATTACTCCTGAGGCACAGGCAGAGATTAAATCACTACAGGTAGAATATCCTGATGCAAGTGTGATGTTGATCGCTGAGAAAGGCACAATGGGAGTAGGGTCTTCAAGGATGTCAGGTGTAAACAACGTAGCACTTTGGACTGGTAGACAAGCAAGTCCATATGTTCCGTTTGTAAATATTGCTCCGATTGTTGGAGGAACAAATGGTATTTCTCCAATTTTCCTTACTACTGTAGATGTTACAGGTGGTATTGGAATTGACCTTAAAAACTGGGTTAAAAAACTGGACGAAAACGGTAACCCGCTTAGAAATGAAAATAATGAACCGATTCTTGAAGAAGCATATTCTGTTGCGACCGGAACTGTTCTTACTATTAATACAAAAACAAAGAAACTTTATAACGGTGGTCAGGAGCTGATTGATATTTCAAGATCATTCACTCCTCAGAAAATGGAATTCATTAAAGCTGGTGGATCATACGCTATTGTATTTGGTAAAAAACTTCAGACATTCGCTGCGAAAGTGCTTGATATTGAAGCTCCGCTTGTATTTGCTCCGTCTAAGGAAATTTCTATTGAAGGACAAGGCCTTACAGCAGTAGAGAAGATATTCAACAGAAATGCTGTTGGAATTACTCCGGGTAAAATATTACATGCAGGTTCAGATGCCCGTGTAGAAGTAAATATTGTAGGTTCGCAAGATACCACTGGTCTTATGACAGCTCAGGAATTAGAGTCTATGGCTGCTACGATAATCTCTCCAATTGTGGATGGTGCGTACCAGTCAGGTTGTCACACTGCTTCTGTATGGGATAAAAAAGCTCAGGCAAACATTCCAAAATTAATGAAGTTTATGAATAACTTCGGTCTGATTACCGCTCGTGACCCTAAAGGAGTTTATCACGCAATGACCGATGTAATTCATAAAGTACTTAACGATATTACAATTGACGAATGGGCGATCATCATTGGTGGTGACTCTCATACAAGAATGTCTAAGGGTGTAGCTTTTGGTGCTGACTCAGGAACAGTTGCTCTTGCGCTTGCTACAGGTGAGGCTTCAATGCCAATTCCCGAATCAGTAAAGGTAACGTTCAAAGGAGAAATGAAAGGCTATATGGACTTCCGTGATGTGGTTCATGCTACACAAGCCCAGATGCTTCATCAGTTTGGTGGAGAAAACGTATTCCAGGGAAGAGTAATCGAGGTTCATATCGGAACACTTACTGCTGATCAGGCATTTACATTTACAGACTGGACTGCAGAAATGAAAGCAAAAGCTTCTATCTGTATTTCTGAGGACGATACTTTGATTGAATCACTGGAGATTGCAAAAGGCAGAATCCAGATTATGATTGACAAAGGAATGGATAATGAGAAACAAGTTCTTCAGGGATTAATCAACAAAGCTGATAAGAGAATCACAGAAATTAAATCTGTAGAGAAACCAGCTTTGACACCGGATGCAAATGCTAAGTATTATGCTGAAGTTGTTGTAGATCTTGATCAGATTTCAGAACCAATGATTGCTGATCCGGACGTAAATAATATTGATGTTTCTAAAAGATATACTCACGATACTATCAGACCTTTATCTTTCTATGGAGGTGTGAAAAAAGTAGATCTTGGATTTATCGGTTCTTGTATGGTTCACAAAGGAGATATGAAAATTTTGGCTCAAATGCTGAAAAATGTAGAAGCACAAAATGGGAAAGTTGAATTCAATGCTCCTCTTGTAGTTGCTCCTCCTACATATAACATCGTAGATGAGCTAAAAGCTGAAGGAGACTGGGAAGTTTTACAAAAATACTCTGGTTTTGAATTCGATGATAATGCTCCTAAAGGTGCAGCACGTACAGAATACGAAAACATGTTGTATTTAGAGCGCCCAGGATGTAACCTTTGTATGGGTAACCAGGAAAAAGCAGCTAAAGGAGATACGGTAATGGCAACTTCAACCCGTCTTTTCCAGGGAAGAGTCGTGGAAGATACAGAAGGTAAAAAAGGAGAATCGTTACTTTCTTCTACACCAGTTGTAGTATTATCTACAATTTTAGGAAGAACTCCTACTATGGATGAATATACAGCCGCAGTAGAGGGTATCAACCTGACTAAGTTTGCTCCTTCTAACAAGCAGTTGGTTATGTAATCAAAAAAGTAATTATAAATGAAAAGCCCGAGTCGTAAAACTCGGGCTTTTTTTTTAATAGCTGCTCTATTTTTTGTATCTTGTGATATTCAAAAAAGAATAATAAAAACAAACAAATCTTATGGCTTTTGATATTGAAATGATTAAAAAAGTGTACGAGAATATGCCAGGTCGTGTTGATAAAGCACGCGAAATAGTTGGTCGTCCACTTACTTTAACGGAGAAAATTTTATATAATCACCTTTGGGACGGAAATCCCTCTAAGGCGTTTGGAAGAGGAGTTGACTATGTCGACTTTGCACCGGATCGTGTAGCGTGTCAGGATGCAACTGCTCAAATGGCATTATTGCAATTCATGCATGCCGGTAAATCTAAAGTGGCAGTTCCTACAACGGTTCACTGTGATCACTTGATTCAGGCAAAAGTAGACGCTGTAACCGATTTGGCCAGAGCAAAAACACAAAGTAATGAAGTTTTCGATTTCTTATCGTCAGTTTCTAATAAATATGGAATTGGTTTCTGGAAACCAGGAGCCGGAATTATTCATCAGGTAGTACTTGAAAATTACGCTTTCCCTGGTGGAATGATGATTGGTACCGATTCTCACACTGTAAATGCAGGTGGTTTAGGAATGGTAGCTATTGGTGTTGGTGGAGCCGATGCCGTTGATGTTATGTCAGGTATGGCCTGGGAATTAAAATTCCCTAAATTAATAGGAGTTAAATTAACCGGTAAATTATCAGGATGGACTGCGCCTAAAGACGTTATTCTTAAAGTTGCCGGTATTCTTACTGTAAAAGGCGGAACTGGTGCAATCGTCGAATATTTTGGCGAAGGCGCAACTTCTATGTCTTGTACCGGTAAAGGTACAATTTGTAACATGGGGGCAGAAATTGGAGCTACAACTTCAACTTTTGGATATGATGATTCTATGAGTCGTTACCTGCGCTCTACAAACAGAGCAGATGTTGCAGATGCTGCTGATAAAGTAGCTTCTTACTTAACCGGAGACCCGGAAGTATATGCTAATCCTGAACAATATTTTGATCAGGTGATTGAAATCAACTTGACTGAGTTGGAGCCACACTTGAATGGTCCTTTTACTCCGGACTTAGCTACTCCGATTTCTAAGATGAAAGAAGAAGCTATTAAAAATAACTGGCCACTACAAATTCAGGTTGGTTTAATTGGTTCATGTACAAACTCTTCTTACGAAGATATTTCACGTGCAGCTTCTTTGGCAAGACAAGTTGCGGATAAAAATTTAAAAACTAAATCACAGTTTACCATTACTCCTGGATCTGAAGTAGTTCGTTCTACAATTGAAAGAGATGGTTTTATCGAAACTTTTCATAAAATTGGAGCAACGGTTTTTGCTAACGCCTGCGGGCCATGTATTGGTATGTGGGACAGAGAAGGAGCAGAGAAAGAAGAAAGAAACACTATCGTTCACTCTTTCAATCGTAACTTCTCAAAACGTGCAGACGGTAACCCGAATACTTTGGCTTTTGTAGGTTCTCCGGAATTGGTAACGGCATTAGCTATTGCAGGTGATTTAGGATTTAATCCATTAACAGATAAATTAATCAACGAAGAAGGAGAAGAGGTAATGCTGGACGCTCCAACAGGAGATGAATTGCCTGCTAAAGGCTTCTACGCTGAAGATCCGGGCTTTCAGGCTCCGGCTGCAGATGGTTCAGGAGTTCAGGTAGTGGTTAATCCTGCTTCAGAACGTTTACAATTATTAGCTCCTTTTGATCCATGGGACGGAAAAAACATAACTGGTGCTAAATTGCTGATAAAAGCTTTTGGAAAATGTACAACAGACCATATTTCTATGGCGGGACCATGGTTACGTTTCCGTGGACACTTAGATAATATTTCTAACAATATGTTGATTGGTGCCGTAAATGCATTCAATCAAAAAACAAATTCAGTTAAAAATCAATTAACCGGAGATTACGATGCAGTTCCTGCTGTAGCCCGTGCTTATAAAGCAGCCGGAGTTGCTTCTATTGTTGTGGGAGATCACAATTATGGTGAAGGTTCTTCCCGTGAGCATGCTGCGATGGAGCCTCGCTTCTTAGGTGTTAAAGCGGTATTGGTAAAATCTTTTGCCCGTATCCACGAAACTAACCTTAAAAAACAAGGGCTTTTGGGATTGACATTTGCTAATGAAGCAGATTACGATAAAATTCAGGAGAATGATACCATTAACTTTACTGATTTAACTGAGTTTGCTCCGGGTAAACCATTAACGTTAGAGTTCATTCACGCTGATGGAACTAAAGATGTTATTCTGGCAAACCATACTTACAACGCAGGACAAATTGGATGGTTCGTTGCAGGTTCGGCATTAAACTTAATTGCTGCCGGGAAAGCTTAATTTTTAAGATTAATTATAAAAAACGCTCTGTGAAAACAGGGCGTTTTTATTTTGTAATCAATTCGTATTCTGATATTTTGTTTTTCTGTTAGTTAGTTTTTTTGTGGGAAATTTATTTACTAACAAATAAGTTTTAAATAGTTGTTACTCAGTATAAAATGTTTTTTTCATGTTAATTCATTTTTAAGCTTATCAAATTCAGGGAAATTTGTTGTTAAAAATTATGGTTTTTATACTTTAAAAAGTTAAATTCGCCTTACAGGTAATAAAATTGATTTTTTAGAGTTAAAAATAATTGTTATTGAATTCTAGAGAATAAAAATAAAGATGTAATTAGAAAAAAATGATTTATAGGTTCATAA